>CAYHGV010000001.1:0-75944 GCA_964356135.1 uncultured bacterium
TAATTATATACATAATAACTTAAATGTCAAGTGATTTATGGGACAGGACACTAGTGATCCGGTCCGAATGGAGGGTAATCCCACTCTGTTGGAAAACGGTACTCATAAGTAGAATACTCATATTCGATCTTTCCTTCATTCGCTGTGATAATTCTTACAAGTTCCAGAGAATCATTGTATTGGTAGGTGACTGAATCTCCATTGGGATAGACAACCGAGGAGAAGTACGGAATGGTCAAAGTATCGCATGAGATCCAATAATCTGCAGAAATGGAGCAGCAGAACTTGAACGGTTCATCAGGAGCAAGTGGATTACTGGTAATAGTGTCGGCCTTATAGTGATAACGGATAGCTAAATTTTCCCCATTTAATCCCTTATAAGTTATACTGTCTAATACCGCATACTTCGGTTCCATACTACAGGGGGCTGGTGTGAGAAAATAGGAATAGTGGAACTTCATTGTGCGGTTACAGTCGTCAATTATCGAATCAATCACTACTCCATCACCCGGCGAGTATACCATATTTTTGTAAGTAATGAGGATGTAATTACCGTTTGGTTCCTGAATCTTTGTGACACGGGCATCCATAAAAGGGAATGGCTCATCGCTGAAGAAGTATCTAGATCCTTCTTTGGCGACCATAATCTTCGTTGAGTCATTATATTCAAAAGCTGAAATACCAGTAGATACATATATTGAGTCCGACTTCTTTTTTAGTTCGTAAGTGGATCCACCCGGTGCTTCATAAATGAAGTTCTTACTCGTGGTATCATAGTGTATCTTTCCCATGTGGAGGTCCCATCCAATACCCGTAGGGGTGTAGGGAACGAGAAATGGAGCAAACCATCCCCAATTATAAGTCCGGTAGTGATCCCACTGTTGCCAGATTTTGCTGTTATACCAGCGGGTTATGGTCAAATCGAGTCCCCGCCCCGGGATGGAAAGGTCAACTTCCGGACGAAGCAAAGCTCCATTGATCGGTGTGATGCCGCTGGTTTGAGGGGAGGTATTAAGCTTATGGATACCATCCCGTAATAGGACATTATAGGGTTGGCGATAGGAGAGGCTATACGGATATAGCTGACGGTTTAGTGGGTTGTAATGAACTCCCCCCTCGGCTGAATTTACGCCTAAACAAATCAGTCCAAATATTATACCCCTTATATAACACCTCATTGACATTTCTTATCCCCTAAGCAAGAAATTAAATAAAATTAAATTTTTGTCAAGAGTTTGTTGTTCTCCCAGTTCTAATAGAGCAACAAAAAATTTTCTTCAGATGTCCAGTGCTAAGATATTTTTAATTAATTTCAGTTTGCCGGCTGAATGCCGAGGGTACGGTAGAGCTCGTGTATGAACTGGGTAATCTTTTGGTCGGTTGGGTCCAGGAGTCGAGCGAGCTCAGCGATCGTTTTCGTCCGGTCGAGCTTTTCTTTAAGGACGGTTACCGGCAGGTCGGGTGTACTTGTTTGGCAGAGATTTTGATATTCGCTATAACTCTTTTTCGCCAGGTGCAAACATTCCTGGGCGACGGCCGCAAAGACATTCCAGTACTGAGCCATACCGGGCTGGCGCTTCAAGGTTTGATAGAGTGGAATAAGGGTATCAATCGAACCATGGGCGTAGATAACGTTAACGAACGCGATATGAATTTTTTTCTCGGGTGGTATGACCATTACCGCCGGCCAGAGGTCCAAGGCTCGTTCCGCCGCCAATTTCGGGTCGATTGCGTATTTCGGATGCTCGGGCGGGTCGCGGAATAAAAGTCCGCCGGTGAGCAAACCGATGGTCCGTTTGATGCCGGTCGGTTTTTTCGGCGGGACAAACGGCGCAAGCCGACTGTATATCCACTTCGCCATCTCGGGCGGAGAGCCGAAATAAATGGTGGAAATTTCCTCGCCCGGATAGGGTTTATCGAAACAGAAGGCAAACAGCCCGGGTCGAACCTCTTTGCAAATTCCTCCATAGAGAGTGCTCGCGACCATTGCCATTACCAATAACCGCATAGCCCATCTTAAATTTCTTTCTTTGCTTGTCAATCTATTTTTCCTCCTCATCCCTCGCTTCTCACTCCTCACTACTAACCTCTGCCTTGACTTACCGGTGGTTCTCCCTATGGTGTAGTCAAATGAAACAATTGCTCGGAATCGCGCTCCTGCTCTGCGCGGCGTGCGCACCGAAAGCGCTGATTCAACCGGCGTACGACCATTTTACCACCGGAACTTACTACGAGAACGAAGGCAGGCTCAACGAAGCGCTTGCCGAGTATCGCAGTGCGCACAAACTCAATCCGTACTCAAAAGAAATTCTGACCAGTTTAATAAAGCTCTTATACGAGACCGGTCGTTACGATGAAGCGCTACCCTATGCCCGGCGATTAACAAAAATTGAACCGAATGATTACAACAGCTTCGCCCTCCTCGGTAACATCTATATCCAATTAGGCAAGACCGAAAAGGGGATCACCGCTTTTAAGCGGCGGTTGGCGATGCAGGTAACCGATGATTTTATCTATTCGTTTGCCGGGGTCTATGAGGGCGTCAACAAACTCAATGAAGCGCTGGCACTCTATGAAAAACTGACCGCCAGGAATCCCCGGTCGATCAGCTATCTCTTTGCCGAAGCAAATACTCTGCGAAAGCTTAAACGCTACGACCAGGCTCTTGTTCGCTACCGCGAGGTTGCTGCGCTCGATTCTTCCTTTACCCTGGTTTATTTAGGATTGGGTATCTGCTTTGAGGAGAAGCGATCTGCGGACAGCGCGGTTGCAATGTACGAGCACTACCGTCAGTATCAACCGAAGGATACCCTGGTGAGAAAACGGCTGGTCGAATTGTATGTCCGGCTCAAACGATTCGATGAAGGGCTTGCGTTAGCGCAGGAGGTTTTAGGTGAAATCCCCTTTGATTTGGACATGCACCAGCTCGCCGGTTACGCCTGGTACAAGACCGGCAAGACCGGTCAGGCTTTGCACGAATTTCTTATCGCCTGCGGCATCGAACCGAAAGACGCATACTCGCTGCTCCACATTGGCAAGATCCTGGCGGACGAGGGGAACTATAAACTGGCAGAGCAGTATCTCCAACGGGCGAAAGCGGCAAAGCCGGATGTGCCCGAAACCTGGACGACGTTGGGTCTGCTCTATTATGAGACGAAGCAGTATCGTGACGCAGTGCGAGCCTTCCGGCAGGCGATTAAACTCAAAGGCAATCGGTCAGATAATTATTATTTTATCGGATTGGTTTGGGAAGCACGAAAGGATAGCGGGCGAGCGCTCCAGTATTATCGTGAATCGCTGAAATCCGATCCGCACAATGCTAAAGCCTGGCTCAATCTGGCGATGCTCTACGACCAATTAAACCAGACCGAAAATGCCATTGACGGTTTTCGGCGGGTGGTGGAATTGGATTCCGAGAACGCTTCCGCTTTGAACTACATCGCCTACATCTATGCCGAGCAGGGCGACAGCCTGGACCAAGCCCTGCGGTTAATCCAAAAGGCGCTGGCGCGAGAACCGGATAACGGTTACTTTATCGATACCGAGGGCTGGATTTATTTCAAGCAGCGCCGGTATGAGGATGCGATTAGAGCATTGGAGCGTGCGATCGGCATCGCCCAGGATGCTGTCATCTACGACCATTTAGGCGAAGCTTATGATAAGGCAGGAAACAGAGAAAAAGCCTTGGAGATGTGGAAAAAGGCGTTGGAGCTCTACCCCGGCAACGAAAAAATAAGAGCGAAGATAGAAGCCGAATAGATTTTTTTATTAATTTTTAAAGCGCTTTCGACAACAAGCAGCCCAGGGAAAAACGGCGGCCGGTGTGAAACCGGTAAGGGAGGGCTTCGTATTTACTATCCAAGATATTGTCAACCGCGAAAAAGAATTTAAGTAAACCGACGCTATAGTTTATCTGGGAAGAAAGATTGAAAACAGGGGAGAGGGAGCGGTCGTCAAACGGCCGACGGTCGACCCAGTTTGCCCCGACCTCCACACCGAAACGTTTTATTGAAAATGCGACGGTATCGGTTAGGGTCCAGACCGGGATTAAATCTAAACGAGGAACGATGTTTTGATAGTGCACGCCCAATGAGTTTTTCATTCCCTTCCATTGGAACCGATAGCTAAGCTGAATCCCATCCCGACGGACATCGTGGTTGTGGGGCTCAAAAAGCGAGTCGTGGTTCGAGTCGGTCCAATAGACGAACGAATCGATCCAGGCACGTACTAATTGGAGTTCAAGGGTCAAGAGCTGAATTTTCAGTGTTATGGCTGGACGATACCGTGGCGGACTGAGGTCAGGATTGAGTTCAGCAAACGGTTGGGCACAATACAGGGAATCGAAGCGGAGGAGTTGCCGCAGATTATACAATACCGCCAGATCGAAGGCACAGCTCTTGATCCGGGAGCCGAATTTCATTTTGACCGCCCAGAGTTTTTCCGGAGTCTGGAAGGAGATGGACGGCTGGAGCGTAAACCGGGGATTGAACGTTATCTGGTCGGCAAGCGAGAAATCGAGGAAGTTTCTAAAATCCGGCTGGAAAAAGAACCGGGTTGTGGCTTCGCCGTAGCCGAAAAGCCGGAACTGGTAATCGAGTTGGGGATAGAGGGCAGCGAATGAATGTTTGCTGGTATCAAAAAATTCGGTGTAGCCACCCGGACAGGTGAGCCTGAGGTGAGCGGGTAACTGGGCCGCAACTAACCCGCCAAAAGTTTGCTGGAACTGAGTTTCCCTTTTTGTCCGGTTGTAATCAAAGCCCAATTTCCACCAAGCGGCGGGCAAGAGATGGAGCCAGTTGATTCTTCCCCGGGTGTTGGCAAAAGGTGAAAAATCGTTGCCCTGGATGAAGCTTGCCTCGGCGGTGAGCCTTTCCCGGCTGAATCCATTGGAAATTCTAAACAGCAGGGCGTTGGGGTCTATGACCGAAACGAAGGCAGTCAGGCAGTCGAGTGGTACTGTTTCTTTTTTCGGTTCGACGATTCGGAGCTCGACGGCAAAGGGGTCGGGCAGAGGGGGGAGGTCGGGAGGAACTAAAACCAAAATTACAATGAACGGTATCAAGATTTCAACAGCCGGCTGATCGAATCCTCGAACGGCGGTTTTATTACTCCCTGGTCGGTAACGATGGCGGTGATGAGCGAAGCCGGGGTGATGTCGAAGGCGGGATTGAAGATTTTTATTCCACTGGGGGCAATTTGTTTATTACCGATACAGATGAGTTCGGAACTGGAGCGATATTCGATCGGAATGTTGATGCCGGTTCTTTTTGTCTGGTCAAAGGTGGAGATCGGGGCAGCGACATAAAATGGAACCTTAAAATAGGAGGCGGTGATGGCGAGGGTCCGGGTGCCAATTTTATTGGCAGTATCGCCATTGCGGGCAATCCGGTCGGCACCGACGATGACCTTGTTTATTTCGGGCAGTACTGCAGCCACCATATTATCGGCGATTAACATTACCGGGATTTTTGCTGCTTTCAGCTCAAATGCGGTCAATCGCGCACCCTGCAGTAATGGGCGGGTTTCAGGGACAAAAACAGTAACTTTTTTACCCCGGGCTTGGGCAGTATACAGTATCCCCAGGGCGGTCCCGATCCCGGGGGTCGCCAGTTTGCCGGCATTGCAATAGGTCAGAATCCGGTCGCCGTCGTTTATCAGCTGGGCGCCGAATCGGCCGATTGCCCGGCAGGCCTCGGTTTCTTCCCGTTCGATTTTTGTCGCTTCCTCGGTAATGAGACCGGGAAGAAGAGATGCTTTGAGGGAATGGTCATCGAGCAGCTTTTTTATTCTTGCCAATGACCAGCCGAGGTTGACGGCGGTTGGTCGGGCATCAGCCAGTTTTTCGATTGTCGTATAGAGGTGAGTGCGCAACCGGGCTCCATTTTTTCGGCGCTCGGCCTCCAGCGCCACTCCGTAAGCCGCGGCAACGCCTATAAGAGGCGCACCGCGGACCTGGAGCGTCGTAATGGCAAAATAAACATCTTGTGAGCTCTTAAGATCGAGATAGTGGAGACGACCCGGGAGTCTGGTTTGGTCAATGATTCGTAAGGATTTCTTAAGCCACCGGATAGTTTTCATCGCATCGGGTGTTATCGGCGGAAGTAAACAGAAGGCCTCCCTCAATCCGCACGACCGAGGGAGGCCAGTGTCACCTGGTTACTTTACTATTTCTTTTAATTCTTTGCTCGGCCTGAAGACCACCTTTTTCCGTTCCGGAATGTTGATCGATTCACCGGTCTTGGGATTGCGGCCGATCCGTGCTTTGCTTACCCTTATTTTGAATGTGCCGAAACCCGAAAGTGCTATCTGGTCACCCTTTTTCAACGTCGATTTCACGGTGTCCATGAAGGTCTCGAGGGCAAGAGCGGCATCCTTTTTTTTGAGAGTTACAGCAGTAGCAAGCTTATCGATGAGTTCGCTTTTTGTCATCCTTTCTCCTCCTTGTTAATTTCGATAAATATAGCAAAATCAAGGCTTTTTGTCAAGGAAAAAAAACATAGAAAAAATAAGGCTATTCGGCGGTCGGGGAAAGCAGGTCATTCTGGGCCTGAGTCAAGCCCATCGCAACCTGCTCGAGGGTCTCAAGGAATAAGTGCAGTTTTTCTTCGGGAATACGCCGCATCATTTGGGCAAGGCCCTGTCGGTGGACGGTATTCAGTTTTTCGGCGGCACGAATTCCGGGCTTGGTCAACTGAATCAGAACCACCCGCCGGTCGCCTAAACTGGCGAAGCGCTTGATGAACTTCTTTTTCACCAACCGGTCAACCAGACCGGTTGTGTTTGCTTTGGACAGCCCGAGAAATTTCGCCAGTTCGTTCATCCGCATCTCTTTTTTGGTTGCCAAAAGGGTCTGGAGAATCATTGCCTGGGAAAAAGAGAATTCCTGTCCGAGCGCTTCGACCGAAGATAGCACGCGCAGCCCGCGGACAAGGATTGGTCCCAACCATTCAAGCTTGGCAAGATAGAAATTCTCGCTTTTGCTCATGGCCGATTATGGCCAAAAGGCGAAAGCATGTCAAGTACTTGACGTAGTGCGAGGCTTTAGCCTCGCCCAAAATAGGCGAACGAGTGTAGTGTCTTCTAATTTTTACAAATCTCTAAAAATGAGTGAGGACACTATACTATAAGGTTCGCACTACATATTTTAAAAATTAAGAAGAAACTCCAGCCGGTTCAAACATGCTTGACAAATAGGCGACGATTGTTATAGTGTGCCAATTTATTATGGAAAGACTCCTTCTGAAACGGGAGAGTTTTCAACCCCTTCTCCTCGGTCTCCTTGAACATGCACAGGTTTTCTATCCGACAATCGAAACCTATCCGCCGCTCGTCGAAGAAAAAACCTACTGGAAAAAATTCGAGCCGGATCAAACGGCTGCAGTGGTGCTGGACCGGATCAGGACGGCAGAATCCTGCCGTCCATTTTTTTTACCGCCGAAAGAACGGGTGGCGAGTTTTGGAGAGATAGTCCACAAAGAGATATCGAGCCAGGTTCTGGTGGGCGTTAAAGCCTGCGACCTCCATCCATTAACGACCGGCGATAAAATCTATCGGCAGGGAGATTTTATCGATCCGTTCTACGATCAACGGCGGAACAAGACGATTTTAATTTCAGCCGATTGTCCCTATCCGGAGGATTGTTGCTTTTGCACTACGATGGGACTCCGACCATATGTCGAAAACGGTTCGGACCTCAATATCGGATTTGCGGAAAACGGCTACCTGGTTGAGCCCTTGAGCGAAGCCGGGAAGAAGATTATCGAGGATAACAAAGCCCTTTTCACGCCCGCTGCCCGGACCGATGTCGGCTTTCGAGACAGCCTGCGCCGGCGGGCAGTGGCGGAATTAGAGCGAATGAATCCACCTTCGTTCAAACCGGACCTGGCGGAACGTATCAAACGGAATCTCGATGTCGGTTTCTGGTCAGCGCTGGGCAAAGACTGCGTAGAGTGTTACGGCTGCGAGCAGATCTGTCCGACCTGCTACTGTTTTCTCTTGTATGACCAGGCCAGGGATCCGGGTTTCGAGCGGGTACGGGTTTGGGACCACTGCTATATCCAGGCCTATGCCCGGGTTGGAGGAGGTGTAAATCCTCGCGCCGACTTTGCGAAGCGATTTCGGAATCGGATCGAATGCAAGTTCAGCGCTTTCTATGAGAATTTCAATCTCTATGCCTGTTCCGGCTGTGGACGGTGCATCCGGGGCTGCACTGCCCGCATCGACATCCGAAAGATCATTCAAGCGGTATGATCGACAGACAGAGCAGAGGAGCCGTGAATCCCTACGAACCGAAGCAGGCGAAACTGCTGACAGTGATTGACGAGACCCCGACGATTAAAACCTTCGGATTAGAGGTTCGGCCGCCGATTGAATTTGAAGCGGGTCAGTTTATTGAACTGACCGTGCCCGGCGTCGGTGAAGCGCCCTTTACCCCTTCATCTTCGCCGTCCGACCGGGATAAACTCGAAGTTACGATCATGAAGGTCGGCCAGGTTACTTCGAAGTTATTTGAATTAAAACCGGGTGCTTCGTTGGGGATCCGGGGACCGTACGGTAAGCGCTATCCGCTTGAAAAATTCGAGGGCAAAGAGATTCTGATTGTCGGTGGAGGAGTGGGGCTGGCACCGTTACGAGCGCTTTTTTTTGCGTTGATCGCCGAGCCACTGCGGTATAGTAAAATCGTCGTTCGCTACGGTGCCCGGACGCCGAAGGATATTCTCTTTAAACCGGAGCTGGTCCGGTGGCGAGAACTGGCAGGAGTCGATTTTTTACAGACGGTGGATGTGGCGGATGAGTCCTGGGCGGGAAAGGTGGGAGTGGTGACGACGATTCTCGATGCGGTTCCGATCAAGTCCCTGAACAATAGCGTCGCGGTGGTGTGCGGCCCACCGTTGATGATGAAGTTCGTGACCGAGCGGTTATTAGCGATCGGGTTTCGAGGTTCCAATATTTATTTGTCGATGGAAAAAAACATGTCGTGCGGTGCAGGAAAGTGCGGTCACTGCCGGATGGGAAGTCTGTTTCTCTGTGAAGACGGGCCGGTGGTGACCTGGGATGACGTGAAAGAGATTGAGGACCCGTTCTTATGAAGGTGCCCTTATGAAGGTGCCCTTATGAAGGTGCCCTTATGAAGGTTGCACCGACGACCTGTCCGTTCTGTCTCTACGGCTGCGAACTGGGAATCGCCATCGACCAGGGTGCGATCAAAGGGGTTGAGTACCGCAAAGATTCAGAGATAAATCAGGGCCGGCTCTGCGCCCGCGGTAACGGCGCAGCCTGGCTGTTAGACCATCCCCGGCGGCTGACCGAGCCAATTATTGAAGGACGGAGGACCGATTGGCTGCGGGCGTGGACCGAGATCGAGAAAATTCTCAAAGCGACCAGGGTGCAGGAGATAGCCGTTACCCTCGATAAAAATCTGACTCAGGAAGAGGCGAGTGTGATTGCAGGATTTGCCCAGGCGTTCGGGATTGAAACCGTCGGCTCGAGTTATTTAGAACCGGAAGGTTATTTCCAGTATCGGCTGCCAGGGGTCAGATCCGCTCAATTGACTGACATCCGGGAGGCAGACCTTTTTATTCTCATCGGCGATGTCCTGAACCAGATGCCGGTGCTGGCAAAGCCGGTGCTCGATGCCCGGTATCGGGAGCGGCAGCACCGGATCGTGGTGATCGATTCAATTCACACCCGGACCGGTTTTTTTGCAGACCGGTTCATCCGGGTCGAACCCGGCTCCGAGCCGTTGTTGCTGTTAGGGGTTTACGAGCGAGTTCAGGGAAAGCCCGCGCCGGCGACCGGCGATAAGATTGCCCAGGCATCGGGAGTCCCGATCGAGCAGATCGAAGGACTGTCAGCGATGGTGAATCAAGCCCGGCGGGTGGTGGTTGCTGCGGGAACGACGCTGGGCAGGGTAGAAATGCCGTTTCTCTTCGCTTTGGCGCCCCAGCTGCTTGCCTCAGTAGCTCCGGGCAAGATTACATTTTTAGCAGCTGGCGAAGCGCGGTGCCTGGTTAGCGGTAAAGGATTCGGGGAGATTATGTCGTTAGTAAAAAACAGAAAGATCAAGGTCCTCTGGAATTTTGGCGAATCGTTTCCCTTTGATTATCCCCAGCTGGACCCGATATTGAAAAAATTGGATATGCTGATAACGACCGCAACCTTCATTCCGGGGAAAAAAGGTGGGGCATTGATTCTACCGGTACCATCCAACCTTGAGAAGACCGGTACGATTCCGACGTTGTGGGGGGAGGGCAGGCTGACCCAGCCGGTGGTGCCGCCCAGTGGCGTAAAGTCGATCGGCGAGATCCTGAACCAGACCGCTTCCCGGTTGGGCATCGGTTTCAGCCCCCGAGCGACTGAAATGAGCCGGCTGGTTGCGCCGGACGAGGTCTTGAGGGTTGCGGAGGATTATTTAGATGAACGGTTGAAGCCGAAACGGAGACGAACCTATCCATTTATTCTGGTCGGAGAAAAACCGGCAATAGAATTTCAGGGATTTTTTGTCGATTCGAAAAATCGGTTGAAGCTGAATCCGGTTGATTGCACCGCTTTAAATCTGAGAACCAGCGAGACGGTAGTGGTCGATACCGCGGAGGGGACGGAAGAATTCATTGTCGAGCGTTCGCCATCGGTGCCCCGAGCGGTCGTCGCTTGTTCGGTAAACCGGCGAGAGAACCGGCGGTTATTTGAGCCCGTGATTGACAAGACAACCGGCGATTGTATAATTCCATTCGCCCTTGCTAAGGTATGGAAAAAAATCTGATCGTCGATCTCGACTACTGCATCGGCTGCCAATCCTGCGAGGCAGCATGTCGGGCTGCGTTTAAAGGTGAGGCGAGAATCCGCTACGGCTGGGTACGGCAGAGCGCATTGATACCTGCGCCCTGCCGGCACTGCGCAGACCCGCTGTGTGCGAAAGCCTGTCCCGAATCGGCAATGGTAAGAGACGAAACGACCGGTTTCGTCTATCGCCGGAGCTTTCTCTGTATCGGATGCCATTCTTGTATCTATGCCTGTCCGTTCGGGGTCTTAGAGCCGACGCTGGTGCGGCACGTGGTCATGAAGTGTGACTACTGTAAAGACCGGCACGAGGGTCCGCGCTGTGCCGCGAGCTGTCCTTCGGGTGCGCTTTCGTTCGTAGCGGCAGAGGAAACTGTCAAGTCACGGGTCGGCGCCCGCTCTATTTCGCATTCGTCCTTCTGGCGGAGGACCTGATAATGAATCACGGAGGGTCAAGGCGATTGACATGGAGTGACACGGACGAGTGTGCACGGTGGACAGTGAACTTTTCATGTGGGGATTCCCGATGGTAGGTTCGGTACTAAAAATACTCTTCTCCTTCCTTATTTTCCCGGGATTTTTATTCGCCGCGATTGTCGGGTTCTTCTTAACCTGGTTCGACCGGATGGTTTCCGCCCGCATCCAGTGGCGGGTCGGGCCGCCCTGGTTTCAGCCGTTTGCCGATTTTTTCAAGCTGCTCTTGAAAGAATCGACGATACCGGACGGAGTACCCCGGGTCATTTTTCTCGGTGCACCGATACTCAGTCTTACCGGCATTACGATAGCGGCGGCAATGCTCGGGTTTATGAATCTCTATCCCCGGAGTTCATTTATCGGGGATCTGGTCGTGGTGGTCTATTTTTTAGCTTTTGTTCCCTTAGGGATAGTTATCGGTGGTTCAGCTTCCAAGAATCCGTTAGGAGTGGTGGGGGCAATACGGGAGATGAATCTCTATTTCGCCTATGAACTGCCGTTACTGATCTGCGTCGTTCTGGCGATAATCAAGACGCACAGCCTCAAAATCGGAGAGATGATTCTCTACCAGCAGGCGCACGGTCCGGTGCTGTATTCAGTATCGGGCGCAATCGCATTCGTTGTTGTGCTGATAGCGACCCAGGCGAAGCTGGGCTATGCGCCGTTCGATATTCCCGAGGCCGAGCAGGAGATTATGGCCGGACCGTATATTGAGTATTCGGGGGTGGCGCTGGCGCTGTATAAGCTTACCCGGGCAATCACTTTTTTTGTGATGCCGGTGTTGATGATCACTATTTTCTGGGGCGGCGTGCGCGACCTCTGGGCAATTCCAAAATTTATTCTCATTGTAGTTCTGGTCATTCTCATAAAAAATACCAATCCTCGACTGCGAATCGACCAGGCACTGAAATTCTTCTGGTTCGGTTTAGGAACGGCTTCCGCGGTCGGTATGATCCTGGCGTTAACCGGACTATGAGAGACATCCGACGCTGGGGTTTGAAAAAGTCGCCCTGGGTTTTCCATGTTTCGGTCAGCTCGTGCAACAACTGCGACATCGAAATTCTCGACGCGCTCACCCCTCGTTTCGACCCGGAACGATTGGGGGTGGTGCTGGTCGGTTCACCCCGGCATGCGGACGTGCTGTTGGTCACCGGTGTTGTCAATCGGATGTGTGTCGACCGACTGCTGCGGGTTTATACCGAAACGGCAAAACCCTGTCTGGTCGTTGGGGTTGGAACCTGTGCCTGCGGTATCGGGATTTTCCAGGACGGCTACAATACCGCCGGGCCGTTAGACCGGCATATCCCGGTTGATGTCTACATTCCGGGCTGTCCCCCAAAACCGGAGGCGATTATTTTAGGGATTGCCAAACTGCTCGCAAAGATATGATTGTCGAAGAAATCAAACTGCGGTTTCCCGATTTTGAACTGCATGAGCACGCTGCCCGGCGGCTCTACCTCACCGTTCCCCGGGAACGGCTGGGCGAAGTCGGGCGCTTCCTGTTTCTGGAAAAAGGAGCGCGGCTCTCGACTGCGACCGGCACCGATACCCGGGCAGGTTTTGAGCTGCTCTACCATTTCTCCTTAGATACCGAGGGGACGTTTGTTTCGGTGCGAACGGTCGTTCCAAAAGACGATCCGAATGTTGAGTCCCTGGCGAGCTTTATGCCGGCGGCAAACTGGATTGAGCGTGAGATCTTCGACCTCGTCGGCGTGGTTTTTTTGGGCCATCCGAATCTGAAGCGGCTGCTTTCCGCAGAGGATGTGCCGGAAGACCACCGGCCATTGCGGAGGGATTTTGATGGGAATGACGATAAGATTAAACCACCGAGAACATAGAGAAATGGTAATCGAGCAGAGAGAGTCTCCAGGTTATAGGGTAACGGTAACGATGCCCGTCCCGTCAGTCGTTGATGGGCAAGGGTATTTACATGCCGTTACCGTAGCCCTGCTCCGAAACGGGCGTCATAACCCTGACCTGGTTATTTATAACTTAAATTCCCATGGAAGTTAGTCGCAGAATCGTTCCGATCGGACCGTTCCATCCGCTCCAGGAGGAGCCGGAATTTTTCAAGCTGATAGTCGAAGGCGAAAAGGTGGTCGGGCTCGAAATTACTATCGGCTACAACCACCGCGGCCATGAGCTGTTATGCCAGAATCGGACCTACGAACAGATTCCCTACGTGGTCGAACGGATCTGCGGGATATGTTCGAACTCCCATCCGTTGGCGTATGTGCTGGCGGTAGAAGATCTGGCAAAGATTGAGGTGCCGGTCCGTGCCCATTATATCCGAACGGTCATTGATGAGCTCCAGCGTATCCACTCCCATCTCTTATGGTTGGGTCTGGCCGGACACTTCATCGGCTACAATACGGTCTGGATGTGGTCCTGGCGCTACCGCGAGGATGTGCTCGACATTTTTGAACTCATCACCGGTAATCGTCAGAATTATGCGATGAATAAGATCGGTGGTGTGCGCCGGGATATAGTGGAAGAGGATATTCCCAGGATTCATACGATGCTTGGCGGTCTCGAAGGGAAAATAAAAAGTTTCATCGGGATGGTTCTGGACGACCCGGTTATCCGGGCACGGTTAGAACGGGTTTGCATCCTGACGAAAGAGCAAGCCCGAGGTTACGGCGTGTTAGGACCGATCGCCCGGGCTTCGGGGATTGCGATTGATGTGCGCCGGGACGACCCCTATGCCGCTTCGGATTGGGTGAAGTGGGATATGGTGGTTTACAGCGAAGGCGATATTCTGGCGAAGGCAAAGGTCAGGCTGGTCGAGTGTTTGGAGTCAGTGAGAATTGTCAGGCAGTGCCTGGACCGGATGGAAGAGGGGCCGATTGAAACGATGGTCACTGAGATCCCGCCGGGCGAAGGTATCGGCCGGGTTGAGGCGCCGCGCGGCGAAGTCTTTCATTATGTACGCTCGGACGGTAGCAATATGCCCAGCCGTCATAAGATTCGGGCTCCGAGTTTCATGAATGTTCCTTCCAATGAAGTGGCGGTAGTCGGCTATTCGATTGCCGATGCCGCGCTCTGCCTGGCCGCGGTCGACCCCTGCTACTGCTGTACCGAACGGCTGGCGGCATTTGAAAACGGGAACAAGAGATTCAGCTTTCAGGAGCTGATTAAGCTTTCCTGGGAAAAAACCGAGGAACTTAAAACTAAATTTAGGATATGCAAATAATACTAATGACAATGCTACGCGAAGCGTCCGTTGTTACTCGAAGAGTAGATGCGAGAGCATCACACAGCGAAACGAATGATTCGAATATTACAATATTATTATTCGCTATCATTCGGGTCATTCGCTCAAATGGATAGACTGCTGGTGCTGCTGATCCTGGTGCCGATTGGCGCCGGGGTGCTGACTCCGCTTTTCGGTAGAATCCATCGGGTCGGCCGGGAAGTATGGGCGCTCTTGGTGAGCGGTAGCGCGTTCGGACTTTCGATACTGTTGCTGCGCACGGTTTTGATCGGTAAACCGTTATGGGCGTGGCGGCTTCCGGTGATGAGCGTTCTGCCGGCACCGCTCATGTATATCGACCGGGTGGGCGTATTTTTAGCCGTTCTTTTCAGTTTCGTTTTCTTTTTGACCACGCTCTACTCGACCGGTTATCTTAAGGGTTATCCCCACCAGAGCGAGTATTATGGACTGCTCCTGGTTCTGCTGGGCGCGGTCACCGGTATTGTCTTTTCTGCCCATCTTTTGATGCTCTATCTTTTTTGGGAACTGGCGACGCTGGGCACCTGGCGGCTGGTTGGATTCTATCGCAACCCCAATGAGATCCGGATTGCGGAAAAGATGTTTCTCTTGACTTTTTTCGGGTCGGTTTTGATGCTGTGCGGGTTTGGGGCGTTGTATGTCAAATACCAGACGTTTAACATTTTTGACCTGTCCGGACTGCCGATCGATAGCTGGGTAGCGTTCTTAATATTAGCCGGAATTTTTGTCAAATCCGCCAGCCTGCCTCTCCATACCTGGCTGGCAGACGCCCATCCCGCCGCACCGTCGCCGATGAGCGCGCTACTCTCGGGGATTATCGCCAAGATTGGGTTGGTCGCCTATATCCGAATCTTCATCCAGGGTGTTACGCCCCCTCCTTTTTGGGGCGGGACGGTTGCGGCATTGGCAGTTGCCAGCGCAGTCGTGGCAGCGGGCTGTGCGTTGGTCGAAAAAGATTATAAACGGATTCTCGCCTTTTCGACCGTGAGCCAGTTGGGGTATATCTTTATCGGTTTCAGCCTGGCGACCTACTGGGGGGTGGTGGGCGGGCTGCTCTATCTGGCATCGCATTGCCTGGCAAAAGCCGGGTTGTTTCTGGCGTTCGGCATTGTCGAGCGGCAAACCCATGAGCGCAATGTCGATCAGCTGGGAGGACTTGTCCATACCTTGCCGGTCACCGGGATTTCGACGTTTATCCTCGCGTTATCGATAATCGGTATTCCACCGTTGTTTGGATTTTTCAGTAAAGTTGTGGTCGTGATAGCGGCGGCACAAAAGAGCATCATCGTTACCGCCGGTTTGGTGCTGGTAGCGATTTTCACCCTGCTCTACTTTATTAGAATTTTCAGCAAGGTTTTTTTAGGCCACCCCAAAGGGCGGACGACGGTGCGGGAGCCGGTGCTCCTGACCAGTGTGGTGGTGGTGCTGGCGGCGGTTTCGCTCGTGTTCGGGCTGGGGATCGGCTATCTGGTCGGTTTCTTTAACCAGGGTCAGGCGATATGCTCAATGTTCTAACCTTACCGATTCTGATTCCGACCGCGGCCGCGCTGTTGGGTTTTCTGATCAAGCGGCTGCGGAACGAGTTCGGGTTTGTCGGCGCTTTATTTACCCTCTACTATGCGGTCCGGCTCTTTTTGGTTTCCCGCTCGGCTACCCTCAGCTACGAGATTGTCCGCATCAAATCCCTCTCCTTCAGTCTGTTTGTCGATGGGTTCTCGGGTTTGATCATTCTCGCCTGTTCGTTCTTTGGTCTGTTGGTTCTCCTCTATTCATTCCGGTCGATGCGCATCTATGCCCGGCTCAAAGGCTATTACGCCTATCTGCTGCTCACCCTTGCCTGCGCCAACGGTGTTAGCCTGGCGCACGATCTTCTGCTGTTACTCTTTTTCTGGGGGTTCCTCCTGGCACTGCTCTACGGGCTGCTCTCGATCGGCAAGGGTGAAACCGGTGATGCCGCGAATAAGGCGTTTACGGTCATCGGCATTTCCGATTTTCTTCTGCTCTTTGGCATTGCTCTGCTCGTGGCAAAGACCGGCAAAGCCGATATTGTCCTCGAATCGAAACTGGTGTTCACCGATCCCGTGCTTGTTGCCAGTTACATTCTGTTAGCCCTCGGGTGTTTCGGTAAAGCCGGGGCATATCCTTTCCATACCTGGATTCCGGAAGCGGCAAAAGTTGCGCCGGCAACAACGATGGCGTTCATCCCGGCGAGCCTCGATAAACTGTTGGGGATCTATCTCCTGGCTCGGGTGAGCTACTCGATTTTCGATCTTACCACATCGCTTGCCCTGCGAATCTTTTTATTGAGCGTCGGTGCGGTCACCATTCTGGCTCCGGTGCTGATGGCGCTGGTGCAGAAGGAAGCGATGCGGCTCTTATCGTTCCATGCAGTTTCGCAGGTGGGCTACATGATTTTAGGAATCGGCACCGGCACGCCGATCGGTATTGCCGGTGCGATTTTTCATATGCTCAACAATTCGATTTACAAGTGCAGTTTGTTTTTGACTGTCGGTTCGGTTGAAGACCGGGCCAAGACCACCGACCTGGATAAGCTCGGTGGTCTTGGCCGGCAGATGCCGATTACGCTCTTTTCTTTTATTATTGCGGCGTTCGCCATCTCCGGGGTTCCTCCCCTCAACGGGTTCTTTTCTAAGTGGATGGTCTATCAGGGGATTTTAGAAACGGCGAAAGATGGTAATAAAATTTATCCGATATTTTTAATTGTTGCTCTGTTCGGCAGTGTCCTGACTCTGGCTTCATTTCTCAAGCTGCTTCATTCGCTTTTCTTAGGCGAGCGGCCGTCCGGGCTGGCACGGGTCCGGGAATCGGGTTTTGTGATGTGGATTGTTACGGTCCTATTGGCGGCGATATGTATCCTCTTTGGCGTTTGGGTGCGGGTGCCGCTTAACCTGTTCATTTACCCCGCCATCGGATTCATAAAACCCGCGTTTATCGGCTTCTGGTCGCCTTCATTAGCCACCGGCATTATCATTATCGGAATTGTGCTCGGGCTCGTCATCTACCTTCTCGGGACGGCATGGAAACCGATGCGCCGTCACGTATTTACCGGTGGCGAGCTGCTCGCACCGGACGAGGGTCACATTACCGGTCCCCATTTTTATAGTCCGGTAAAGGAACTCTTCGCAAAAAGCTATGAGTTTGGGGAGGGTGGAGCCTTTGACTTTTACAACTATTCTACCGGTATCATTCGGGCGGTCAGTATGGTTTTTTCGCGGTTGATTGACCGCGGGTTTGACCGATTCTACGAATTCCTCGCCCGGTTAGGAAATCTCTTCGGAAGCGCGCTTTCGTTCGTTCATTCCGGAGAATTGCCGACCTATTTAGGCTGGATCTTTTTAGGAATGGCGGTAATTTTGATCGTGCTCATGTTCGGCGGTTAGGATGCTGCTCTTTTCGCTCTTTCTGGTTTTTATAATTATTGCCGCGATCGTGGCAATCGAAATCAAAGACCTCCTGGCGGCGACGATTGCAGTGGGTGCCGTGGGCTTCGGGGTGGCGATTATGTTTATCCTCACCCAGGCTCCGGATCTGGCGATTGTCCAGATTGTCGTCGAGGTTTTAACCGTCATCGTCTTTGTCGCGGTTGTGCTGCAGACGACCCACGAGGATACGACCGTCGGGATGAATCGAGGAATGATATTCCCCCTCGTTTCCTATCTGGCGTTCGGTTTCGTTTTTATTACGCTTGTGCTCTATACGTTCAAAGAGCTTCCACGGTTTGGCGAGCCACTGATCAAGGTTGCACAGTTCTACATCGCTGAGGGTCTTGCGAAAACCGGCGCGGCGAATATCGTTGCGGCGGTGATTCTTGATTTTCGGGGTTATGATACCCTGGGCGAAGCAACGGTGCTGTTCACCGCAGTAATCGGAGTACTAACTATATTAAGAAAGGTAGGACGAAAGTGAACAATCTCCGCGTTCGTCCGCGTCCTTCCTCGCTTTGGCAGAAATGAGCGGAATGACCGTGATTGTTAAAACGATGGCGCGGATTACGAGCGGGCTGATTTTCCTCTTTGGCTGCTATATCGTGCTCCACGGCCACCTGACGCCGGGCGGAGGATTCGCGGGCGGGGTGATCATTGCTGCGAGTTTTGTTCTTTTGATATTAGCCTTCGGCAGCCGGGAATCGGGCGAGCGGCGTTCGTATACGGTCGCTTCAATTATGGAAAGTGTCGGCGGAATTCTCTTTTTAGCGATTGCCGTTTTGGGTTTGTTTGTCGGGAGCTGGTTCTTTTTGAATCTGTTGCCCCATGGCACGCCGTTACGCATCTGGAGTTCGGGGATTATTTTGCCCGCCAATATCGCGATCGGCATCAAGGTCGGCGCAGGCTTGGTTAGTATCTTTCTTGCGTTTGCCGCTACCAAACACGTCACGAAGGAGTAGCATTGATGAAAACTGAGAACAATCGATGGAGAGGTAAAGAATTCAGTTTACCTCGGTATCTATCTCAGTCTCAATCAATGCTCAATTCCTTTTTGAGCACGGGATAAGATGCTCTTCTTTGTTGCATGCATTGTGCTGTTTCTGATCGGTCTCTATGCGGTCATAACCAAGAAGAACCTGATCAAGATTGCGATCGGGTTCTCGATTATGGAGTATGCGGTCAATCTGCTGTTTGCCCTGATCGGCTTCAAAAAAGGCGCAATCCCTCCGATTATAACCTCGCTCTCCGCACCGAAGAATTTTGTCGACCCTCTTCCCCAGGCACTGGTCCTGACCGCGATCGTCATCGGTTTGTGCACAACCGCACTGTTGCTTGCGATTGCCCTCCGGCTCTACCAGCGGTACAAGACATTCGATATCACCGAAATCAAAAAACTACGTGGCTGATAATGGAACCACAGATGCACACAGATAGACACAGATTAAACGAAAATGAATAAGGGAAATTCTTACCGATTGACTGTAGATCGAGTACTATTTAACCATTATGGCTCGTGCGGACCGCTTCGGTCCGAGCGAGCCGAACCATTTAACCAATTTTTGGACTGTTTTTAATGTCTAATATCTTTCTTCCGCTTTTTATTGCGCTGCCGTTAGCCGGTGCGTTTCTCATTCCGCTCGTAGCCCGGCTGTGGCATGGGCTGGCCGATATTATCGCCAATCTCATCACCGCCGCCCTGGTCGGGCTCTCGATTTACGCGCTCACGGTCCTCGCCTATCAGCCGATGGTGGTCTATAAACTCGGCGGCTGGCCGCCGCCGATCGGCATCGTTATGGGTTTTGATGCCCTCTCCGGGCTGATGGTTGTAACGATTGCGGTTATCAGTTTTGCCGCGAGTCTGTTTTCGATTCGCTATCTCGATTCCTATACCGGGCGCTGGAAGTTCTATACTTTGTTCATGCTGATCATTGCCGGATTGAACGGAGTCGCCATTACCGGCGATATCTTTAATCTGTTCGTTTTTGTTGAGATTACTTCGGTCGCATCCTATGCCCTGGTTGCATTCGGCACCAGAGACGAGGAGCTCGAAGCCGGATTTAAGTACATGGTGATCAGTGAGGTTGGCGGTATGACCCTGTTGCTGGCGTTGGCGCTCATCTATGCCAAGGCATCAACCCTGAATATGGCAGACCTTGCCCGGATAATTAGCCTGCACGGCATGAGCCCGTTCTTCTGGTTTGTGCTTGGATTGTTGGTCATCACGTTCGCGATTAAAGCCGCGTTAGTGCCGTTCCACTCCTGGCTGCCTGATGCCCACCCCGCCGCACCGACGCCGGTGTCGGCGATTCTCTCCGGGGTTTATATCAAGGTTTTAGGAGTCTATGCCCTGAGCCGGATTGTTTTCAATGTTTTCGGGCTCCACCGTGCCAATGCTCCGGTCTTCTTCAATCTCCTTTTGATACTCGGGCTGGTTTCAATCGTCGTCGGGGCATTTCTGGCGTTATCCCAGAAGGATTATAAGCGATTGTTGGCGTATTCGAGCATCAGCCAGGTCGGTTACATTATCGTCGGGTTCGGGATTGGTAACTACTGGGGGGTGTTGGGAGCCCTCTTCCATATTCTCGCCCATGCGTTGAACAAAAGCTTGTTGTTTTTGACTTCGGGTTCAGTCGACCGCGCACTGCGAACGCGCGACCTGGACAAGATGGGTGGTCTGGAAAAGAAGATGCCCGTAACGGCATGGAGTTTTATTGTCGGTTCGACTTCGCTTGCCGGTTTACCGCCGCTGGTCGGATTCTTCTCCAAGCTGCTGATCGTGCTCGGAGCACTGGCGGCGAAGATGTATCTGGTGGCGGTGGCGGTGGTTCTGTTGAGTGTCGTCACCCTCGGCTATTTTCTGAAGATCATCAAACAGGCGTTCTTTGGTAAAGAGGCGACCGAGGGAGCGCACGAAGCGCCACTGGCGATGGCACTGCCGATGATTATGCTTGCGGTGCTGGCGGTTGCCTGCGGTCTCGGATATTTTTGGCTTACTAAATTCGTAGTCGGTCCAGCCGCCGATGCACTGTTACGGGGAATCGACTATGCACGACTCATCTTCGGTGGATAATATGATACCAAATACTGACCGCAGATGGACGCAGATAGACACAGATAAGAATAACACGAAGTGCTTGGTAACCGGGGGTGGTTTGTTATTTTACCGATTACCATTTAACCATTTTTTAGTATGATTATCGTCTACTTCATCTTCGGCTACGGTCTCTGGCTGCTGCTGACTTGGACGGTCTACTACCAGTCGCTCATCGCCGGTGTGCTGGTGACCGTTCTCGCGACCGTTGTTTTTGGCAATTACTTCACCGGCAGCCCGAAAAAATTCTTAGACCCGCGCCGCTATTTCTGGGTGCTGGTTTATATTCCGGTGTTTATCTACTACATGCTCCGGGCAAATCTCGATGTCGCATTCCGGGCGTTGCATCCCCAACGGCCGATACGTCCCGGGATTGTCAAAATTCGGACCACCCTCAAAACCGATCTGGCAAAGACCTTTTTGGCTAACTCCATCACCCTCACCCCGGGTACGATGACGGTCGAGATTGACGGCGAGTATCTCTATATTCATTGGATTTTCGTCGAGACGACCGACATCGAAGAAGCGTCGAAGGTAATTGCCCGACCATTTGAACCGTATCTCCGGAGAATATTCGAATGACCGGTTTAATGGTGGTCTTGGCGGTTGCGGCATTTCTCTGTTTGTACCGGATTTTCCAGGGGCCGACCATTTCCGACCGGTCAGTCGGAGTCGATATTATGGGGATTATTTTCGTCGGCATTACCGCGCTCACCGCCGTGATCTTTAACCTCTCCTATTTATTGGATTTAGCGATTGCCCTGGCGATGCTCAGTTTTATCGGCGTTCTGGCACTCGCAAAATATTTGGAAAAGCGGAATTTAGATGATTAAATTCTTCGGCTGGTTTTTTATCTGGCTGGGTGTGTTTTTCGACCTCTTGGGCTGTATCGGCTTGGTCCGCTTCCCGGATGTCTATAACCGGCTCCAGGCAGCGACGAAATCCGTAACCCTGGGGACCTTAGGGATCATGTTCGGGATTTTTCTCCTGCATGGTTTCAGTCCGATGGGAATCAAGGCTCTGATCTGCGGTATGTTTATCCTGTTGACCGCGCCGGTTTCAGCGCACGCGTTAGCCCGGGGTTCGCTCATCTTCCGGTCGAAGATGTGGAAAGGTTCAACGGTCGATAGGTTCGGTGAAGATAAACTCGGCGGCCCGCAAATCGAGGATAAGGAATGAAACCTTTAATTGTAAGATTGAACCACAAATCCGCCAAGATTCATGGCGGACACAAAAAGCACAAAGAAGATAATTATTTAGGTGTCAAAGAAATTTTCTTAAACTTTGTGTCCTTTGTATCCTTTGTGGTAAAAATTTCAAATGAAAAAACCTAAACTCCGTGAGTTAGCCGAAGCTCTGCGGGCGATCTTCACCGGTCCCTATACCCGGAAGTTTCCCAGGGAGCCTTCACCCGCATTCCCCCGCTATCGGGGAATAATCGCCTTTGATAAAGATAAGTGTCTTGGCTGCGGCGCATGCGTTGAGGTCTGCCCGGCTTTAGCCCGGGAAATGGTCGACGATAAAAAAAAGAAAATCAGGAGGAATATCCACTATCAGGACCGGTGCGTCTACTGCGGTCAGTGTGTCGCCTACTGCACCAATAAGTATGCCATCGTTCATACGCCGGAATACGATCTGGCAAATCTCGACCGCAGCCACTACGATAATTCTATCGAATTAGAGCTGGTGATGTGCGAGGTCTGCGGAGGGGTGATAACCACCCGGAATCACCTGCGCTGGATCGCCAACAAGGTCGGTGAACTGGCGTATGCCAATCCGACGTTGATGTTAATAAAATTGGGCGAGCTGGGTTTAGTCGAGGAAACTGTACCCCGAACCGAACCCGCGCCCTACCGTTCCGACACCCAGAGATTGCTCTGCCCCCGATGCCGCCGGGAGATTCATCTCACCGAGGTATGGGGGTATTGACGTTTTTTTCCCGAGAGATAAAATAATACCAGCGAACTAACATAGAACTTGAATTCTGACATAACCATCCGCCACGAGGTATGGCGGACACACGAAGAAACACGAACGGGCACGAAAGGAATATTGGTAGTGAGCGAAATTCAATTTTCACCAATGAGGTGGAAAACAAAGAATGGTTGGTGGCGCTTCGCTCCACCTACTCTTCGAGTTTCGTGTCAATTCGCAATCGTTCGTGTAAATTCGTGGTTTCTTATTTTAGGACTTGGGATAAAACTTTAACTACAGGAGGCAGTTACATGAAACGAGTTTTTTTCGGATTGGCGATAGTAGTGGTTTCGCTTTTCGCCCAGACCGCGATCGAAGGTGCCTGGGAAGGAACAATTGTCGTTCTCGAGCAAGAGCTTGCGACCACGGTCAGTTTTTCAAAATCGGGAGATAGCCTAACCGCAACCATCGATATTCCGCAGCAGAACGCAAGCAATCTCAAACTTGAGAAGGTGAGTTTTGATGGAACCAGGGTCCATTTCGAGCTTGCTGCTCAAACCAGGGTTATTTTTGACGGTAAGCTCGATACGGGAAAGATAACCGGTGATTTTACCCAGGCAGGGTTCAAGGGAACATTCGAGCTTGCGCCAGCCAAAAGAGTGGCAACCGGACCACCGCCGTATCGGGAAGAAGAAGTTTCGATAAAAGTAAACGCAGAAGTTACTCTTGCCGGGACGCTATCGCTGCCGCCCGATTCGGCGAAGCACCGGGCGGTGATACTTATCACCGGCAGCGGCCAGCAGGATCGCGATGAAAACGTCTTCGGGTTCAAAGTGTTCAAGGTTCTGGCAGACAGTCTTACCCGCGCCGGCATCGTAGTTCTGCGTTGCGACGACCGCGGCTTCGGCAAGTCGAAGGGCGGCGAAGGAGGGTGGAACAAGAATACCTCCCGGGATTTTGCTCAGGATGTGCTTGCCCAGGTCGATTACTTGAAGACCCGTCCGGAGGTTGATACCGTTCAGCTCGGACTGCTCGGTCACAGCGAAGGTGCGCTCATTGCCGGTATGGTTGCGGTTGCTTCTCCGAGCGTTGCTTTTGTTGTTTTAATGGCGGGGTCGGCGGTTCGCGGTGACCAACTGCTGCTTGCCCAGCTTGAAGCGGTGATGCGGGCGGATAGTGTTTCCGAGAAAAAAATCGCTCGCCAGCGTGATATCCAGCGACGGATATTTGAGTTTGCTCGCACCGGCAAAGGCGAAGAGGCGCTGCGCAAGGATATCGGCACATTGATGCTCGCCGATATCAGCGAGCTGCCCGCGGAGCAGCGCAAGGTAATAAGTAATACGGAAGAGATTGTGAAAAAACAGGTCGATGGCCAGATTGCGGCCGTCACCAGCCCCGGTTTTCGGTTCTTTCTCGATTACGACCCCCGGTCCGACCTCGGCCGGATGCAGACTCCGATGCTGGCACTGTTCGGGAAGTTCGATGTTCAGGTTCCGGCCGAGATGAACGCCCGGGCGATGGAGGAGACGTTCAAAAAGGCGGGGAAGATCAACTACACCATCAAGACCTGCTGCCAGGCGAATCATCTGTTCCAGTCGGCGAAGACCGGCGGTATCTCGGAATACGGCAAGCTGCCGAAAGAGTTCACTCCCTGTTTCCTGCCGACCATCATCAACTGGATTCTGGGAAAGCCGATTCCGGAGAAGTGCGAGGGGGAGCAAGGTAATCCCCACGAGGGCTGTCCGAAGGCAGAGACCGGTAACTGCGCCGGCTGCCCGTATCACCAGAAATAGATTCGGGTTGTTATATTGAAATTTGTAAATGCGAATTAAAGAAACCAACAGGTTTTATTTTACACCTGTTTGGTGAATTTCGGAGTTGCTTAATTCTAAAATTCCCTTCGTGCCTATTCGGGTCTCTTCGTGTCAATTCGTGGTTAAGACTGGATTCGGGTTGAACTAAGGATACTGAGTAGGTTCTCCAAGCGTTTTTTTGTCATTGCGCGCAATCTCAAGTGTAAATATCTCAAGACGATTGTAGCAACAGGTCTTTAGACCTGTTGATGAGTTTGTAGGGTTAGAACGCGTCGCCAACTTTGTTTAATTTCACTAGGCTGTGCGTCGTCTTGACAAAAAGAGAAAAATGGGTTATTAGTTAGTATGGGGTTAAAAGAAGGCCTGCCGAGAGGCGAATATGAATAGACCAAATCTAAAAAACAGAGCTCACGACCGGCAGGACAGGGTCGCGGTCTGGAGGATTACGGTCGATGAGAAACTGTCCGAGGATTATATCCGGCTGTTAGTCAGTCCATTAGACTCCGGCGTAAAAGACTTTTCCGACGAGAAGGATAATTGGGGTAGAGAGACGATAATGTTTGTCCAGTCCGAAAATTACGCCCAGATAATGAAAATACCGGCAAAATTTTCTAAAAAGATTCTGTGGTCGGACTTATGGGAAGGGCAGGTCTTTCTTGCTGGCAGATTCCGAATCGTGGGTAATAAAAAAACACCAGTGAAGTTTAGGGTTGACTCAAAACAGCAAAATTTTCTTTCAATTTATGAATTGGCGAAGAAACAGATGAAACGCATCTATTTCCGCACGCTCGAGGGGAAGAGTGATGTCCCGAGTTAGAATTGAGCCCCAAGACTTGGTCATTCATATCCTCAATGTCGGTTTCGGTGATACGATCCTGATCGGATTTCCAGCTCAGAACCTGAGCGCGCGGGCATACGGCTTGGTCGATTGTAACGATGCCCGGAAGACGCTCGGCTATTTAAATAATTTGATACCGAAGCCAACCGAGAGGAAGCATCTGGCGTTTGTCTGTGCCACCCACCCGCATATGGACCATATCAGCGGTATCCAGGAAGTGCTTAAAGACCCTACGTATAAACCGTCTGAGTTCTGGGACAGCGGTTTCCGGCATAATTCACTCACTTATCGGGATAGCTTACTTGCAGTTTCAAGTGAAGGGATTAAGATGATTCAGGTTTCTTCAGGAATGGAATGGTATTTTGGCAGTGTTCGGATAACGGTATTGTCGCCGTCGGTGGCGCTTCGTAACCGATATGCGACCTATGGTGTTGATATGAATAACGCTTCGGTCGTTCTCCGGCTTGAGCATCACAGCGATGATATTTTGCTCACGACCTCGAGAGAATATAGCGGTAAGGCAAGCGAGGCGGTGGAACGGAATGCCGGTCAGTCGGTCGTTATACTCGCGGGTGACGCAGAATTCGACAGTTGGGCACAGATAGCTCAGGATTTTCCCAGGCTCGAACGGACGAGCGGTCATGACCCGCTCGTGAAGAAGATGATTAACTACCTCGCATGTTCGGCGGTGAAGGTTGCACATCACGGCAGCATGCACAGCGCACCCCTCGATATATATGAAAAGATGAAGCCCCAAACCGCAATTATATCGACCAAACAGGAAGTTAGTACGAAACGAGGAACGGAGCAGGACTTACGTCGAGGATTATTTCCTCATTCCGCAACTACCATTGCCTTAGAAGAGTGCGATGCTCGGGTATTGACGACCGACGGTAGTCATGAAGGGGAAGAAATCGGCGGCAAAATGAGGGCGCAGGAATTGAGCCATGAGGGGAGTGTCATACTGGTGGTGCCGCCGGCAGGCAAACTGCGCTGGTGCAAGCTCAATGATAAAGCCGATGAGATTCCTGAGCCGCCGACCGAGGTCTAAATATGGACTGCGACTCATTTATTTAGAGATTTGATTCCACTTTTGCGAAAAAGTGAAACAGGGAAGCTGAAAGTACAGAGGGCGGTGATGTAGGATGGTTCAGCATCAGCGATTATTGTATCCTCCGCTACCGGAGCGAAATTCACCTAACCCAGGTATGGGGGTATTAGGTTTCCGAGTTTGATAATTTTGAGTAAGGTAGCGGTGCGCTCGGACTGCTACAGTCCGCTATCGCACACAGTAAAAGCAAATCTTGGTTTTTTCTCTTTCGTTAGGCGGTGGGAACTCTTCCAGAAAGCTGTAGAAACAGGTCTTTTAGACTTGTAGATTGTTTTGGGTATCGTTTGGCTTGACAAATCTCCGATTCAAGGGTAAATGTTACCTATGGAGGCTGAAGTAAAAGCTCCAAAAGAAGAAAAAGAAAACTGGTCAGAGCAAGAACTCGTTGTCGCCTTTAATTTGTACTGCAAGCTTCCTTTTGGTCAGTATCATAAACACAATAAAAAGGTAATTGAAATTGCTAAAATTCTTGGAAGAACACCGAGTGCGGTTGCGCTAAAATTATGTAATTTTGCAAGACTCGACCCGGTTCATCAAAAGCGTGGTATCAGGGGAATGAAACACGGGAGCAAACTTGATGAGAAAATCTGGAATGAATTCAATCAAAACTGGGGTGGACTTTCATATCAGAGTGAAATTGCACTTGCCCAATTAAAAGGTCTTAAACATTACGGTTTGATAAAAGACACGGAGAAGTTTCCCCCAGGTAAAGAAAAAGAAGCACTTGTTAAGGCGAGGATAAATCAGAATTTTTTTCGTGAGATGATATTGGCAGGTTACAGAAATAGGTGCGCGATATGTTCTTTACCTGAAGTAAATTTATTAGTGGCTAGCCATATTATACCATGGTCTGAGAATGCGGATTTACGAATGAATCCAAGAAACGGAATTTGTATGTGTGTTTTACATGATAAAGCTTTCGATAAGGGTTTAATCACGATCAATGGTGATTATAAATTATTACTTTCGAAAATACTCAAAAGACTTTCTAAAGAACCAGCTATTCAAAGGGGATTCATTTTTTACGAGAGTTTTAAAATAAGACTACCTGATAAATTTATTGAATTCCATCGAAATGAGGTATTTATCGGATGATAATCAGTACTTAACAATTCGATGCTGATTGAAGAGGAAGATATGAGGCAAGGTGGTCTTGACGAGATGTTGTTTTTAATTACACTTATATCTAAGGAAACAAGTAATGAATTCCTATGCCTGTCGAAATGATTTCAAAGGATTATTATGACAAAATTTGAGGTTAACCTGAACGAGAAATTTGCTTTGATTGCTGTCAGTACGTATGTTGACCGTGAATTACCATCTGAAAGACAGTATGCTCATGACCTTTGGGCAGTAAAGCTGCTACCTATCGGTGTCGGTAATCTCTGGGAGAAATGGCTGGGAAGTATCCTGATGGATCGATTAAAAAAAAGCAGTTTGTTTTTTATTGCCAAAGGCCCTTCGACCAATCCGGAACTTCTTGATGGAGACAACAAGAAATATATGAATCGAGTTTTTAATTTTTATAGGGGTTTGTTACTAAGTGGATTTCATATCGTAGATTCACCTATTCAATTAACAGGGGTCAATAATGACCAAATAATAGATGTCCGAGAGATTGGCGAGCTTCCGAATCCTCGTTCTATCAGTGGTGAACATAACCAAAATGTCGATTCCATACAACTTATAGATGCTGCAAAGGTTGCCGATGCCATCAGGGATTTGCCAGGTCGAGGGAAGCTCTCGCGGTTTAAACGGATTTTGAATGCCTTTTTAGGCGGTATTGAAAGTTATTATGTGGAAGACAAAATTCATCAATTCTGTCGATGTATCGAAGGTTTCATCTACCCAGAGGTAGGGAAGACAAAGAGCCGATTCTGTTCACGAACTGAGTTGTTTCTCGGCCCACGCAATCATACGCTGATGGATCATTTGTATGATATTCGCAGTGCGGTAGAGCATATGCATAACCCACTGGATGCAATTAGTGGCAGAAGTGGGAAGGAAAAGCGTCTTCTACTGTTACAGCGAAGCATCGAGGCAGAAGCGGTCGCTCGCTATTGCATTCGTCATCTGTTGCTGAATCGAAATTTATGGCAATATTTTGAAAATGAAAGCACACTAAATGACTTTTGGAAGAATAAGACAAATGCTGAACGGCAAAATATTTGGGGTGAGCCGTTTGATATCGGTGCTGTCTCAACCGGGTTCGATCCTACTATTTATAATGATGCGGACCTTGGTTTTTAAAGGGAGCTTAGTAGGTGAGGGTGAAGAGTAAATGGATAATTTTGTGAATATTGAATTTAATAGGAATGAATACATTACATAAAATAATCATCGGGGATTCGAGGGTAATGAAAGAGGTGGTGGATGAGTCGGTTCATCTGATCGTTACCTCTCCGCCTTACTGGCAGCTTAAGGATTATGGCAATGGGAAGCAGATAGGGTTTAATGATACCTACGAGGAATATATCAATAATCTCAATCTTGTCTGGAATGAATGCCATCGGGTTCTGCATAAGGGCTGTCGTTTGTGTGTGAATATCGGCGACCAATTTGCCCGTTCGGTTTATTATGGAAGATATAAGGTTATTCCAATAAGAACTGAAATAATCAAGTTTTGCGAAACGGCCGGTTTTGATTATATGGGTGCAATCATCTGGCAGAAGGTGACGACCTGTCACACTACCGGCGGAGCAACGGTGATGGGTTCTTTTCCTTATCCAAGAAGTGGAATTCTTAAGCTTGATTATGAGTTTATTTTAATTTTAAAAAAATATGGGGGTGGTCCGAAAGTTGGCAAAGAAGTCAAAGAACAATCGAGGTTAACACAAGAGGAATGGAATCAGTATTTTACTGGCCACTGGAATTTTGCCGGTGAAAAGCAGGATAAACACCTGGCGATGTTCCCGGAAGAACTGCCGAGGCGGCTTATCAAGATGTTTAGCTTTGTCGGAGATACCGTTTTAGACCCATTTCTCGGCAGCGGCACGACCTCTTTAGCTGCTAAAAAGCTGAATCGTAATTCTATCGGCTACGAAATAAACGGCAGTTTTCTCAAAGTCATTAAAGAAAAGTTGGAAATAAGGCAGGGGTTAATCTTTCAAAACTCTCAATCTGAGATAATCGAGCAAGCGAAGTCTAAAACAGATTTCGCTGAAAGGATAAAAAGACTGCCCTATATCTTTAAGGACCCGATTAAATTCGATAAAATGGTTGACCCAAGAAAGTTAAAATTTGGCTCAAAGATTGATAATACCCATGCTGAACGGGAAAAGTATTATACGGTTAAAGAGATTGTCAGCCCGGAAATACTGGTTTTAAGCAACGGTTTAAAAATCAGGTTGATTGGAATAAGAGCGAAATCGGCAAAGAATGAAGAAGCGATTCAATTTTTAAGAGAAAAAACCCGAGGGCAAAGGGTATTTATGAGGTTCGACGCTGTCAAATATGACGATAAAAATAACTTGTTGTGTTATTTGTACTTATGGAATAAAACCTTCATAAATGCTCACCTGATTAAAAATGGTCTGGTTGATGTCGATACGACTTTTGACTATAAATATAAGGCAAAATTTTTATCGAAAGGAATGTAATAATGCCAAAGGAATGGATAAAAGGCGTTGAGGGCTGCGCTCTAAAGTTCAAAAGAGAGGGTTTGTTAAACGCTGCGATGAACCGTTGGGGTCTTAATAAGGCGCACAGCGTTGATACGACTTCAGAACTGATACGACAATGTTCTCCTCGATCTTTTGCAGAATGGGAAAGGTTTTATTTTAGCAATGCGAAACAAAAGAAGCGGGACGGGGTTAGGATTACAAAAAAATATTTGAAAGATTTAGGAAGGAAGCTCTATATTAAATTAACGGAAGTTGTTCAGAGTGAAATAGAATCTATTACAGAGGAAGAATGCATAGATTATGTTTTTAATCTTGTATTGAATCGAACATTTGAGGGTTATCGGTCTGAAATCCGGACCGTTTATGGACAATTGCAGGATGCCTTGGGAGTCAGTGTCGAACCCGCTCCCGATGAGTGGGATCGGGGTTATAATGTGGATTTTTTCATTAAGGTTAAGGATAAATACATTGGCCTTCAGATCAAGCCCGCAGGATTCGCTTACATTCCGCAAATCATTAATGAATTGGGGTTTCAGAAAAAGACCCATGAAAAATTTATTGCTAAATATGGTGGTAAAGTATTCTATATAATTTCAGTCAAGGAGGGTAAACAGAAAAAAATCCATAATACCGAAGTTATTGAAAAAATTAGGAAAGAGATTCAGAGGTTGGAAAAATTATAATATTACCACTTCGCTTAGGGAGGTATAGCGGGTTACAAAGCCCTCAACCAAAAGGAGGCTATTCTATGGTCAGAATTAAGCTGGTAGCCGTTGTGCTAATTTTACTGCTCAATGCCGGGTTGTGTGCCAAGCCGGCTCAGGATATTTCGGTGATAACCAAGCAGTTGGAGAAATACGACTTGACCGATGTCAATTCGATCGGGACGGCGCTGGAGTTTGTCAAGAGTACCATCAACCGGTTGTCGCCGGCAGACCGGGATTCGGCGTTTTTCGCATTCTCCACCTTTTACTATACGACCATGAATGAGTTTAATGAAAAACAACTCTGGAGTAACGATAGTCTTACGAATAAGCTCTATGCCGATACGCTCAATACTGACCCGGCAGTAAAGGCGCTCAAGCAGAAACTGGCAGCCAACGGCCTCGGTCTCTATATGACCGAAGGCAATTACTATGTCGATGCCCTGCCCGATTACCTGTACGATAACTTTTCGCGCTCGGTTTCTCCTTCGGTTAAGGAATTTCTTCGAATCAGAAAAGGCGAACTGGCAGCCGGTTTCTCGGAGGATGCCGGTCTGGTAATCAGTTTCGAGGAGTTGGGGAAACGGGTCATTGCCTGGGAAAATTTTATTGATACCTTCCCCGATTCCCCATTAGTCGGCGAAGCAAAATCGAACTGGGATTTATATCTGTCAACCTTGCTCTCGGGAATGGACAATTCGAGGATTTTTGATTTTGACAGCAACCAGTTGATACCGGCAGTAAAGCAAGTCTATAATACCTTCCTTGAGAAATATCCGCAAACCAGGAGCGGGAAATTAATAGCAAAATTCTATAACTTCCTGAAAGAAAATAATTTCGAATATTCGGAGGCGGTGGAGGAGTTTTATGAAACAAATAAAATCCATTCAATGTTAGGAGTCCAGCCGCCGACGCGATAGCCGGACAAATTTGAGTAAGAAAAAGATTTCATCACGAAAGTTATGAAATCACGAAAACACGAAATTCGTAGAATAGAGCGACTGGAAGGAGCTCAAATTCGCCAAGAAGTATTGCTGATTTCGTGGTAATTTTTATACTCGTCAGGGCTGTCCTTGAGCACTTGACAATCGACTTTTAAAGGGCACAATGGATTAATGAAACCACAAATAAAAAATTTTAAGGAGGTATGAAAATGAAACTACGGTTCATAACAGCTGCGCTCCTCTTGGTCGGTTTGGTTTTCTTCGCCGGCTGCGGCGGCAGCAAAGCAAAACAGGAACAGTCGGCAACACCGAAACCGGAGATACTCGAGATGCCGGCGCAAACGATGGCGGTGGCTTACACGAAAGGCGACCCGAATATGGTCGCCGGGCAGGCAGCGGCGGCGCTTTACGCCTCGGTTTCGGCTTTGAGCGGTGAGCTTAAAAAGAAAGGTATCGATTTCCCGGTCGGAGTTTTGCGTGCACGCTGGCCGGATGTCGCGGGTACACCGAAAGACCAGTGGACCGGTATCTGGGGGCTGCCGATTCCGGATGATGTCGATTCGATTCCCAAAAAAGTTCCGGGCGTGGATGTTACGATCGAACGGTGGAACTACGGCACGATCGCGCAGATTCTCCACATCGGGCCCTATGATGCTGAACCGGCTACGATCCAGCGGTTGATGGATTTTATTGCCAAATCGGGATACGAAATCGCAGGCAGTCACGAAGAAGAATATCTGACGCCACCCGGGGTTCCGGAACAAAAGACGATGATTCGGTATCCGGTCCGAAAGAAGTAGGATAATGTAAACTCGAATCCAGACGTAACCACGAATGGGCACGAAGAGAAACGAAGTAACACGAACGCCTCGTTTCGAGGCGAAATATTAGACTTGAAATGCGAAGCATAAGTGGAGTGAAACGATACCTGCAAAACCCGATATTGACTAAATAGGTGAAAAATAAAAAATATTTTTCTTTAATTCGCAATCATTCGAGTAATCTGTCACTCGCCATACAGAGTGGCGGGTAAGGCGGACGTGGTTTTTTATCGCTGGATTGAGGGTAAATAATAATTAAGGAGGTGTTGAATATGGCTTTTAAAGTCGCTTTTATCGCTCATGCGCCGGATGCCGAGCCGGATAAGCACCGATGCGTGATCGAAACCGGGAAATATAAACTGACGGTGGTGGTCGTCTCGAGCCAGGCACAAGCGGTGCTGGTTTGTAAAAACCTCGTCCAAACCGAAGGTGTGCACTCAATTCTCCTCTGCCCGGGTTTTACCCACAACGATGTCGCCGAAATAGCGGCGGCGGTTGGACCGGACGTCGGGGTGACGGTCGCACGCGGCGATGGCCCGTCGAGCCGGGCAACGAGTGAAGTAATGAAACGCGAAGGGTGGTTTTCATGAACACTAAGAGAATCGTCGATTTTTTTGTTGCCGGCTCAGGATTGTTGCTGGGTATCGTTCTGGGTGCGGGCTGCATCGGCAGAGGACCCCAACCGGCTAAAATTCGAGAGCCGATGCCGGCGGATTATCCGACGAGAATTGATCAGTTCGTTCACAACGGCTGGAATTTTAAAATGGGGAAAACGGCTGCCGAAATCAAAAAGAATTTAGGTCGACCGCTTCTGTCTTCAAGAAGAGCAGTCGAAAATATTCACTACCCGGAACGGACCGATGAAATTTATGAATTGGGTTACAGCGGTCTCGCGGTGACGATCTATAGAGTAACCGAAACACAGAAAGAAATCATAACCGATGTTGCTGTTACCAGTGGTCGGTATCGTTTAAAATGGGGAATAAAGGTAGGTAGTCCAATCGAGGATATCCAGAAAAATTTCGGCTATCCGACCGAAGAGCACGAGGGTGTTATCAGCTATGAAACCGGTGAAGAGGCACCGAGCTCGGTCAGTTTCTTTTTTAGAAACGGCGTCGTCTATAAAATCAGCTGGAGTTTTTACATCGATTGATATCGAGCCGGTGGAAGGAGGGGAAACGCCTGATGGTTTACTGGTGGCAACAGGTAGCAGATGAATCAACGACCGAGACCATGAAGCACCGGGAAAAGAAGAACGAACCAGTGGCTTCGGAAGATGAGGCGGCAGTGCTCGATGCCTATTCACAGGTCGTGGTCGGGGTAGCCGAAAAGCTCAGCCCGGCGGTGGTGCATATCAATGTTAGCCAGCGCGACCGGGAACAGCGGGGAAGCGGTTCGGGGCTGATTGTTACACCCGACGGCTATGTGCTCACCAACCGGCATGTGGTTCATAACGCAAAAATCATCGAGGTCAATCTTAACGACGGCCGGGCATTTCCCGCCGAGCTGGTAGGCGAAGACGCCGCAACCGACGTCGCGGTGATCAGAAGTTCAGGTTCCGACCTTCCTGTCGGCAAACTGGGTGATTCACAGACTTTAAGGGTTGGACAGCTGGTGGTGGCAATTGGTAATCCGCTGGGATTCCAGTGCACGGTAACCGCCGGGGTGATTAGTGCCGTCGGGCGTTCGATGCGCACCGAATCCGGTCGTCTGATTGAAAATATTATTCAGACCGATGCGGCGCTCAATCCGGGCAGTTCGGGAGGACCCTTGGTGAATTCACAAGGGTTGGTGATCGGAATCAACACGGCAATCATCTACCCGGCGCAAGGTCTCTGCTTTGCCATTCCGGTTAACACGGTCAAACGGGTGGCAGGGATGCTGATCACCGTGGGCAAGGTCAGACGCGGCTACCTGGGTATCACCGCGCAGGTCGTTTCGCTTCATCCCCGCATCATCCGGGCATTGGAGCTCGCGCAGGCAGGCGGTATCGGGGTAGGGGATGTGGTCAGAGAGAGTGCGGCAGACCGAGCCGGTCTTCAGTCACGGGATATTATTTTGAAAATTGGCGGCAATCCGATTGCGAGTGTCGACGACCTGTACCGGTTTTTGGATGAACATCCAGTCGGCGAGCGTTACGAGATGGTCGTTCTGCGGAGTGGGTCGGTGAAGACACTCGTCGTCCAACCGGACGAGGCGCCGACTTCGGAGTAAAGAGTGGACAATTATACTATAAAGAGGAGGGGGTTATAAATGAAGGATCGAAACCTGGTTATCAAGGTTTTCATGGTGATATTTTTTATTGCGGGGGGTTCTTTTATCTACGCCGCCAGACGAAGCGACGAGCGGCCGGTCAGATTTGCGATTATCGGCGACCGAACCGGCAGTCATGTATCAGGAATTTACGAACAGATCATCGCCGAGGTCGAACGGCTGAAACCGGATTTTGTTATCACGGTCGGCGATATGATCGAAGGCTACACCGGCGATACGGTTGAGCTCGGTCGGCAGTGGAGAGAATATAAATCACTCGTCGCTCCGCTGACGATGCCTATCCATTTAACGCCGGGCAATCACGATATTACAACCGACTCGGCACTTTCTTCCTATCAGCAGTATGCCGGCAAACCGTATTATTCATTTGATTACGGTACTCTCCATTTGATTGTTCTCGATGTCAGCCGTTGGGAGGCGAGTGATTCTCTCCCTGGAAAACAGCTGGAGTGGCTGATAACGGATCTGAAAAATAATCGACGAGCTACCTCTACCTTTGTTTTTTTTCACAAGCCTTTCTGGTTCGGAACGGTTGCCAATAACCAACCGGATACTCTGCACAGTTTATTTCGAAATTTCGGCGTCGATGCGGTGTTTAACGGCCATGTCCATAGCTATTTCAGCGGAAACTATGAGGGTATCGTCTATACCGCAGTGGGGAGTTCAGGCGGAGGCGCCGATCCCGGCATAACCGGTGTGCAGTACCATTTTACCTGGGTAACGGTCGATAAGGATGGTATTTCGATTGCACCGATAAAGATCGGCAGCGTCTTATCCTGGGATGAGGTGACCGCAGCCGATATAAAAACGGTTAATAGAATCTATCTTACCGGAGTAGACTTTTCAAAATCGGTGCCGGTGGATGAAGATCTTATGCTGGGAGACACTACGGTTGCTTTAAAATTGAGAAATCTCAGTACGGAGATTGGAATTGAGGATACGGTGCACTGGGAAGTTCCGACGGGCTGGGCGGTGGAGCCAAATATTGTCCCGGTAAAAATCGAGCCGGGCGACAGCAGCGAGATGAGATTTCGGGTAAAAAGAACCGGAAGTCTCTATCCGACACCGACGCTTGCAGTTCGTCTGCCCTATGCACAGGGTAAAAAATACGAGATTAAGAAACCGCTGCCGATTGAGCGTCAAGTGGTATGTCAGCGAGCGAATGTGAAGCCGGTTATTGACGGCACCATAACCGAATCGTTCTGGCAGCATCCGGTTTCTCTGCTTTTCGCACCCGACGGCAGCCTAAGGAGCATTGATTCGGTCAGTTTTTACTTCGCCTACGATGAGCAGAATCTTTATCTTGCTGTCTATTGTCGAGAATCGAAAATCGACTCGGTTGTAGCAAAGGTTACTGAACCGGACGGACCGGTTTATGGCGAAGACTGCGTCGGATATTTCCTCCAGCCAGACCCCGGGCAAAGGATTTTCTATCAGATTTATTTTAATCCGTTAGGCACACCGTTCGACATGAAAATAACGATCGACCCGAAAGATCAAATTAATGCCGACCGAGCCTGGAACGGAAATTACGATGTCAAGACGACCAAAGGCGGCAACTTCTGGAGTATCGAAGCACGGATTCCGCTCGATCAATTCGGTATAATCGCACAACCCGGACAGGAATGGAAGCTCAATTTCCGGCGAAAGCAGAAGCGGCTCAACAGTTCGGCCGACTGGCAAGTTCCGATCAGTTATGACCCCAAGCTGTTCGGGGTTTTGAAAATGAAATAAAAACCGGGAGGGTAGCTTTCATACGAAGATGAAACTCTCGGGCGTGCATCTCCTTGTGACCTACCGGTGTGACCTTGAGTGCGACCACTGTTTTGTTTTTGGTAGCCCCGGGCAGAGCGGCACGATGACGCTTGACCAGATCCGACAAATGCTGGGGCAGGCTAAAAAATTGGGAACGGTCGAATGGATTTACTTTGAAGGCGGCGAGCCTTTTCTTTTTTATCCGGTTATGCTCCGGGGAGTGGAAGAAGCCGCCCGCTTAGGTTTTAAAGTCGGAATCGTTTCGGATTGTTACTGGGCGACAACGGTGGAGGATTCCCTCGAATGGCTGAAACCTTTTAGTGGATTGATTCATGACCTTGCACTGAGCGGTGATTGGTATCACGGGAATGAAGAGCCCAAGCCGGAAGTGAAAAACGCTTGTATGGCTGCAGAAAAACTGGGTATACCGGTCGGGGTCATCAGTATTGCTCGGCCGGAAAGAGGGGCAGCATCGGTGGTTGGGCAGCTGCCTCCGGGCAAATCCCGGGTTATGTACCGGGGACGGGCGGCAGAGAAACTCGTTTGCAGTGCAGTGCTTCGTCCCTGGACCGAGTTCACCGAATGTCCTTATGAAGACCTGCGCTCTCCAAAGCGGGTGCACATTGACCCGTTTGGAAATCTGCATATCTGCCAGGGGATTGTGCTGGGAAATGTATTTGAACAAAGTTTGAGCGAGGTCTGCGCTGCGTATAACGCAGATACGCATCCCATTATCGGGCCGCTGCTTAAAGGCGGACCAGCTGAGCTGGTGCGTTTGAATGGATTGGGTCACGAAGAAAAACATGCTGATGCCTGTCATTTGTGCTATGAAGCGCGCCGGATTTTACGGAGTCGATTCCCCGAAATCCTCAAACCCGACCAGATGTATGGGGTCACGGAACAACAGTGAGATGGTTCAACGGACTTGACAAAATTAAAAATTGTTTTATATTTCTGACATGCAGAATCCTGATTACGTCTTAAAAATTCGATGCCGGTTAATCGACTTCGAGTTACATAAACTAAAGGTCATTGTTGGACGCATCGGTTAATATATCCCAGATCAGGGAATTAGAAAAAACCCTCGGTAAATACAAAAACCCGAGTTCGAGTATTATTCAGATATTACAGGATATTCAGGCGGAATACAATTATCTACCTCTCGAAGGATTAGAGTATCTTAGTTGGAAATTGCACATTCCGTTAAGCCATATTTACAGCATCGCTACTTTCTATTCCGCATTCAGCCTCAAACCGAAAGGTAAGCACATTTGCACGATATGCATGGGAACCGCCTGCCATGTCCGCGGTGCGCCGACAATCCTGAATGAATTTGAACGTCGCCTCGGCATTACCGCCGGTGAGAATACCGCGGATATGGAATATACCCTGGAAACCGTCAACTGCCTCGGCTGCTGTGCAGTCGGACCGATTGTGGTCTTTGACGGGACCTATCACGGCGAATTCGAGCTCAAAGATGTGCCGCGGTTGTTAAAGGGTGAGCGATGAAACCGACACTCATCATCTCGGCCGGAACCTGCGGATTGGCACGCGGGGCAGGGGCGATTGTCAAAACCGCCCGGAGTTACCAGCGAGAGAAACGACTAACCGATAAATTCAGCATTAAAATCACCGGCTGTCACGGCCTGTGCGAAGCGGAACCAAACATTGTCGCGGTCGTAGACAAGAAAAAAATATTCTACCAGAAGTTAAAGCCGGATGATGTAAAAGAGATTATCGATGCGACCATGCTCGAGGGTAAGATCGTCGAGCGATTGCTGTACCGTGACCCAAAGACCGACACAAGCTATACCGAGATTGACGAGGTGCCGTTTTATCGGAAACAGAAACGGCTCTTACTCGGCAACAATCTCTGGGTTGACCCGAAATCAATCGGCGATTATCTTGCGATCGACGGCTATCAGGGTTTGAAAAAGGTGCTGAACGGGCTCGCACCGGAAGCGGTGATCACGCTGATAAAAGATTCGGGTTTGCGCGGTCGGGGCGGAGCGGGCTTTCCCGCCGGGAAAAAATGGGAGCTGTGCCGTCAGGCACGATCGGATATAAAATATATTATCTGTAATGCGGATGAAGGAGACCCGGGTGCGTACATGGACCGGAGTCTGCTCGAAGGTAATCCGCACAGCGTGATCGAAGGCATGATTATCGGCGGCTATGCAATCGGTGCCGGCGAAGGCATTATCTATGTCCGCAACGAGTATCCGCTGGCGGTAGAGAATGTTGGCCAGGCGCTTGAGCAGGCATACAAAAAGGGATTTTTGGGTAAGAATATTCTGAAGAGTAAATTTAGTTTCGATATCCGGGTGGTGCGGGGGGCGGGTGCCTTCGTGTGCGGCGAGGAAACGGCACTGATCGCTTCGATTGAAGGGTCGGTCGGCAGACCGAGGCCGCGGCCGCCGTATCCGGTGGAGAAGGGTTTGTGGAACAAGCCGACGAATAACAATAACGTCGAAACCTGGGCGAATGTACCGCTGATCGTCAACCAGGGTAATGATTGGTATCGTCAGATCGGAACCGCGGGAAGCAAAGGAACAAAGATATTTTCGCTCGTCGGTAAGATCAGAAATACCGGTCTGGTTGAGGTGCCGATGGGGATTACGCTCCGAGAGATAATTTACGATGTCGGCGGCGGGATTCCGGGCGATAAAGAGTTCAAAGCGGTCCAGACCGGCGGGCCGTCGGGCGGTTGTATTTCGAAGGATTTTCTCGACCTGCCGATCGATTACGAAAGCCTGGCGGCAGCGGGTTCGATCATGGGGTCAGGGGGAATGATCGTGATGGATAACGAAACCTGCATGGTCGATGTCGCACGATACTTTTTGAATTTCACCCAGCAGGAATCATGCGGCAAATGTCCGCCCTGCCGCCTCGGAACCAAGCAGATGGTCGAGGTTCTCAATCGAATTACCGGCGGCAGCGGGAAGGCGGGCGATATCGAGATTTTGGAGGAGATGGGAATGAATATCAAGGAAGCGTCGCTCTGCGGCTTGGGCCAGACCGCACCCAATCCGGCATTGACCACCATCCGTTATTTCCGGGATGAGTATGCCGCCCATATCGAAGAGAAGCGCTGTCCGGCGCTGGTCTGCAAAAACTTGATTTCGTATGTCGTTATACCCGAGCGCTGCACCGGCTGCGTCGTCTGCGCCAAGAATTGTCCGACCGGTGCGATCGTCGGTGAACCGAAAAAGATCTATGCCATCCACCAGGATAAGTGTATCAAGTGTGGGATTTGCATCTCGGTCTGCCCGCCGAAATTTCGGGCGGTAGCAAAGGTATCACCGGTAATACAATGATTACTATAAATTCTAAATTCGAAGTTCGAAATTCGAAACAAGCACGCATAATCAAAATACAAAATTCAAAACTGCACTATTCAAATTTTGAGCACTTAGAATTTGGGTATTGTTCTGAATTGAACAGAGCGAGAAATGGTTACATTAAAAATTGACGATAAAGAGATAACCGCCCAGACTGGCGAGACGGTTTTAGCGGTCTGCGAGCGGGAAGGTATCTATATACCGAAGCTCTGCTATCATAAAGAACTCGAACCCTACGGCGGCTGTCGGCTGTGCCTGGTGGAAGTGGCGGGGATGAAGAATCCGTTAGCGGCCTGCACCCTTTTTGTTCGAGATGGAATGGTGATAAAAACCGATACCCCCGAGCTTAAGCGGCTGCGCACGTTCAGTTTACAATTGATTTTATCCGAGCATCCCCATGCCTGCCTCGTCTGTACCAAAAAGGATGAGTGCGCTCAGTACCAGGAATGTATCCAGAAGTCGGCAGTCACCGTCGGATGTAAATTCTGCACCCGGAACGGCAACTGCGAATTGCAGAAATTAGTGGAGTATTTGGGCATTAAAGAAATTTCGGTTGCGGTCAGCTACCGCGGTCTCGGGGTTGAACGGTCAGACCCGTTCTTTGACCGGGACTACAACCTCTGTATTCTCTGCGGCCGCTGTGTGCGGATGTGCGAGCAAGTGCGAGGGGCGGCAGTCCTGGCCTTCAGCAGTCGGGGTCCGGAAACCCGGGTCGGAACCGCGTTCGGGCTCGACCATCTCGATGCCGACTGCCAGTTCTGCGGTGCCTGTGTTGATGTCTGCCCGACCGGTGCCTTGAGCGAGCGGTTCAACCGCTGGGAAGGGGCTGCGGATAGTTCGGTCAATACTGTCTGTCCTTTGTGCAGTATTGGCTGTGCGATCAATCTTAATATTAAAGAAAAGAAGGCGGTCAGCGTAACTCCGAATGAAAACCATATCTGTGTGCGGGGACGATTTGGTGTGGTTCCGCTCATCTATCATCCGAAACGGGCGACCACGCCATTATTGAAAAAAGCTAACCGCATGGTCTCGGTTGGCTGGGACGAGGCTCTCGGTTTTGCCCGAACAACCCTGAATGAAAACAGGGAAAAAACTGGCATCATCGTATCACCCCAGGTGACGGCGGAAACAATTGATGGACTTGTGAGACTGGCGCAGACGCTCGGCTGTGCAATAGCTTCTACCGGCACGAGTCACGGTACTCCGCTCCGGGTCGAACAACTGGACCGGGATGGTGTTTATCTTTGTGTCAATACCGACATGGTCAGTGATTACTCGGTGCTCTGGTTGCAACTTCGGCACAAAGGCGGAAACCCGAAACTGGTCGTGATCGATTCGGTCGCGAACCGGAGTGCAAAGAAAGCCGACCTCTGGTTACGGCCGAAACCCGGCCAGGCAGCGGTGCTGGTCGAGTTGATCATGAGCCGGCAAGAGAAGGTCAATAAAACCGGGGTGGCAAAAACCGATATTGAACGAGCCAAAAAATTGTTAGCCGGAAAAAAAATCTATCTCGTCAGTGATCCCGAGACGGCAGCCGGGATCAAGCTGCCAAAAACGGTTGAGCGTGTTTCCCTGGTCAGCCACATTAACGCATTTAAGATCGAACAGTCCGGCATCACGGCGACGGTTGATGAACTGTTGAACAACCGGTCGATCAACTGTCTCTACGTGGTGGGAGGGATGCCGAAACTGAGACGACCGTACCCGACGGTCATTGTTCAGGACCTGTTTCCCGACGCCGGCCAGTGTGATCTGTTTCTGCCGGCGGCAAGCTTTGCCGAAGTGAACGGCAGTTTCGTCGATATGACCGGTGGGTCAAAAAAGCTCAGCCCGGCGATTGACCCGAGAGGTAACGTCAAGCCGGACGACTGGATAGTTAATGAAATCGCCAAGGGGCTCGGCACCAAACCGACTGAGACCCGCATCGAAAAAAAGAAACGGACTACCCAGGCTGCACCGGTGGCGATTAAGCCCACGAAGAAATTTCCCTTTTATCTTGTGGTTCGGCCCAATGCGTATAGCTATCGGAACCGACCGCTCGCTTCTCTGCTTCGAGGGTTTTCCCGGCTCCGTAACGATGACCGGCTCTGGATGAGCCCCAGGGATGCAAAAAAACTGGGCGTCAAGGATGGAGACCGGGTGACGGTCGAGAACGGTACTCTTAATTGCGTGCTGCCGGTAAAAATAACTGATGCGGTTTTGGAAGGAATGCTCCGTGCCGGCGAAGATGTAACGCTGGGGCTGACGCATGACGCAGCGGTGAGGGTGAAATGTATCGGGTGATCGAACGGCGAGAGCTGGTTCCCAATATCCATCTTTTGGTTATCGAATCGGGATTTATTCATGCCAATGCCCGGGCGGGTGAGTTCGTGGTGGTGCGGGCAGATGAGCCGGGCGAACGCATTCCCCTTAATCTGGTCGATTGGAATGATACGAGCGTGAGTACGGTTTTTATGGAGGTTGGAACATCAACCCGCAAGCTCGCCAGTCTCAATCCGGGTGATGCGATTCCGACGCTGGTCGGTCCGTTGGGTAAACCGACCGAGATTCCCGAGGGGAAGAACATTGTCTGCGTGGGGGGTTGCTACGGGATTGGAGCTCTCGCGCCGGTGGTTCGTGCTTTCAAAGAGAAAGGGAATCGAGTGAGGACGGTCATTGAAGCGAGAAGCAAATTCCTTCTCTATTGGCAGGACAAGCTGAAAAAATCCAGCGACGAGTTTTACGAAATTACCCGCGATGGTTCCGCCGGCAGGAAAGGGCATATCGACAGCTTTTTGACCGAGTATCTTTCTCGCGAGCAAACTGATCTGGTCTATGCCCAGGGCTGTACCTATCTTACCTACCTTGTTTCCGAGACGACCCGGCCGCTGAATGTCAAAACGATCGTCGGCTTGAACCCGGTGATGGTTGATGCTACCGGTATGTGCGGGGTCTGCCGGGTGGTTGTTGACGGTCAGTTAAAATTTGCCTGCGTTGACGGTCCGGAATTTAACGGTCATCAGGTTGACTGGCCGAATCTGCTTGCCCGGCGGCACACGTATATTGACGAAGAACGGATTTCATTAAGTTTCTACGAGTGTGAGCGCTATGGCTAAGCATACTATAAAAACCACGGAATACACTGAAAGCACTGAACAACAGATTCGGATAGTTCATTATTTTCCTTCCGTGTCCGCCATAGATCGTGGCGGATCCGTGGTTACATTATTTGTCCGGGGACTTGATGGCTAACATCGTTCCGAAAAAGACCGCGATGCGGGAACAGCCGGCCCAGGAACGGGTCAAAAACTTCGAAGAGGTTCCGTACGGCTACAGCCCGGAGGAGGCAATATTCGAAGCCAAGCGGTGTCTGTTGTGCAAGCGGTCAACCTGTATTGGAGGCTGTCCGGTAGAAATTGATATTCCCGGTTTTATTCAATTGATTGCCGAAGGGGATTTCAAAGGCGCGATCAAGAAATTGAAGGAAAAGAATGTCCTGCCGGCGGTGTGCGGGCGGGTCTGTCCGCAGGAGGACCAGTGTGAAAAGGTCTGCGCCCTGGCAAAAAAATTCGAACCGGTTGCCATTGGTCGATTAGAACGATTCGCCGCGGACTGGGAAGCTGCCCAGGGCGAGTCGCCCGTTCCTGAAAAGCCGGCCCCCACCGGGAAAAAGGCGGCGGTGATCGGCGCAGGTCCGGGCGGTTTGACGGTTGCCGGCGATTTAATCCGACTCGGACATGCAGTAACTATTTTCGAAGCTCTGCACAAACCGGGCGGGGTGCTGGTGTATGGCATCCCCGAATTCCGTCTGCCCAAGGCGATCGTCTACCGGGAAGTAGATTACCTCGTTCGGTCCGGGGCGAAGCTCGTCCTCGATTTTGTCGTCGGCAAAACGGCGACGATTGACCAGCTGTTAAAAGAATTCGACGCGGTCTATATCGGTACCGGTGCCGGCCTTCCCTGGTTTATGAATATTCCGGGTGAAAACCTGAACGGAGTCTATTCGGCAAATGAATACCTGACCCGCTCCAATTTGATGAAAGCCTATCTCTTTCCGGAGTATGATACTCCGATTGTGCGCGGAAAGAATGTCGCAGTGGTCGGCGGCGGAAATGTAGCGATGGACTGTGCTCGGACGGGATTGCGGCTCGGTGCGGATGAAGTCCGGATAGTCTATCGCCGCTCGAAAACCGAGATGCCGGCTCGGATCGAGGAGATTCACCATGCGGAAGGAGAAGGAATAATCTTTGAATGGTTAACGTTACCGGTGAAATACTTCGGCGATGAAAAAGGCTGGATCAAGAGGATGGAGTGCATCAAGATGGAGCTGGGTGAGCCCGATTCATCGGGTCGAAGAAGGCCGGTGCCGATTGAAGGTTCCAATTTCATAACCGAGGTGGATACGGTGGTGTGTGCAATCGGCCAGAGTCCTAATCCACTCATTCCCCAAACGACTCCGGATTTGAAGATTGGCAAATGGGGTAATATTGAAGTTGATCCAAAGACCAACCGCACGGCTAAAAAGGGTTGCTTTGCCGGTGGTGATGTTGTGCGGGGTGGGGCGACGGTGATTCTGGCAATGGGTGATGCCCGAGTCGCGGCGCGGTCAATGGATGAGTATATGAGAACCGGTATCTGGAAATAGGCTCAACAAAAACAATCGGCAGTTTTATCCACGAAGTGCTTTTAGAAAAACCCGGATTAAAAAATTAAATATCCCCGCGCCGACGCCGGGCGGAACTTTTCTACGATCCTCCTGCCCGTCCGGAATTCCTGTTATCGCGGCGGAATTTAGGCCAGGGACTCGAGGCGAGGGTGCCTGACCCGACCAGAGCGTAGAGGTAACTATCATACGAGCCGACATAGACGGTTCCATCCAGACCGAGAGCTGGTGACGACCAGATTTCATCGCCCGTTTTGTGTTTCCATTTCAGGCTGCCATCCGATTTGAGTGCATAGAGGTAGGTATCGCCGGACCCGACATAGATGGTGCCATCCGAACCGACCGCCGGTGATGACCAGATCGAACCACCGGTCGCATATTTCCACTTGAGCGTGCCGGTCGGGTTTATTGCATACAGGCAGTTATCCTCAGAGCCGACATAGATGGTTCCATCCGGACCAATCGAAGGAGCAGACCAGATCCCTTTGCCGGTTGCGAAGCTCCATTGTAAGGTGCTGTCCGGGTTGAGCGCATAGAGGTTTTTATCCTCCGAGCCGAAATAGATGGTTCCAGCCGAGCCGATTGCGGGCGAAGAGATCAACTTATCGCCGGTTTGATATCGCCATTTCAAGTATCCGTCGGGCTGAAGGGCATAGAGACAGCTGTCCTCGGAGCAAAAATAAATTGTTCCATCCGAACCGATTGCCGGCGAAGACCGTATCCAGCCATTGGTTCTGAATTTCCATTTGGGACTCCCATCACCGGCTATGGCATAGAGGGCGTTATCAAGTGAGCCGAAATAGACGGTGCCGTCAGGACCGAGGGCGGGCGATGAACGGACCCAGCCGCCGGTTTTGTATTTCCATTTCAGTGTGCCGTTGGGGTTGAGCGCATAGAGGTAATCATCATCCGAACCGATATAAATCGTTCCATCCGGTCCGATGAGCGGAGAAGAGACGATCGAATAGTTTGTCCCGTATTCCCATAGTTTATTTCCGTCAGCCTTCAGTGCATAGAACTTGGAATTGATCGAGCCCACATAGACCGATCCATCGGGCGCGATTGCGGGAGATGACGAAACCTGCCCGACTGTCCAGAATCTCCACTTCAGCTTCGATGATTTTTCCGTGCAGCCGAACATAAAAACTCCTGCCATCAAGATTCCGATGCAGGAGCCAACGAACAATTTATGCCTCAACACGCACCCCCTTTGGATAGTTTTTATAGATGCCCATAATCGAATTAAAATTACTAAAACCTCCTAAAATAGGTACAATACACATTGTAAAATATATTATGTTATTTGTTCTGGTTTGTCAAGGGAGAAAATTGAAAGGTTCTATTTGAAGTAGCGCCTACCAAGGGTAGGCGCTATCTGCGGTAGGTGGCTTTAATTACTCCCCAATCGGTAGTATCTTCTTTTAAATCTTCCCAGACCCGGATATACCAGAAATTATCAATTTTGACCAGGCTGAGCTTTAACTTGCCGGTGGCATATTGATAGACCGAAAGGTCCAGTCGGAGTTCGTACTGCTGATAAAAACTGGCACTGTCCGAGGACGAATCCTGGGAAACAGGCGAGAGCTGCAAAAATAAAGGGGGTAGCAGCGAGGAAGTATCCAGAGCGGAAAAGATAGAGAGCGTGACCGATTCCTCGGCGGCAAAATTCCAATTGCGCAACCGACTGCCAAGATTGGGATCTAAAGTATCAACCGGATCGGCGTAGAAGACAAAAAGTTCCCGGTCAAAGCAGTCCCGATAGTTGTCGATGTTCCGGGCATTGTAGGCGGAGACGAAATTCTTAATGACAATGCCGGGGGATATCGGGGCTTGGAAATCGCCACCGCCACCTCCAGGTTGGGGCTCGCGAGGTCTAAAAAAGTCGCAGCTAAAAACGGTAATTAATAGAAATATTGACCAGCCAGTTTTCTTCGCCATAGCTCCTCCTGACATTTTTGATATCTCCGACTAATTCACTCTGGTTGCCGGGTTTCCAGTTGATAGAAATTCCACCCGTCTTGTCCCACCAGGGTAACCGGCCCTGGGTATAGGGGTTGTAGTTTTCATTTTGAGAGAGTTCAAAGCTGGGCGTCAGTGAAAGATGCTGGGTCGGCAGATAGAGGATTGAGACGCCGAGTTGCTTTCTCAAAACTCCCAAGCTGAGTGCATACCGTCCCTCCTCGTGGCTGAAATAGTCTTCCCAGATTGCTCCGACCGTCAATTTGGGTAAGAGTATCGGATTGTCTTCGTAGATGGTGGTGAGACTGTAATCCTGAATTTGGGAATAGCTGTTACGTCTCGAACTAAACCGAAAGAAAAGGTAATCGAATTTACTTGAGAGGTTAGCAATAAATCGCACCGGTGACAAACCCCAGTCTACTTCCCCGTCCAGATTGTAAAAACGAGTGGTTCGGGTATTGCCGCTCATAAAACGTTCGACATAGATGAGGTCTTCGCTTGAACTCGAGAACTGGAGCCGGGACGAGAGATTGTTGCGAACGTTAAGTTGGAAATCAAGGTTCATCCGGTCGGTGAGAATATCGCGGTCATTTTTATTCAACGCATAGGGAGTGACGACCGTTTCGAGCGAAAGGCTGCGCTTGAACGAGAGATGACCGCGGCGATACTGATAGTTGAACAGAGCGTTGAAGAGTTTTTTGTCCCGATTTTCGTCGCCGCGCCCCACCATCTTCGCTTCCAGGGTATAACTCCGCTCTAAATTTAATTTCAATTCGGTATGGGCAGACGGGTTTAAGTGGAGGCCGGTGCGCAACCGCCGATTGTTCGATGCGATATCATTCGAGGTAATGAGCCGATAGCGGGCATTGGAGAACGATGTTGCTTCTTCAAAATTGATGCTGCCGATATTGAAGATCGGGTACTGGAGTTTAACGGAGCCGGCTAACCCAGCGAGGTTTTTATCCTCAAGATTTTGAGCTAACGGATAGGATTCGCGGTTTGTCTCGCCGTTAACCGTGAAACCGAGTCGGAGTTTTTCCCAGCTGATTTCCTGGACCGGTTCGATGCCGAAATAAGCTCTTCGGTTCATCGACTGGGCAAGGGAGTAATTGGTCAACCCGCCGATGAAGAGAACATTACCGAACTGACCCTTCAGCTCGTGTTCTTCTTCAATCCCGCTGCCCGGGATGTCGAGAGCTTTGAAGATCCGCTGGCCAAGGCTGTTTCGAAAATAAAAATTCTGGTTCTGGAGGATGAGTTCGCCGGCTAAGAGACTATTTTCGGTTTTGAGGAGATAGGCGCCAGCCTGATAGCGATTCAAACCGCCGTTGGAGACGAGATTAAAACTGAGGAACGGCAGCGGATTGAAATAGAATTTCAAATTATAACCGGAATCTTTTATTAGCTGATTGAAAACTCGATTCTCCCGGTCGGTCCGAATAATCTCCACATCGAGGCGGTGTTTGCCGATTTTGAATCCGGAGAGATAGAAATGATGGTTTAAGAAGGCGACATCTCTATATGATGAATAGGAAGAAGTGAAATTTCCTAATCCCCAAACGCTGCTATAAACGGAGACGAGCCAGAGCGTCAGCGAGCGCACAGAATTCCTGTATGGAAAGGGTTTCCGCCCGGCGGCTTAAACTGATGCCGGTCGCCGATTCGACCTCGACAAGCTTCGATTTATCGATTGCCAGGTTTCGGGCGAGACTGTTGGCTAAGGTCTTACGCCGCTGAGCAAATGAAGCCCGGACGACGCGGAAGAAAAAATCTTCGTTCGCGGGGATCGTCGGACTTTTCGTTCTTTCCACCCGGATGGCGGCAGATGAAACCTTAGGACGAGGCGAGAAAAACCGGGGCGGAATTGAGAAGAGCGGTTTCCGCCGGGTATAGAGCTCAAAAACAACCGTAATTGAGCCGTACTCCTTGGTTCCCGGCCGGGCACAGAGCCGCCGGGCGAATTCTCTTTGCAGGGTTAAGACGGCACAATCCCAGTAATCCCGATAGTGCAAGAGGTGAAAGAGAATCGGGGTCGACAGGGAATAGGGGAGATTGCCGATAATTTTTAGCGGTCCAAAGGTCGAGAGGTCAACCTTCAGTATATCTTCATTTATATTTAGAACATTTGCAAACTCTTCGGTCGCATCGATGAGGGCGGCGAACAAGAACCGGTCAATTTCGACCGCATAGACCTGCTTCGCTTTTCTGGCTAAGCGCCGGGTAAGCATCCCTTTGCCGGCACCAATTTCTAACACAACATCATCGGATTCAATCCCCACTGCTTCGACCAAACGGTCGGCAATTCGATTCGAAGTGAGAAAAACCTGACCCCAGCGCTTCTTGGGATGGAATTTAACCCCGATTTCCCGGACTCGCGCTTCACCAGCCGGCACAGCACCAGGGTAAGGGTAGTTCATGTGAATTACTGGTTAAATTCCGCAGTTATCGAAACCCCGATCGGCGATGAATACTCGGGGTTAACTGATGCTGAAGCACCGTTTGCCATTTTCACAGGTAACCTGCGCAAGTTCGCCGCTCGCGATCCCACGTGCCTGCGCCATCGCCTCCACGACAAAGCTGACAAACCGGGGTTCATTCCGTTTGCCGCGCTCGGGTTGGGGTACGAGATAGGGGCAGTCGGTCTCGGCAAGAAGCCGGTCGATGGGCGCAGTTTTAATAATTGATTTGAGTTCCAGACCGTTGAATGTTATCGAACCGGAAAAGGAAAGGAAGAAGCCGAGGTTGAGAGCTTCCCGGGCAAACGGCTGGTCGCCGGAGAAGCAGTGCATTACGCCGCTACAATAGTTTTCCGCTTTCAAGATCTTGAGCGCTTCACTGTGGCCGTTGCGGATGTGGATAATGAGCGGCAGGTTCAATTCTTGGGCTAACCGAATCTGGTGTGTGAATGCCCGGTGCTGGTTTTCCGGTTTTGAATAGTTGCGATAGAAGTCAAGGCCGGTCTCGCCAATCGCTTTGACCTTCGGATGGCGGGCAAGCTTTTTCAGGTCTTCGATAGTTTCTTCGGTCCAGGAATCGGCGTCATGGGGGTGAACCCCGACTGCGCCGTAGATCTGAGGATACCGGCTGGCGAGTTCAATCGCGCTCCGGCTCGTTGGCAGGTCATAGCCGACACAGAGGATATAGGCGATTCCTTGTTCAAGGGCTCGATTGATGACCGCATCCCGGTCATGGTCGAATGCTCGGTCGGTTAGATGGGCGTGAGTGTCGAAAAGGCAGGGATCAGGGGTGAGCATTTAGGAGTTAGGAGACATCAGTAAGATGCAGTGTATCCGCGTTATTCAGTGTCAAACTCCGTGGTTATCTGCGTTTTCGATAAAGTTGTGGGATTTTCTACTTCGTGAGACATAGATGTCGAAGAAACAGGAAGTTGAGTTTCAACATTGAGGGTCAGGAGACCGGGGTGCCGGGTGGTGCCTCTCGATCCAGTGTCACCAGGGAGATATCTTTGCCATCGGTTGCAGCCAAGAGCATGCCGTGCGAAACCAGGCCGCGGATCTTTGCCGGTGCGAGATTGGCAACGAGGACAATGCTTCTGCCGACCAGACTTTCCGGGCTGTAAGCCTGTGCGATACCCGCGACGATCTCGCGCGTTTCCGTGCCCAGGTCGACCTCGAGGTGCAGCAGCTTGTCCGCGCCTTCGACCTTTACCGCCGAGATGATTTTGGCGACCTTGAGTTCTAACTTTTTGAATTCGTCAAACGATAGTTCCACCGTTACCTCCTGCGGTTTAGTTAATTTGGCGATCTGGACGTCGATTTTTTCGTCGTCAATTTTATTAAAAAGAATTTTTATCGGACCGACCTCGGTGGGCAGAGCCGGGTCTTCGGACTGGTCCCAGTTCCGCTTGCCGAAACAGAGCATCTCGTTGATTGTCCCGGCGGTAAAAGGGAGATAGGGTTGGGCAAGAATGCCGAGCGCAGAGATTAATTTGAAACAGCAGCTGATCGTCCGCTCACAGGCTTCGGGGTCGGTCTTGATCGTCGACCAGGGCGCCTGGTAATCGAAGTAGCGGTTGCCCTCCGCCGCAAGCTTCATAATTTCTTTCAAGCCGTTTTTCAATTCGAAGCGCTCAATCAGGGTAGTGAGATTTTTTGACGTCTCTCGAATCATGCCCGTAATCCGCTGGTCGACCTCACGGTCGGGATGATGCTTTGGTACTCTGCCGCCGTAGTATTTCTTGGTAAAAAGCACTACCCGGTTGATAAAATTGCCCAGGATATCGGCAAGCTCATTATTGTTGCGGGCTTGAAAATCCTTCCAGGTGAAATCGACATCCCGGTTTTCGGGGAGGTTTGCCGCCAGGGTGTAGCGCAGCGGGTCGGGTTCAAATTCGGTTAAATACTCCGGCAGCCAGACCGCCCAGTTACGGGAGGTGGAAAGCGGTCGGCCCTCAAGGTTCAAAAACTCGTTAGCGGGGATCTCGGCGGGCAATATATAGTCGCCATACGCCATCAGCATTGCCGGCCAGACCATGGCATGAAAGACGATATTGTCCTTACCGATAAAATGGACGAGCTTTGTGTCCGGGCTCTGCCAGTATTCCTTCCATGCATCCGGTGTGCCCCTTTTTTCCGCCCACTCGATGGTCGACGAGATATAACCGATGGGTGCGTCAAACCAGACATACAAAACTTTACCCCGGGCTTCGGCTAACGGCACCGGTACGCCCCAGTTCAGGTCCCGGGTTATCGCTCGCGGCTCTAATCCTTCTTTGAACCATCCGGCACAGAATTTTAAGACATTATCTTTCCAATCGGTTTTGGTCTGTAGCCAGTCGGCTAACGGTTTCTGGAATCGGTCTAAGAGGAAAAACCAGTGGGTGGTCTCGCGTTTTTCCGGGGTGGTCGAGCAGATTTTGCAGCGGGGGTCTTTCAGCTCGAAAGGCTCGAGCCACCTTCCGCAGGTTTCGCACTGGTCGCCCCGGGCACCGGCTGTTTCACAATGGGGACAGGTCCCTTCGACGTAGCGGTCGGGCAGGAATCGGGAACATTTCGGGCAGTAGAACTGGGTGAGGGTTTTCGGTTGAATGTAACCTTTCCCGTAGATTTTAAGAAAGAAATCTTGGGCGAGTTTATAGTGGAGGGCGAGGGTGGTGCGGGAGAAATTGTCGAAGCTGATGCCGAACCGCTCAAAGCTTTCTTTGATGCTCTTATGATAGCGGTCGACGACTGCGCGCGGGGTTGTCTTTTCGGCTTCGGCTTTTAAGGTTGCGGGTACGCCGTGTTCGTCGGTGCCGCCGATATGAATTACCTCCCGTCCTTTCAGTCGTTGATAGCGGGTATAGATGTCGGCGGGTAGGTAGCAGCCGGCAAGGTGTCCTAAGTGGATTTCGCCATTGGCATAGGGTAAGGCGCTCGTAACGAGAATTTTCATAGATGAGAGTAACGGTTTTTATCACAACTGTCAAGTTAAGCCATTGAGAGCTCTGCGAAACTACAAAAATTATCACGAAAGCACGAAAGGACGAAATTCGAAGAATAGAGTGATTGCAAGGAACTCAAAGCCACGAAAAAATAAGCGTAGTATTTTCAAAAAGTTAGAACCTTTCGTGTTTTCCGGATTTCGTGGTTCACGTGATAAAAAGGACTTTTTCAGGGGTCTCCCATTAGAACTATGATTAACCACAGAAGACACTGAATCCGCCATAGTGCGTGGCGGAACGGAAGGGTAATTGTTTGTATTTCATTATAATTATTCGGTGAGTTCCGTGTCCGCCATGTTGCGTGGCGGATCAGTGGTTAAAAATGATTTTTCCAGGGTGGCCATTTGTTTCGCAGCGTGTAGCAGAAGCAAGAATCTACGAGTTCGTATAATCAGTCTTATCAGGACTGGATAAAAATCAGGTCTGTCCCGTGCAACGAGGGATTACTTAAAAACTATAACCTTCTTCACGCTCCTTAACTTTCCGGCAGTAAGGTTGATAAAATAGACCCCCTGCGCATTACCGGTCATATCCAGTTGGAGATGATAATTTCCGCGTTCCTGCACGCCATCCGCCAGCCTCTTGATTTCTCGTCCGGCTATATCGTAGACGCTTAATGCAACCTCACCTCTTGCAGGTATTTGATAGCTGATTGTCGTTGTCGTGGAGGTTGGATTTTGACCAAGACGCAGATTTGGACTCTCTACTGTGAGATTTGAATTTTCCTCCACACCTCCTTCCGGACCTAATCTGATGAGATAAACATCAGCCCCACCTGCCCCGTAAGAAGTAGTCATGCCTGCGATGATATAACCGCCATCATCGGTCTGCACCACTGAATTGCCCCTATCTCCACCACTGCCGCCACAGGCTTTTGTCCAGAGTGTATCGCCATTGGCATCAGTCCTGATGAGATAAACATCACCACTACCTTTGGTGTAATACCCGATCATACCCGCTATAATATATCCACCATCACCCGTCTGCGCCACTGAATGGCCTGCATCCCAATCACCGCCGCCATATGTTTTTGTCCAGAGCGTATCTGGTGGTTGGGCAGGTACCGTGTTCGGAAATAGCACTGCTACCATTACCACTAAACCTAATATTTTTATTCTCTTCATTTTTCCTCCATGTTTTTGCTCATTTTGGTTATTGCCCATTAAGTGCGGTGTTCCCCTGAGACCTTCCTTTGAATCCTCTGTTTGGGACAAACCATCATCACCGATACTTGTTCTGTAACCCATATAATTCCTTGCCTTACGACAAATTAAGCCGTAAAGCGGTTTTGCCAAGCACAATATTTGGTAGGTTTTTCAATGGCTTTTTTATAACTTCCTGGTTATAGACGGCTACCTCAACCTCAACCGGTAAGTCTTTTTACGGAATATTTGACATAGTGCGAATCGAGCCCTAGATTAGAGCGCAGGACGTCAAATAGATTACCTACAATTTAATGAGAAAATTCTCAGGAACTTTTTCCGAGTTGTGGCTTCAGCGCAATCTTAAATCTGTCAATTAAATTTTAAGCAATCTGTACTACTGATGCTGAAACAAGACAATTGCCGGAAATATCGTAGGTCTTCAAGGAAACCGTCGTCGCAGTCGGAGGCTGATACTCGAGGGTGGTCGTCGTGAAGAACGGATTGGGCGCGATTCCGTTAATGCCAAAGGTAAAAAAGGGGACCGCCTGGATAAACTCCACGCGGCCCCCGGAATTTAAAAATTCGTCAGCGAATAAGAGTGAACTTTCTTGTGGCAGTATAGTGCGACGTCTCCATCCGAACGAAGTAAATGCCCATTGCCACCGCTTGCCCCTTGTCATCAATACCACTCCAGGTGATGGTTCTATAACCCGGGTCGTGATTGATTCCCTCCTCCAAAGTTCGAACCTGTTTACCGGTGATGTCATAAATCCCGAGCCGCACCACGGTTCGATGAGGCAACCCATAGCGAATCTCAACCGTGCCCGGGCTTGGGTTAGACTGAAGCAAAGTCATAGAGAAACTTTTCGGGACCTCGTCGCTCTGCTCCTCTACGCCCACAGCAGTCAACCAGACCGACTTCGAATCGTTCGCCGAAGCTGTATCGCCACTCCACTGAGTTGTGACGGTCATCTGGAATAACCCCCGACCGGATACAGTCCAATTTGGAAAAGAAATCTTCTGAGTTGTATCAGCACCGAGTGTAGCTACTGAAACAGTGTCGTCATAAACCGATGTTACGCCTTTGACAATTTTACACGTAACATCGAAACTGACTGGGGAGGTACCGTAGTTTTTAACCGTTGCTTGTGGAATATAACTACGGTTAACCTGGACTGGTGAAGTGGGGACGTCAATCGAAACAACCCCCACATCGCCTTTATTGTCTACCGCAACGACATCCCATGATAGTTGGTCATCACTCGCGTCCTGGTCATTGGGCAGTGAAGTCCAGGCGGTGATGATATAGGTCGTGCCTGCCGGCGGCTCGACCGTCCACGTTTCGAAGCTCTGGCTTTTCACTTCGCTTCCGTTCAATCCAGCACAGTCCTCGCTCACGAGGTAGATGACCGTGCTGCCGTCTTCTATCTTCAACGAACACGGAAAACTTTCGGTCGCACCCGGTGTCATATTAGTCAATTCGACTGTCGGCGTATAGTCATTGCCGACAACGACTGTGTCCAGGGGCTCAAGCGGATTTGTAACCGCAACCCCGCCCGTCGTATAGTAAGTTTTCGCCTGCCAATTATTACTCGGGTCGACATCGTTGGTGATGGTCGTGTAGACCGAATCACGATAGATGACACCGATGCGCTTAAATGTTGTCCACGGAGAAAAAGTAACTTCCCGGCTTTCGCCTGGAGCGAGGTTTTTGACGAGAGTTGGAAACCTATGCACGGACACGCTGTTAGTATCGACCTGCCAAATTAGAGTAAAACTCTGGGGAGTCGTGCCGAGATTCACAACAGTCGCCTTCGGGTCATACTTATAACCGGTCCAGAGGGTATCCTTGGTGGGATTAGTGATAGCGGTCACGGCGATATCGATCGGTGGAGCCGCCCCAGTAAAGCGCAGTACCCAGAGTCCAGCATGCCCGGCCGCGAGGTAGATTAAGGTATCCTGCACCACATCAATCCCCCAAGCATGATCGGTTGTTATATAAAAACCGGCGCCGAGAAACGAACCCGGTGTCGTGACATCAAAAACAAACAATCCATTGTATGCTGCCAGGTAAGCATAATCTCCCGCGACAATAACATCATGAGCAGGGCCGGTGCCTTCACTCCCGACATCCGAAGGGCTCGCTGGATTAGAGACATCGAAGCAATGGATGCCGGTCGCTCCTCCATAGTCCGCGATATACGCGTAGTTGCCACTAACCCAGACCCCTTGCGCATCATCTAATCCGCTGCCTGAGCCCACCAGCGTCGGACTCGCCGGGTTAGCCATATTTAGAATCTCGAGTCCGCCGGTGCCGTCCGCGACATAGAGCAGCGTATCCCGGCAAAACAGCCCGGATGCCTGACCGGGCGTGTCATAAAAACCAATTTCGGTGAATGGCGCCCGGTAATCAATCACCCGTACGCCGTTATCGCCTGCCGCCACAATCATGAGCGAGTCATTGTAGTGAATTACATCGTTTGCCCGACCCGCCGTTACCAGACGACCCAATTCCAGTGGCACCCCTGGGATGGTAATATTGTAAGTCGCAACCCCGGAATCTCCATCCGCGGCAAAGAGCGTATCTAAGTAGGTATTGACACCAGTGAGGTCACCCGGGGTATTCGAATAACTATAGATAGGCAGGTTTACCGGGTCCGAGCCATCAAATATAACCAAACCGTAAACCCCGTCCGCCAAGCACGCCAAGGGTGGCGAAAAAGCGGTTTCGACTGTAACATCCCTGGCAATATCCGGTGTTACATGGACTCCTACTTGAACAGGATAACCAGGGTTCGACATGACATCGAAAATTCGCAGCCCCCCTTCTTCGGCTGCGACATAACCATAATTGGCATCAGCCCACACCCGGTCTGCACTCCCGACCGTCGCAACGGTAGAAACCACCGAAGGATTGGAGGGATTCGATACATTGACCGTAACCAGCCCGGCCGTTCCATCGGCGACATAGGCAAGTGAGCCGACTACATAGATATCGTTCACCCCTGCGGTCAGGGTAGTACGCCCTACCCGAGTGGGTGCGGTCGGGTCGGAAATATTGATAACATCGAAAGTCTGGGAACCAAATGGCACATACCCACCAGTGTAAGCATAATTACCCGAAACAAAAATACAAGAGCTGTTATCACTATAAGTCCCGACTTTAGTGGGAGCTGCTGGGTTTGAGATGTCAAAAATAACGAGACTGGTGGGACCTGCCACATAGACATAATTACTCTGGACAGCAACCCCGATTGCTTCGACGGGCTCGGTTGTCGAAGCGACCTCGGTCGGGTTCGTAGGGTCCGAAATATCGACGACCCGGAGATGGCCAGACTTATCGGCAATATACGCGTAGTTGCCGGCGATATCAATTCCTACTGCTTCCCCCGGTGTATCGAGTCCCCCAAGCACCACCGGATTCGACGGCGTTGAGATATCGTAAATAACAATCCCATTCAATCCGTCAGCCAAAAAGGCAGTATTGCCAACGACCTTGAGGTCATATATCACACCCGATGTTGGCGATTGCCCGGTTAGCGTCGGGCTCGCTGGATTGGATACATTGACCGCCTGAAATCCACCCCAGGCTCCAGTATAGGCATAACCGTTGGCTGCCCAGACTGAACGACAAGGGCCGTAAGACCATCGACCAATCGAATAGACATTCAAGGAATCCGCGCCGACGGTCCAGAAGAGCGCCGAGGAGAAAACCATACCCACCATTAACGCCATCTCTCCCCAACTCTTTTTTATAATATTATTTTTCTTCATTCGATCGATCATTTAATTCAACTCGGCTTGCCATAAAACCATTATTGTCAAATTAAACAAAGTTAACTTTTTGTCAAGGTGCAAAATGTGCGGTGTCCAAGACATACTATACACTTTATGAGATTTGGGTATTCATAATATGTCAGAAAAGCCTTACAATTGGCACGGGTTGGCTAATCCAGGAGGTGAAACACCGTGCAGTGTGGAACCCGTATCAGTTATAAGCAGCTCCGAAAGATCAATCCCGAGGCGGCCCGGCTGGCAGTCAGGGAGTACCTCAGGACCAATGGTCATAACATCGCACACACGGCTCGGGCCTTCGGCATTACCCGGCCGGTCATCTATGATATCATCAGGAAAGAGCACGAAGGCAATTACGAGATCGCTCCAGCGTTCCCCATCACCAACCCCGCAAGACATACAACCTTTCAAGCAAATTAGCAATCAGAAATTCAACTACTGCAAAACTATAACCTTCTTCACGCTCCTTAACTTTCCGGCAGTAAGGTTGATAAAATAGACCCCTTGAGCATAACCGGTCAGATTTAGTTGCAGATGATAATCACCACGCTCCTGCACATTAGCCACCAACCTCTTGATTTCACTTCCGCTTATATCGTAGACGCTTAATGAAACCTCGCTCCTTACAGGTATTTGATAACTGATTGTCGTTGTCGTGGAGATTGGATTTTGACCGAGACGCAGATTTGGACTCTCTAATGTGAGATTTGAATTTTCCTCAACGCCTGTTTCAGGGCCTAACCGGATGAGATAAACATCCCGATCACCTGCTCCGAAAGACTCGGTATAGCCTGCAATGATATAACCCCCATCACTGGTCTGGGCCACTGAACGGCCCCCATCATTATCACTCCCGCCGTAGGTTTTTGTCCAGAGCGTGTCGCCATTGGTATCGGTCCTGATGATATAAACATCAACATCCCCTGCCCCGAAAGAACCGGTCTCGCCAGCGATGATATAGCCGCCATCATCAGTCTGCACCACAGACCAGCCATATTCATCGCCCTCACCGCCATAGGTTTTTGTCCAGACGGAATCGCCATTGCCATCGGTCTTGATGAGATAAACATTTCCGTTATTTTCTACGTAAGGCCGAGTCCGACCAGCAATGATATAGCCTCCATCACTTGTCTCGACCATTGAGTATGCCTTATCTATATAACTACCACCATAGATTTTTGTCCAGCACATGTCTCCAAGGCTATCGGTCTTGATTAGATAAATATCACTACCCTCTGCCCCGTAAGATGTATAACCTGCGATGATATAGCTGCCATCTGCGGTTACTTCCACTGTATACCCCATATCATTTGCGCTACCTCCGTAGGTTCTTGTCCAGAGCGTGTCCGGTGGTTGAGCAGGGGCCATGTTCGATAATAGCACCACTGCCAATACCACTAACCCTAATATTTTTATTCTCGTCATTTTTTCCTCCCTTCCCTGCACATTTTGGGTCTTAAACATTGATTGTGGAGTTGCGTTGAGGTCGTCGCATAAATTCCCCACTTTCGATAATCCAATACTCCCTGTAGTTTTTCTGTAACCCATTTCGCTCCTTACGACAAAATAAGCTATAAAACGGTTGTGTCAAGTGCAAATTATTATCTTAATGGCTCGTCTGTTAATGAATGGTGGAGATTGACTTTGAGAACACAAAAATCAAAAAGTTATGAGTTCGTATAATCCCTCTTATCAGGACTGGATAAAATTCTTTCAATAGACCGCTCTGCTCCATTCTCTATCCGGTCCAGGGCGTGGACATGGGTCGAGTGGTGGTCAATCGGATTTATTCGACTTTCCCGGCTATTGGTTTAACATTGACAAGGCCAGTATTTTCAATGAGAATGTAATCACAATGATTAAAATAATGGCAGGGTTGCTCTTGATACTATTGTTGATGCCGAATTGCAGCAAAAAAGAAGATATCGATTACGAACAGGCGATGGTTGATTTTGTCGTCGGCATCGCCGATTCAGCACGTGCTCAAAATCTGGATTTCGGCATCTTCCCCCAGAATGGTTCGGCATTGGGAAGTCATCCTGAGTATTTGTCGGTCGTAACCGGCATCGGCCAGGAGGATGTATACTATGGCTACGATGGCGATGGTATCGCTACTCCGGCAGCGGTAACGGCTGAGCTTGAAACCAATCTCGATGTTTTTCACAACGCCGGGAAATTGGTGCTAACGATTGACTATCCTTTTCCGCCGGGTTCACACTTCCCGGTTTTTGATGCGCCGACCCGGGCGAAAATCGATAGTGCCTATTCCCGGGCCGAGACCAAAGGGTATGTCTCTTACTGCACGGTTCGGGATTTGGATTATCTTGTGGTTAATCCCGGCCATGAGCCTACCTCCAACATTCCTGCCGTCACTCAATGGGATGAAGTCAAAGAATTTGCCTACCAGCTACAACCGACCGAAGGGGTGAGCCGGCAGGCACACCTTGCCGCCTTAGCCCAGTCGAAATTCGATTTGATTGTTATCGATTATTCGTTCGATGGGTCGGATGAGCAGGCATATACGAACGGCGAGATTGCCTCGCTGAAACAGAGTCTGGGTGGAAAGATTCTCGCTTATCTTTCGATTGGCGAAGCGGAGAATTATCGCTGGTTCTGGCAGGAGAGCTGGGATGAAAACCAGGACGGAAAACCGGATGCCGGCGCGCCGGACTGGCTTCGTAACCAGAATCCGGACTGGCCGGGTAATTATAAAGTGCAATACTGGGAGCCGGAATGGCAGGCTATCATCTTTCAGTATCTTAATAAAATCATTGATGCCGGTTTTGACGGAGTCTATTTAGACCTGATTGATGCCTACGAATACTTCGCCCAATAATAAGTTATTATACACAGAGAGATACAGAGGATTAAATTCTAAATCCCAAATTCTATACCCTAAACAATTTTTAAATCTCAATTTCTTAAATTCCAAAAGGGTTTGGATATTGATAATTTTTGATTTGTTTAGGATTTCGGATTTAGAAATTAGAATTTATTAAAGATGTATTTAGTCGATTGCCACATCCATTCCCAGTTCTCCAAGGACTCGAAAATGTCGGCGGAAGAGGTCTGTGAAACGGCCAAACGGATTGGGATAAAAGAACTCTGTTTCCTGGAGCACCTGGATTTTGACCCCAACGATGTCAGCTACGGTTATTACAATTACGAAAAGGCGATGGCGGAAACGGAACGGTTGAAGACCGTCTATAAAAATTCGTTAAAAATCTACGGCGGCGTGGAGGTGAGCTATCAAGAGGAATATTACGACCAGATCACAGATTATTTAAAAAATAAGGTTTTTGACCTGATCGTCGGGTCGGTTCATTTCGTTCAAAGAACGTTTCTTGCCGATTGGATTCCTGCAAGAGAATCCTCAAATCAGGAGAAACCTTATCTGCCCTATTTCCAGGAGTTAAAAAAGACGGCGGCGAGCGGAATCTTCGACGTTATCGGCCATTTCGATTACTTCCGGCGCTATTCGACAAACCCGGGTACGATCAAGCTCAACGATTATTACGGCGAGATTGCCGACATTTTAGATGTTATGGTCGAAAACAATATCGGGCTTGAGGTCAACACCTCGGGCCTGCGCCATCCCAATCAGACGATTTTTCCGGAAGCGGAGGTTGTCAGAAAATTTAAAGAACGCGGCGGCACAATCGTGACGATCGGTTCAGATGCCCACCGTACCTCCCACCTCGGCATCGGTTTCACCCAGGCGTTTGCGCTGCTCAAACAGGCAGGCTTTAATTCAATCGCAGTCTTCGAGAGGCGAAATCCGAGATTTGTTAAGTTGTAAAAAAATAGAACCTTGACAACTATTTTCAAAATCGTTAAACTTTTTTAATATTTGTAAAACTAAGGAGGAATTATGGCAGTAGTCAAGGTATCATCTAAGGGTCAGGTCGTTATCCCAAAGGAACTCCGGAAAAAGTATGGAATAAAACCTGAGACCGAAGTCCTGATTTCGGACGTCAACGGAAAGATTGTTGTCGCTCCGTTGTTGGAAGACGCGGTCCGCCAGTCGAAAGGAGTTTTAAAAGGTGGAAGGTCTTTGACTAAGGCATTGCTTGCAGCAAGAAAATTAGAGCGCGAACAGGATGGGAAAAAGATACGTTATAGATAGCTTTGCTTTGCTTGCCTATCTTCAAGGCGAAGCCGGAGCTGAGTTGGTGGAAAAAGTCCTTAAGGATAAAGATTGCGAGGTGTTCCTGTGCACTATCAATTTAGGCGAGGTCTATTATGTCATCGCTAAAGAGCGGGGTGAGGACGAGGCTGAAAAGGCGCTTCTGATTATCGAGCAGCTGCCCATAAGACAAGAGGATTCGACCAAAGAATTGACTTTGAAGGCGGCAAGGATTAAAGCGAAATTCCCAGTTGCGTATGCCGATGCGTTTGTAGCAGCAATGGCGCAAGAGAAGGGTGCTGTCATTCTTACCGGTGACCCGGATTTTGAGAAAATCGAAGGGATTAAAATTGAATGGCATAGGTGACAGGCGCCAGTTGACAAATCGATAAAAACCGGTAGATTTAATCATGCAACGGATTTTAACATCCCAGGTTAAAGATTTCGTCGGTAAAGAGGTGTTCCTCCAGGGCTGGATTCATCAGATCCGCGCTCTGGGCAAGATGACGTTTATCCTCCTGCGCGACCGTGCCGGCATCGCCCAGGGGATCGTGCTTGACCCGAATATCAAAACAGCGGATTTGGAACGGGAAACGGTGGTCGGCATTCGGGGACTGGTAAAAGCCGAACAGCAGGCGCGGGGTGGGGTGGAAGTTGAAATTAAAGAGATTCAATCTATCTCCCGGCCGGTGGCACCGGTTCCGTTCGAGGTGAATCGGAGTCTGGAGAAACTAAATATCAAGCTCGACACGATTCTCAATCACCGTGCGTTCTCGCTGCGCCATCCTGAAATCGGTAAGGTTTTCAAAGTTCAGGCAGAGATTGTTAATGCCTTCCGGGAATACCTGCGCACGAACGGTTTTTTAGAAATCCACACCTCGAAGATTGTCGCAACCGGCACCGAAGGCGGGACCGCTCTCTTCCCGATTCAGTATTTTGACGAGAAGGCATACCTGGCGCAGAGTCCCCAATTCTACAAAGAGATGCTGGTCGGCGCCGGCTATGAGCGGGTGTTCGAAATCGGTTTCGTCTATCGGGCGGAAGACCATGCCACCGCCCGGCACATCAACGAGTATCTAAGCCTCGACTACGAAATGGGATTCATCGATTCGGTCCAGGACGTGATTAAGATGGAAATCGGGTTTTTGAAATATCTATTTGAAGTGCTCAGACAAAACTGCGCGGATGAGCTTGCCCAATACAAGGTTACGCTGCCCGAGATAAAAACCGTTCCCCAGCTTACGATCAGCGAGGCAAAGGCGATCTTAAAAAAAGAGTTTAATAAAGAACTGGCGATGGATGATGACCTCGACCCGGAAGGCGAGCGGCTGATCTGCGAATATTCGAAGAAGACCTTCGATTCCGATTTTATCTTTATTACCCACTATCCGACTGCGGTGCGGCCGTTTTATACGATGGCCGACCCGACCGACGGCAGGTTCACCCTGAGCTTCGACCTTTTATATAAAGGTCTGGAAGTGACGACCGGCAGCCAGCGTATCCATGATTATGAGATGCTCGTGAATAATATTAAAAAAGCGGGATTGAATCCGGAGAATTTCGAATTCTATGTAGAGATTTTCCGGTATGGGATGCCGCCCCACGGCGGTCTGGCGATCGGCACCGAACGGTTGACCCAGCAGATTCTGGGATTAAAGAATGTCCGCGAGGCGAGCTTTTTCCCGCGCGACCGGTTTCGGCTGACACCCTGAGAACAACCATCATATTCGGACTACTCGTTCTACCGATGGTATTTTCGAATTGCTGCCTGATTCCGGAGCCATCCTCTTGTATACTGGGTTGCTGTCTTACGAGCGGGGTTGGTATTGGGGGAACCAGCTACGGCTACGCCACCTGGTATGGCAGAGAGTTCAACGGCAGGAAAACCGCTTCCGGTGAAATCTACGATATGCACGGATTGACCGCCGCCCACCGGACTTTGTCGTTTGGGTCCAAGGTAAAAGTCACCAATTTAGAGAACAATCGGAGCGTTACCGTGCGCATCAACGACCGCGGTCCGGTGCCGAGAAAATACTGCATCGATTTATCCTACGGTGCGGCAAAGCAAATCGGCTTGGTCGAGCGGGGAGTGGTGAAAGTCCGACTGGAGATTCTGCCGTAGAGTAATGCCCGCTGAAAATCGGAGCGGGATCACAATCGGGCTCGCGAGATTTCATTGATAATTTATAGCCAATTAACCTATCTTGACAGACAATTATTTCTCCCGTATAACTAAAACAAGGGGGTGTATATGGAAATAAAGCCATTAAGTGAGAGAGCATTATTGAATGAAGCTTTGTGCGGGAGCGGTGAGCTGCTCGTTAAATCCAAACTGACCAACCAGGAACAAATGAGACTGAGTGCGGCAGAAATAAAAGTAAAATGGCTCAAAAAGATGATGCCCGAAGGGCTTGCCGCTCAAATCGCCTATGATGGAGGAACGCAGATCGGCTTCATCGAATATATGCCGATCGAGCTGTCAAGCTTTTATAAAGGAAAAGACCTCTATATCCTAAACTGTCTGGATGCACCCCACACCCCGCCGTGGGCGAAAACCAAGAGCAGGAGAATGCCCGGTTGTGGGAGTGCGTTAGTCAACGCAATGATCGATGATATCAAGAATAAATGCAACGGGATTGTAGGAGCTTACGCCATCGCCTACACCAGCAATCTTCAAAAGTTTTTTGCTAAATTCGGATTTGAAGAATTTGAGAGCAAAGGAATAAAAAAATTAATTAAAAAATTTGCACCGTTTGAATTCCCGGAACGGGTAGAATACGAAAACAAATACCGGTTCCAACCGGTCCCGGGTAAAGTAGTTGTCGATGCGTTCTGGCGTTCGTTCTGTCCGTCCGGTCCTCTCTCCTTGCTCAATCTGCGGGAAGTATGCAAGGAGTTCGGCGAGCGGGTCGTTTTAAACGAATTTAGCGTCGATGATACAAAGGAATTGGAGAAGAATGGGGTGGAGGGTGTAACCTATTTTGATGGTTCAACTGCTAAGTATTCGTATGAACTGCATGAAAAGGAAAATGTTCGGGAGATTCTGAGAAATTGCCTGGAAGAATGTCCTGAATGTTAAGCCTGACTCCATTCCTACAATGTAAGTGTTGGGTTATCGATGTAATTCTTCAACGAATTTTTTTGCCTTTTCCGAATAATTTTCTCCGAGAACTTCTTTGTTGGTCAGTCCGAGTAAAGCGAGGGGCTTTTTCCCGCAGAAATCTTCCATGTCGGCGAGCAGTCCCTCGTGGTTCGAACCGCCCGAGGTGCAGAAGAGCGCTATTTTTTGAAAACGGTCTTTATTTTTAGCAATGTAGGTCCGGGTCGCGGCAGCCATCTTCGAACCGAAGTTCGGCGTTCCAAGGATGACGATATCGTACCGCGCCGGGTCGAGCTGTGTTTCTTTGATGACGGTCAACCGTTTACGCATCGCATCCCGGCCGGAGGTCAACCAGCCCCACAGACCTTTCCGATTTTTGGTATCGATGATTTCTTCGCTGTCGCATTTGAGTGCAGCGGAAATTGTTTCCGCGACTTTTTTTGTCGTTCCGCTTCGGGAATAAAATGCAACTAATGCTTTCATTGATATTCCTCCTTGGTCAAAGTTATTCGATTATTTCTTATATTGTCAAATACTTTCAGTCTCGGGTTCGAGATTATAGTAGTTTGTCCAGAAAACGACGGTTTTGTGTGCTAACCCACGTTTGGCTTTAACCACCTGTTTCAGGTTAGTATCGGAATAGGTCCGGCGCAACCAGTTGAGTGCACGCACATCACCGAAATCGAGCACCCGCCGGATGATGAATTGAGAATGGCGGTCGATGTCAACCGTTTCCTTTCGGACATCCCAGAAGAGACGCTGGACATAGGAGGGGATGAGCCGTTTCATTAATTAAATGCTCAGTTCCACCATTTCTGCATTTGGTTTTGCCCGGATGAAACCTGCCAGAACTTCACCGAGGAACCTACTCGCATTTAATATCTCAACTTCGATCGGTTGGTTTTTGTCGTCATAGTTGATGATTATTTGACCGAAGTCTTCGCCGTGGTGAATTTGTCCATCGTTTAAAAGGAGATCTAATGTATCTCCTTGAGCGTCATATCTTATCTTCATATCTCCTCCTTTCAGCTGGATATAATGTTACTATAATTTTATCACCAGCCTTCTCTTCGTATATTACTCTTAATACCAAATCATCAGTCAGTACAGTTTGGGCAATCTTGCGCCCCAAGTAGCCATCGGCAATCTTCTCTGGTTTTTCAATTACCTTGACGACCTTCTCCTTCGTAATCCCGATTTCCTTCAGACGAGATAGTTTATCTTCGGCATGGGGGGGGTAAATTTAACAGCCATTGAACAATGGTAACTAAAGACAAATAGGTGTCAAGTTTTGGTTTAAAAACTGGCCGGTGCATAGGAATTCAAAAATAAATAAGTGATTTGGTCTTTATTGCGCCGATCCGTTTCTGCGGTGCCGACCTCCTGCCCGTGTCAACTCGATACTCGTTCAAGGTGATATAGAACCAACTCTTGGGCGAAAAGCGGTATTACTTCTTTACTTATGCCTGACCCCATTAACCTGACCCTGGTTCTTGGGAAAGGACTTCGTCAAACACTTTGGGTTTCGGGTTCGAGGTTATAGTAGTTTGTCCAGAAGACAACGGTTTTGTGTGCTAACCCGCGCTTGGTTTCGACAATGTTTTTTAACTTAGTATCAGAATAGGTCCGGCGAAGCCAGTTGAGTGCACGCGCATCACCAAAATCGAGCACCCGCCGGATGATGAATTGAGAATGGCGGTCCGGGTCAACCGTTTCTTTGCGGACATCCCAGAAGAGACGCTGGACATAGGAGGGAATTGACCGTTTCATAGCCACACTATAAATCGGATATCACCAAAGTCAAGTTTTCGATCGGTTTTTGACCGTTTACTGAATTTGGGTCAAAAAAAGGGGAGTTTATTCTACCGATCCGTCCTTATGGCACCGATCGGTTGCCCGTGTCCACCCGATACTCATTCAAGGCGGTTTAGACCCACCTTTTGGGCGAAAAGTTGTTATATTTCTTTACTTGTCCTGCCACAGGATTTCCCTTGGGAAAAAAGGTCGCTTTTCCCATTTTCCTGTCCCAAAAAATAGTCACTGCTTCCTATCAGCCCCAAAGTCAAAACTATTTCTGTGATTTAATAAGTTTGAGCGAACGATTCAACTGTAAAAGGAGAATAGCTTGAATCCCTTTGGGAGTTATGTAAAAATGATTAGCAACTTTCGCTAAAAACTCTAATTCACAGGCATAATTTGAGAAAATATAAGTAGCAGTCTCTCGTGCTCTGTCTGTTTTCCAGGTTTCACCTTTACCGACGGATTTCACGAAATAATCTTGGACGGCATCCTTGGGTACTGGATAAACGTTTTTCGCTAATACAAAGACAGACTCAACAATGGAAAAAATGGTATAAGTTATTGAAGAATGGAATGGATTTTCTTTTACAAAATCTGATAATAATTCAATCTGTTTATCATTTAATCTATCATCTACCATTCCACCACCTGCGTCTAAAAGGGCATTCCCAAGATCTGTTAAAAAATATTCCTGCTTAAATTTAGCGACAAGGCCCAGTAATGTCGCTACTGATAAACGATTTCTGACAGTCTTTTCTGATCTGTTTTCAATGGTGCAAATATCTTTAATGTTTTTGCCTTGAGCCAATATTTGTAATATAGGATTAAGTAGACCGAGTCTGACCATACCATAGTCGCCAGATTGTATTTTCAGAAAATACGAAAGCTCTTTGAAATTTTCATAGTATTTCGAGAGAACGAATTCGGGTTTATAGGTTAGAAGTGTAATAGAGTTTTCTTTACATCTTTCAATATCTTCAGTTCTAGCCTCTGTTACCAGTATAAATTTTCTGATTTCTACATTTATTAATTTATGTTGGGTTTGTAAATCTTGTAGATCCTTGAAATACGCGTTAATTTGACAAATTATATCACTGCAAAAAGCACCGATTTTCAATTCAATGAGAAGTAATTCATCTTCATGCAGATAGATTAGGTCAAGTTTCCCAGTTTTTAAGATTTTTTGACGGGCTATAAAACTTAAGTTAGCAGGATTTGCCGAAAGAATTTCCGCTAAAATGGATTTATCGGCGCTCAAAATATCCTCAATCATTTTTTCTGAAATCAAATCATTCATTCTTCGATATATGGGTAAAAATTTTGCTCGTCGGTAATTTTAAGCCCTTCGACTAACCATTCTCTTATTATATCTCTAATCTCTCCAATCATTTCTATGTCCCATTCGATATTTTTCTTGGTAGGATTTACCATTAGAATAAGTTGATAAATAGCATTATCAACAAAATCTTGTCTATCAATTTGTTCACGCGTCAATTTTTTCATGTCGTTTCTACTCATAGGTAGAGAATTGCTTTGCTGTTAGGGTCCAATTTCGCCGAATTTCTTTAAGCCAAGTTGACCTCACATTCTCTGTTTCATCAATCTGGTTCATTATTCAGTCCCTTTTTTAACTCTCATAGCTGTAATATACAGAAAACATCTGAGTTGTCAACTAAAAAAATGGGGATTTCTGAAAAAGTCATCAGAAATCTTGATTACTCGGCACCAAAGGTGCCGCGCGATTATATGACGATGCCGGTGATACAATCCCTTGAATTTCCATCGCTGCAATCGTTTCCCTCATCGCCGGAATCAATGAGAGCGAGTTTTTCAGAGCTCTCGAAGGTTTCCCTTGACAAAATTCTTGAATTTGCTATACTTAGTTAAGTCTGAACCTTATGGTTAAATCTTAGGCTTGCAAGGAGGATTGATAATCCTATGTTTGGTAAAGTCAAATGGTTCGATGGAAAGAAGGGCTATGGTTTCGTCGAACTGGAAGACGGTAGTGGCGATGTATTCGTTCACTTTCAGGATATAGTGGGTGAAGGATATAAAACCCTTAATGAAGGCGAAAAAGTTAGTTTTGATATAACTGACAGCCCGAAAGGTAAGAAAGCCACAAACGTTGCACGGGCGTAAAAAACCCAGTTAGCCCACAATGCCCCTCTGCTCAAAGCGGAGGGGCTTTCTTTTTACCGGTAGTGATAGAGGCAAGACATAGGTTGCTTCACGACCGATAGCTTAACCCGCCTCCCCGACTTTCTTTAACCATAGATAACATTCCCTTCGTCTTTAGCCGCGTTGATTATTATAGAATCGCCTTGCTCCCATTCGGTATCCGAATAATACATAATGTCAAACGGTTTTTCGGTCTTTTTTACCAGTTCTCTATTTACGCCGGTTGTCATATCCACCCTTTCAAATATGTCTTTATTCCGAAAATCTTTAGAAACAATTATTATATCGATATCACTATTTTTGTTATGATTGCCTTTTGCGTATGAGCCGAAAACGATTATCTTTGAAACCCGGATGCTTCGGTCTTTGAGCAATTTTAATAAGAGGTCGGTTATTTTTATCTTCTTTGTTCTAACCATGAAAGCAACTCCTTTGTTTCAATATCAAAATTCAAACCTGACCGCTGTGACCTCGCTCAAAAATAAACGAGGTATTTTATCTTTATCGCTCCAACCTGGTTCTGGAGTGCGAGCCGACCGTCGGAGGCTTGCTGCCGGTAGTCGGTAATGGCTATGTAGAACCAGGACTTAGGTCGAAAGTTCCATGAAAAGAGCAGACCGAAACGGTTGGCGGTAAAATCGACCTCGCCTAAGTTGGTTTGGGGAATGGAAAAGACGAGCTGGTCAAAGATGCCGATACTCATCGTATTGGTTATAATAAAATCGACCCGCGGAGTCGCGGTCGGGGTCAGCGCCAGAACTGAATTCAGTGTATCCCACTCAACCCAGAGGTTGGAAGCGAGGGAAAGGTTCAACAGCGAGATTGTGTAATTCATCGATAACCACTGTGAACCCTGGTAGGCAAGAAATCCCCGGAGCCAGTTGTAACCGTACCACACGGTGCCACCAAAATTGGCATTAAATTTTGAGCTGCTTGCCCAGACTACCAGATTGGCGCTGCGGCTCACGTAATGGGTGTCCGCTTCATAATAATCGCCTGCCCCGCCATCGAGATTGAAACCCCAGTTGCTGCGGAAATTGACATTGACCACACCAAAAGCCGTTTTCGACCAGTTCGCCGAGCCCGGTTCTTGAACGATTCCGGCACCCGGACCGAACCAGAAACTCCGGACTGCGCCCTGGGGGTAGATGGTGAACGGTCCGGTTAATGTCTTAAACGTTTTTCTTCCTGCCCAGGGAACATAACCGATATCGCTGACGTCAAAGGAATCGTCGATAACTTCAGCACTCGCCATCAAGAGAAAGTTCTTGATGAAACCATTGTAGCCGGATGAGAACGCCCAGCCGGGTTTACGGTTTTTATCGCTCACCGCCGCCTGGGCAATGAGCTGGTTCGCACCGGAATGGTAGACACCATCCAGACCGAGGGCGTAATTGTAGTTGTCCCGGTCAACCGCAGTAGCGCTGGATAAAAGCCCGAGGTCGAGTGTCGGCAGAAGCTTGTGCCGGGCACGGACAACGGCAAACGCCCGTTCGGGTTCGACCGTTGTCTGTAAGGTATCGTCAATCAATTCATGAACCCGACCGGTGTAAGCGCCGAAGCCGCCGAGATTCCAGGTTTCGGTTTTACCCGTGATTTTAAGGCCTCCAATGATCGGTACCGCGGAATTACCAATCGACTTTCCGATCCGGCGCGAATAGAAAATTGACAGCGGTGAATAGAATTCGCTTTCGTCGCCAAAATCTGACATTCGGAAGATGTCTTTTCCCTCAAGAAAGAATGGACGCCGTTCAGAAAGGTAGGTTTCGTAGCGCGACAGGTTGATGGTGTAGGGGTCGGATTCGATCTGGGCAAAATCAGGCAAAACGGTGCCGTTAAGGGTGACCTCGGGGGTTATATCCCATTTGACATTTAAACTTGCGCTTGCTTTAACCTTGCCCCGTTGTTCTTCTATTCGGTCAGCGCGCACAAAACCTTCGGGGTAGAGTTCAAAATAGTAACCGGTGGATTGGGGTTGTATCGACCGCAGGACTCCAAATTTTGAGACCAGGAATCCTTCTTTTTGGTCGTATTCGGTCCAGAAGGTATTCTCCTGGTTCTCGGCAAAATACCGGCGAAAATTTATTCCCCATTCGGACAGGTTCTTTTTATAACGGATCGACTTGAACGGAATTTTGAATTCGACTTCATACCGGTCATCATAGACCTTGACCGCATAGAACCATACCCCATCCCAGGAATCATCCGAAGTCCGGCCATCGTCCAGTATCCAGCCATCCTGAGCGCAGCCGGTCGGGGTTAATCGAAAGTAGTAGGCGGTTGTCTTGCTGCCAAAGGGGTCAATGAAGAGGACTACCCGGTCTTCATACGCGCTGAGCGAGACGACCGGTTTGAGCTTCTTCGCCCAGCATCGGAATGCGACATAGAGATTGTGCCTGTCCTGTAAGAGATAGACGACGGTTGGGTCAGAGGCTGGGACCTTTTCATACGGTTGGTGCTGGATAAAATCGAACGCCGAGTCCGCTGCCTGCCAGATTTCTTCAATAAAGCCATCGATGACGGGCGGCGTGTCGGCAATCCGCATCTCGACCGATTTGGGACTGCCTATAATGAAAAAACACAGTGCTAAATAATTCATACCAGACCTCCCCGGCTATGCCGGTTTTAGCGATGAATCTACGATAACTGGTTTTAGTGATAATAATGTAATTATTGTGAAGGTCAAGAAAAAATTAATGGCGGTGTTACGTTTAATTCCTTTTTACCGTTCTTCGGTTTTTGTCCTTGGGAAATAAATTTTACGAGATCCGTTTGACATCTTCGGCTCAGCGTCTATAATAATTGGAACCTTAAAGGAGGCATCATGAATAACCCAAATGATTTGCGTACATCGAAGAAACTCTTCCAAATGTCGGGCTGTTTGCTTCCATTGGTGCTGCTCATCATCGGAATTTTTTGCACCAAAGCCTACGGCATTGAAATGGAACGGGCTGCGGTCATGGAAATGGGATATGTCGGTGTTGGGACTGTCCCGTTTGAAAAAGAAGGGATAAAGGCAGTGCAGATAATGACAATAAGACCAGGGAGTCCTGCCGAAAAAGCCCGGTTCCAGGTTGACGATATCGTCCTTGAAATCGATGGCCAGGGTATTGACAGCCCGGCTGCATTCACCGAATACATGAACCAGACCAAAGCCGGACAAAAATTGACCTTTACAATCCTGCGGGACGGCAAAAAGAAAAAAATCAGTGTCGTTCCATCCCGGCTGGCGCCCGTATCCCTGCGGGCTAAGCTAAGAAACCGACTCGGGGTTTCGCTGCGGGACCAAGCAGAAGCGGCACGTGCAAAAAAAGAATTCGACCGTGCGATTGAATATTACCAGCAGTGGTTGGCTGCCGACCCCTTGGATAAGAACTCCTGGTATAACCTTGCCTGTGCCTATGCGCAAAAAGGAGAAACGGATAAAGCCCTTGAAGCATTCGAGAGTGCGGTCGATGCCGGCTGGGATGATGTCAGCCGGTTCCAACAAGACAGCAGCCTTGTTTTGATCCGGGTAGAAAAGAGGTTCAAAGCAGCTCTGGAGCAGGCTGCTGAAAACAAAGCTTTCGACGAACCCGAAGGATATACCCGGCACTTCATCCAGATGAACAGCCTGGGGACGTACATCGTTATGCTCCCGCCCGATTATGAAACATCCGAAAAAAAATATCCGCTGTGTTTAATTCTCCACGGGCACGGGTCAACTGAAACCAGTCATGGGAAACTGGCAGACGAATTGAACCGGGAGGGTGTTATTTATGTTGCGCCGCGCGATCCCTACCCGCACACCGAAGTCTTCATGGATATGCGACAACCGGGCTGGACCGCATGGCCTCCTTACGATTTCGGCGCTGACACATTGACCTATTTTGGAATTTTCGACCGTCTCAATGTCGAATGGTTCTTTGCCTGTGCCGACGACGCAAAAAAGCACTACCGCGTGCTCGGCGATAGAATCTACATCCTGGGTCACAGCCAGGGGGCGGAACTTGCCAGTGTCTGCGCCGCGCTCCATCCCGAACTGGTGGCATCCTACTTTTCATATGCCGGTTTTTATCCGGATATCTATCTGGGCAAAGAATTCCTTGATGGGTTAAAGAGAAATAACGTAAAAGTTTATCTGGCACATTGCACGGACGATAAAGTTGTTGATCCGGCTGAATCGGCGAAATCCGAAAAAGCAATGACCGATGCCGGGGTCGATTGCAGGTTGAAGAACTTTCGGGGCGAGCACTCGTTCACCGCTGATGTTTATTCTTTCGCACGCGAGTGGCTCGACAAAGAAGTGCGGAGTAAAAAGAGTACGGTTAAGTAGAATTCAAATCAGGGGGAAAGGGGATAGGGGGGCTTGTCTAAAAATGCCATGTGGGGAGTCCGCCACACTTCTTGGCGGACGACAGCAACAAAAAGATGAGATTCTTCGTCCGCCACACTTCTTGGCGGACGAAGAATGACTCCGCCTCGAAACGAGGCGAAAGTGAAGGTGCGTGGTTTCACTCCGTTCGCCTATGTCGCGTCCATACTATAATTTGGACGCGCCGCATAACGTAATGACTAAAAGGACTTTCGGGACAAGTTCCAGGCTATTTTTAAAGGAAGGGAGATTGAGCTTAACAGGTCAAGATCAAACCTGAAACAGAAATCTGCACTGTAAATCTTTTGATCGTTTACTGCCGTACCGTCTGCCCGAGATTTACTTTACGAGTACGACCTTTCGCACGAGCGAAGTTCCTCCCCCGACGAGCCGGGCGAAATAGATGCCGCTCGGACAGGCGCGTGCATCCCAGGTCAAGGAAGTAGTAGTGAGTAGCGAGGAGCGAGGGGTGAGGGAAAAGGATTTGACCAGCCTGCCGTCGAGCGAGTAGAAGGAGAGAATGCCGGATGTACCGGCCGGGAGCGCATACCGGATAGAAACCTGTGAACCGTTGACGGTGGACACTTCAAATCCGAGAATCGGTTTTGATGTTCGATCCTCCGCCACTCCCGGAAAATCGTCCTGGTGGTATTTGACGACCCGCAGATCCATGTCGGTCTCGCCCGCAACATAAAAGTTGCCGGCGTTGTCCGATGCAATGCCGTAGAATTCATCGTCGGCGCCCCAGTCTTTGGTTATCGTCCAACCCGGATTGCCGTCTTTATCGTAGCGCAGGACGATAAGATCTTCGTTGGTGCCGTTATCGGTAGTGCCGACGACATAGACGAAGTGGTCATCGACCGCGATGTCGTTGCCGACGTTTTCATGACCTGTGTCGAAGACCTTCTGCCAAATGACGGCACCATTCGGGTTCAGTTTGTTGGTGACGATGTATCCGGGCGTGCTGGGCGGGACATACGATACGCCGGTAAAGTAGACATAGTCCAGGATATCGACCGCGATGCCGTCGACGAAGTCGTTCGTCGTCCCCGAACCGTAGGCGATGTTCCAGAGAAGCGTGCCGGCAGGGTCGTACTTTATGACCCGGGCGTTATTATCGGAGCCGGAGTAGCCGCCGAGGTAGACTGAGCCGTCGGGTGCGACCGCGGCACCGTAGGCACAGCCGAGCAGAGAAGGATGAGCATCGTGCATAAGCACATTGCCCAGAGGGTCGTATTTGACGGTTATGAAGTCGACGCCGGATACATAGACGTTACCCCACGGGTCGCAAACCGCCGCGTACGCCCACTCGTCTCCGCCGCCGTTATAGTTTTTTTCCCAGAGGATGTTTCCATTTTTGTCTAATTTCAAAGTGTAGAAATCATGATTGTAGCCGCCGGCAGTGTAACTATTACCCTGCCAGTCGATAGCCAGGCCCAACGGCCAGTCGTTCGTTCCCGGATTGTGGGTTTTTTGCCAGAGCTCATTGCCGTTGGGGTCGTATTTAATGAGCCGGAATATATCGTCGTCTGCAGCCACAACCGACCCGCCCGAGACCAGGATATTACCGTCGGGGTCGATCGCAATCCCGTTTGCCCAGTCTTCATTGCCGGAGTCGAAAGATTTTTCCCAGACCAGGACCGGGTCACTTGCCAACGAGGCGTTGGTGGCGAATGAAGCATTCGTGGCAAACGAAGCGTTGGTTGCCAACGAGGCGTTGGTGGCGAATGAAGCATTCGTGGCAAACGAAGCGTTTGATGCAAGCGAAGCGTTGGGGGCAAGCGCTGCCAGTCCAACCAGCAGGCAAGCCACTGCGAATGAAAGGTTCTTCATAAAACCCCCTTTTTTGTGATTTTCAACGGGAAGCTTGGGGAAATGTCGTTATTAGCAGCTCGATGCCAAATATTGATAATCGCAGACTGCGGCATAAACCTATCAAAGCAAAAAAATTGGGTGTGTCAAGGGTGACAAACAGGTAAGTAATGTAACTTTTGGCCAGAGCCGCCCGGCGGTTACAAGCAGGCTCAGGCCGCAATGACAAAACGGCCGGGTTGGACCATTTTATTCTATCCGGAGATTTTTCAGATGAAAAGGTATTATCTACAGCACCTTTTTTAAAAACTGGCCGGTGTAGGAGGCGGGAACCCTGGCGACCGCTTCCGGGGAGCCTTCGGCAACGATGTAGCCCCCTTCGTCGCCTCCTTCCGGACCGAGGTCGATAATCCAGTCTGCACACTTGATTACTTCTAAATTGTGCTCGATGACGACGACGGTGTTGTTCAATGAAACCAGACGGTTCAAGACATTCAATAATAATTTAATATCTTCAAAATGGAGACCGGTGGTCGGTTCGTCGAGAATATAAATCGTCCTGCCGGTGGCGATTTTCGAAAGCTCTTTTGCCAGTTTGACGCGCTGCGCTTCGCCGCCGGAAAGGGTGGGAGCGGGTTGGCCGAGTTTAATATAACCCAAGCCTACTTGATGGAGCAGTTCCAGCTTCCGTTTAATGGTAGGGATGTTTTCAAAAAACGCCAGAGCTTCGGTAATCGTCATATTGAGGACGTCGTAGATATTTTTACCCTTATATTTTATATCCAACGTCTCGCGATTGTAACGTTTGCCTTTGCAGACCTCGCACGGCACATAGACGTCGGGCAAAAAGTGCATTTCGATTTTTATTATTCCGTCGCCGGCACAGGCTTCGCATCTTCCACCCCGGACATTGAATGAAAACCGGCCGGGCAGATACCCCCGAATTTTGGATTCCTTTACCAGGCTGAACAAATCCCGGATGGGCATGAATGCCTGGGTATAGGTGGCAGGGTTGGAGCGGGGGGTGCGGCCGATGGGTGACTGGTCGATGTTTATCACCTTGTCGATTCTTTTGATATTTTCGATCTTTTCGTGCGCACCGGGATTGACCTTCGAATAGTAAAACTCGCGGGCAAGCGCGCGATAGAGTATGTCGTAGAGCAGGGTCGATTTGCCCGAACCGGAAACGCCGGTGATGCAGACGAAGAGGCCCAGGGGAATTTTGACATCGATATTTTTAAGGTTGTTCGCTGCCGCCTTTCGAATAACGAGAGCGTCGCCGTGGGGGAGGCGCCGTTCTGCCGGGACTGTAATCTTTTTTCTGCCGTTCAGGTAGGCACCGGTCAGCGATTGGGGGTTTGCTTCGATCTGTTCGGGCGTACCGGTGGCAACGAGATAGCCGCCGTTCTCACCCGCACCCGGACCAAGG
>CAYHGV010000002.1:0-51313 GCA_964356135.1 uncultured bacterium
TTAAGAAAGGATACGCCACTTTTTTCAAATTTCCACACCTTTTTATATTATCTCCCAGGCAGTTGATCAAAGCAATGGTTGAAGTTATGAAACCCGAACCTGATTTAACTATTTGTGACCCCGCCTGCGGCACCGGGGGGTTTATGCTCGTTGCACATGATTATATTGTTAAAAACTACAAACTTGATAAAGACCAAAAGCAACATTTGAAATATAAGATGTTCAAAGGTAAGGATATCGTCGATGCGGTAGTCCGATTATGCGTTATGAACATGTATTTACACGGCATCGAAGCGACGATCGAAAGTGGCGACAGCCTTATTTCTGACCCGGGTGAGCGCTTTAATATGGTCTTAACAAATCCACCGTTCGGGAAAAAGAGTAGTGTTACTATTATTAACGGCGAAGGCAAATCCGATAGAGAATCTTTAACTTACGAACGACAGGATTTCTGGGCAACAACATCTAACAAGCAACTGAATTTTCTCCAGCATTGCAAAACTCTGTTAAAAATAAACGGCCGGTGCGCCATCGTTGTCCCTGATAATGTCCTTTTTGAAGGCGGTGCCGGCGAGACGGTACGCAGGAAACTGCTTCATGAATGCGATGTCCATACCCTTTTACGACTTTCCACCGGCATTTTTTATGCCCAGGGTGTTAAGGCAAATGTCCTATTCTTCGATAGAAAACCGGCAAGCGAAAAACCCTGGACCGAGAAACTATGGATATACGATTTAAGAACTAATAAGCACTTTACCCTCAAAGAGAATCCTTTGCGTTACGAGGATTTACAGGACTTTATCAAGTGTTACAATCCAGCAAAACGAAATGATAGAAAAAAAACCGAACGGTTCAAGGTGTTTACCTATAACGAACTGATGCAAAGGGACAAAGTAAGCCTCGATATATTCTGGTTAAAGGACGAGAGCCTCGAAGATTACGATAACTTACCCGCACCCGACATTCTCGCCCGCGAAATCGCCGACAACCTCGACTCGGCCTTAGAACAGTTTAGAGGCATTTATGAGGATTTAAGTAAGAAATAAAATAAAAGGAGGAACAATGGCTGCATTAAGATCAGAAACGAGACCAACCACAATGACGGTTGCTGAGTTGGTTAGATTATTCAAAAGGGGTGGAATACAGATACCAGAAATTCAAAGAGATGTGGTCTGGGAACCAGAAGACGTCAAAAATTTAATAGATTCGATATTTCATGATTACCCTTGTGGGAGTTTAATAATGTGGGAACCACGAATTAAAGATGAACACATCATAAGGGATTTAATTAGACCTGAGAGACAGAAAATGTTTCCTGAGCCACCCCAATATTTTCTGGTTGATGGTCAACAACGTTTAACGGCACTTACGGCAATCATTATTGGATCAGATTTTATAAATAATCTCGAACGTGAATCCGAATACAATTGGCCAACATTTTACTTTAACATCGACTTGAATCTAAATAAGACAAAAAATATCCAAAAAGCCATTGAAGCTTCATCGGAAACCGGCTACTACGCCTTTCCTTGGGTACCAATTCAAGCCTTGTTTGATGGAAATTTAGAAAGTTCCAAGAATTTCAAAAAGCTTTCAGATGAAAAACGCAAACAACTATCCGATTTTAGAGATATGATATCTACTTACTCTTTTCCAGTACAAATAATCAAAGGATTTGATTACCCTGATATTGGTGAAATCTTTTGGAGGGTCAATTACCTAGGTACTCAGATTTCAGGAGCCGAAATTCACATTGCTAAAATTATACCTTACTGGAAGGGAATAGCAAAAGAATTTAGAAAATACTTGAGAGAGCTTGAAAAAGATAAATATATACTTGACCTAACTTTCTTAATGCGATGTTTAACCGCTTTAGGAACAAATCAATCTAAAATTGATAAGTTCTCTGATCAAGTAAAAAGCGGCAAATTGTCTAAAAATGCATTAAATCGCATTTGGAAAACGAGTAGAAAACATGTTGACAAACTCGTTCGAATTCTGAAATCAAGTGCATATCTTGATAAAACGAAATACTTCACATCAAAGAATGTCTTAGTACCTCTTGTTTATTATCTAAGTAAGAATGCCGGACGATATATTGACGAAAAAGCTATACTTCGATTCTTTTTCTTTTCTCAACTTGGAAATCATTACTCCGGCAGCACTGATACTGTCTTAAAGAAAGATTTACAACCTTTATCAAAGCCAAAGACCAGCATAAAAAAAGCTTTACAGGACCTTTGCTCAGATATCGAGAGCGAAACAAAACAGGAATATAAAGGTCTCTATGTCGCCCCTCATAAAATAATGGGTTCCCCCACTAAGAATCCATTAATTTTGTTGATGTATGCGATCATGAAAAAATCCGGGGCAACAGATTTTGATCTAAGCAATAAACGTTACCTCGATGAAATTGCACCTGATGAAATTCATCTCCATCATATATTTCCATACGACTTTATGATGAAGAGTAAAGAAGCTAAAGCATATCAGCTTTCAAAAGGTTTAACAGCTAGTGAATTTCGTGCAGAAGTTAATGACATTGCAAACCTAACTTTCATAAGCAAGAATCAGAATAGTAGTATCGGCAAAGAATCTCCATGGCAGTATATGCCTAATTATACGACAAAAGATAACCTCAAAAACCATTTCATACCAACTCAAGAGAAATATTGGCGACCTCAAAAATATGATAAATTCCTCAAAAAGCGAAGAAAATTACTTTCAAAAGCAATTAATAAATTCCTCAAATCAATGAAATAAATCGTGAGGTATACGAAGGAGCAGAGATCATATTATCCCGTATTACAATAAAGGGAACGGGCTACTTTTCAGTTTGTTTTGATCATTAAGAGTGGAGTATCCCTTGGGCAATCCCCTGAAATCCTCCGCTCCCTAACGCCCGATGGCAGATTCATAATCCCTTTGTTTCAAACTTCAATGTCTTTCATTATAGGACCCAAATAAGCGAGTGTTTTTAAATTGCTTCTGCAGAAACTTTAAAAGTCGCTAAAATCAGACTTTTTGCATAGTGAGGATGGATGAACCCTCGTCCCAGTATATTCTGAAGAAAAAGGCGATAAAGGATAATTATTAGTGCTCGGACCCCATCTTTTATCGCTTTCCTTTTCCTACCCAGGGCTCGAAATGACTCTGCCCGGCAAATATAGTAGTGTGCTGCCATCAGTTTCGGTACTAAAGAAATAGCTTCGGTGAGATCTTTTATAGCCTCTCCATATTCACCAATTTTAAGAAAGAGTGCCCCTCGATTGCCCCAAATAGACCAGTTTTTCGGGTCGAGCTCAATGGCTTTTGTAAATCCAGCCAACGCTCTATCATTCATTCCCTTCTCTTTGAATAAAAAAGCCTGGCGATTAAATTCTTCACCGGTAGTTGGTGTGAAATCAACATCAAACACATCATTCACGATGACCTTCTCCTCAGTCCTCAACACATCGTCAATAAAATCAACGCTGACGGTAACCGTTTCCCCTTTTCGGTAGCCGTAGGTTTTTACGAAGGCGTTGTAGACCTTGCCGACATAGACTGGGTCGACCGGGTAAAATTTCCCGGTTGGGTCAGTGCCGATAAGCGACTCAATCAAGCCGCGATTCAATTTCTTTTTCCCATCCGCTCGGATTATCCCCTGGCGGCGGAAATGGTTAAAAATGGCTTGGGCATAGGTAATCATATTTATTTTTCCTTGATTATTTTAGGTAGAATTTCCTCCAGTTTCTCTTTTCCTATCCAATGTAGAGATTTTTTTAACCATTCCATAGAGCGGCAGTTTTTAGAAGTGCATTCAATTAGCCACTTAGCATCGAGAGTCTTATCTTTATCAGTTTCATCTGATTTGGTAAGGCCCAGCGTATAATCGGAAGGGCCTTCGTGTTTAATGTTTTCTATTCGCTTGACCTGAAAACTTACTTCACTTTTGTCGGAATTTACAGGAAGCCCGAGTTCTTCTCTAATAGTTTTGCCGTCTTCAGCTTCGGTTTTGGTTATTATATCAATATCTTTCGTCGTTCCACCCCGCCAAGCAGGACAGTGGAAACCTCTTTCGTGAAGATTTAAGAACAGGAGAGTTTCAAATTCAAGTGGGCTGAGACATTCGATAAGCTCTGTAGAATCTTTAGGAAGTTGCATGGCCTCTAGTTCATTCATAACCCATCGTGCTGCTTGTATATGCCAAAATTCTTTTTCTTGATTTTCCTCCAGTTTTTTGAAGGTTACACTGCTAAAAGCTCGGCTATTAGGAAGCGTAGCAAGTATATGTGGTATCTTAGCGAGTTCTTTTGAATGAACCACTTCGCAATAGATATATTTAGGAATAATTTCGCTTTCTTTATATTTCCAATTTTCTTTAACGCCGTCATTATATTTCTTTATCATATCATCTCCAGCCAAGTCACAGACTTTATCGCCACTAATTTTAAGAATATGTAGCTTTCCTTTATTAAAGACGAGGAACCTGCTTTTTTCTTTATTGTTTTCTACTGCCGTAAAAAATTCTTTTATTTGACCCCAGTCCCTTTTTGATATTTTGCTATGCTCTAGTGGACCTGTATGATTTATATTACTTCTGATTTCCTCAGATTTTATTCCACCAAAATAGATTGCTACTGCAGGGCAACCTAAAGCGTTTTGCGAGTTTTCTAATTGTAACCAGTAGTTAGCTAAGGAATTTGATACACCTAATTTCATCCAATAAAAATCTATCTTTTCATTCGCCATAAACACCTCCTTTTTAATCCTTTCACTAATGTTATTATCACTTAAGCACTTGTCAATATTTTTCATCAGTCTATTATTCCGTTTTTGACGAGCCATCTTTTCATTTCGCCTAATCGTTTTTCCCATTCTTCTATCGTCCTTTTGCCGTTTTCAATTGAGGACTCTAATTCCCTAATAAACTCCAGAGGTTTATTATGTTGCCGGGTCTTTATAAGGATGTCAATGATACAGGCTTGATTTTCTTTGAAATCCGCTACAATCTTCTCCCGCTCCTTGTATTCGGTATAAACCCTGGATACAAGGGGGGACAGCGACTATTTTCCGTTAAAGCGCCGAAATCGCAGTAACCGCAGGAGACGATAGAATGAGCAAGGGAGATTGGGAGCTGAGGTGCGAGGAAATTTAACAAAAATAGAACGCAGAAACCGCAGAAAGGTTTCAGACTACCTGTGCAGGAGTGAAAATCAAAATCTTATCTGCCCCTTTCCCCCACCGTAAGTTTATCCTTGACGGAAGGATAAAAACTCAATAGTATGTCCTTATAAGAAGGATAAAATGATAATTAAAGGGGTAATCATTTACACACTTATTTCCTTGCAAAAATCTTGCCAGTTTTCTTTTTCTCTTTATGCAAATCATATCGGCGACTGAATCGCTATTGAATAAATCTGAAGAAGAGGTTTGGTTTCGGGGGGAAGCGTATGCGGATACGGGCAGAGTTACGATAGTAAGGGCGGACGATAAGGGAGTTGAAGCGATAGCGAGCGGCACGAAAAAGTATAAAGTCTCACTAAAATTTGTTGCCAATGGGATCAGCCGGGATTGCTCCTGTCCTTATCCGAAGGGAATTTGCAAGCACATGGTTGCGACGGCGATTATTTGGGACGAAATGCGTAGGATTAAAAGACCCGATAAAAAAGCAATAAAATCTTATACCATTGCCCCGCCAGCAGTTTCACGGCGGGAAATAGATATACTTTTCAACGACCCCTTAAATGCTAATTTAAATATACTCCGGATTGCCGCTGATGTTTTTGCCCGCTCGCCACGTGAACATAGCCGGTTACCCAACTGTCCTAAAATTGACTTCGACGATAAAAGCCCTTTGAAACTTAAAGAGATAGAAAAGGCCTTTCGGGAAATGGAACGCTGGGGGAAACGGTTGACTTATGATCCCTATTTCTGCGCCGGCGAAATGGCAGCCGCATTTTGCGAGTTATTACAGGTGATTGAAAAACGGATTTCTGTTTCTGAACCCGGCGTGGCCATCCTTATTATGGCTCATTGTGTTGATTGGTATTACCGGGGATTTAATCAAATGGTTGATAGCAGTGACGGAGTCTGGCTTTTTCCGACAGTAAGAATCGGAAAGGTAGTTGCTCTCTTAAAAGAAAAATATCCTTCCCATTCTGCCTGGTTAGATTTTGAAAAGGTAGTAAAAAGGGTTGGGGAATGGTGGGGGGAACCGGAGTTGAATAGAGAGGTAATCGCGGGCTGGAAAGATAGCCGACTTTAAGAAAACCACATTGAGTATTGGGTAATGGGACGATCAAGCAACAATAGAACGGAGCACAACAGGAATCGCTGGAAGGAGCAAGGGAGAATGGGAGCAGGGGAGCTGGGGTGTGATGAATTGAACAAAAATAGAACGCAGGAAACGTCTTTTAAACAATAAAGCTATTGAGTCAATAAAATATGAATATCTGCGTTGACAAGCGAAAAAGGATTCTGTAAGTTGTGACAAACCAAGGAGGAATTAATGGAACATGAAATACTCTATAAACCATCGTATTCGTTGGTCAAGATTAAACTCAACAAAGGCGAGACGGTACAAGCCGAATCGGGCGCGATGGTCAGCATGTCGAGCTCGGTCGAAATCGCTACCGCGATGAAAGGCGGGCTCTTCGGCGCTTTGAAACGCAGTGTCTTAGGCGGCGAAAGCTTTTTTATGAACACCTTCAAAGCGAACGATGCCGGTGAAGTAACCTTCGCCCCGGCGCTCCCGGGCGACATTCATCCCCTTGAGCTCAAAGGTCAGACCTACTTCGCCCAATCAACATCCTACATCGCCTCGTCACCCGAAATTCAAGTTGACACCAAATGGGGCGGGGCGAAAACCTTCTTCTCCAAAGAAGGCTTTTACCTGCTCAAACTAAGCGGGACCGGCACAGTATTTGTCTCAAGCTATGGGGCAATCCATGAGGTTGACCTCGCCGCCGGACAGAAATACATCGTTGACACCGGCCATATGGTCGCGTTTGCCGAAGGGGTTGATTATAAGGTGAAAAAGGTCGGCGGGTTAAAATCGACGCTTTTGAGCGGTGAAGGGCTCGTCTGCGAACTGACCGGCCCGGGCAAGATACTCATCCAGACCCGGTCGACCGATTCGTTCCTTGCCTGGCTGATTCCGCATCTGCCCAAGGCGGGTAGTTAACCAGAGCTTCTGAGCGGTGGAGTCATAAAACCAAAAAAATAGAATTTAAACCACCGGTAAACAAAAAACCATCCGGCTACTGCGCTTAATCACCCAGTAGCCGGATCGCTTCATTGCTCGATAGCGTTAAAGCTTAATCGCTTATCGTCCCCGTGTCGCTACCTTTTTCACTCCCCGCTTGAATTTGTCACCGAGCGTGTCGAAGACTTCGTACAGACAGGGAACGACGACCAGCGTCAAAAAGGTCGAGCTGAACAGCCCCCCGACCACCGCAATGCCCATCGACTTCTGTAAATTCATCCCCTGGGTGCTGCCGAGGGCAATCGGTATCATCGCAAACAAAGTGGCAATTGCCGTCATCAGAATCGGCCGCAGCCGCACCTTGCCGGCATCGATCACCGCTTCGCGCCGGTCCATCCCGCGCTCGCGGTTCCTCAACACAAAGTCGATGAGCACGATCGCATTGGTCGAGACGATACCGACGAGCATGATCAACCCGATGAACGAGGTCGTATTGAGCGCCGAACCGGTTATAACCAGGGCAATAATTGCACCGGTAAAGGCGAACGGGATCGAAACCATAATCGTTAACGGATGAATCAAGGATTCGTAGAGCGAAGCCAGAATCATATAGACGAGAAGAATCGCTAAAAGTAAGACGAAGAACAAACTCGAAAAGGTCTCGGCCATGCTCTGCTGCTCACCGCCGAAGTCGTAGAAATAACCCTGGGGCATTTCGTATTTTTTGAGTACCCCGGAAATGGCACTACTCACCTGGGACAGGCTGCGTCCGGAAAGACCGGCACTGACTAAGACCAGCCGTTTGGCGTTCTCGCGCTGAACCATGCTTGGTCCTTCCGAGTAGCCGACCGTTGCGACATCGCGCAAAGGCACCGAAAACCCGATCGGGGTCGGAACCGGCAGATCCTTAATTGCCTCGAGCGAAGCAACATCCGAAGTCGCAAGCCGGACCCGAATATTAATCTCCCGGCCTGCCTCCCGGTAGAACGAGGCTACCTGGCCTTTCAGCGCGGTCGAGATTGCATTCGATATCTGCGCTGCGCTCAGCCCGTAGCGTGCTACCCGCTCCCGGTCAAAAGAGAAGATCACCTCGGGCAACCCGCGCTCGACGCTCGTGGTAATATCTTTTAATCCCGGCACTACCGAAATCTGGTTTTTAATTTCGGCCGAAATTTCTTTGAGTTTCGCAAGGTCGTCACCAAAGATTTTTATCTCGATCGGATGTTCACTGCCGAACAAACCGGATGCCATCGACGGCATCGTGATCTGAATATTCGGGTTCTGCGCCAACTCATCTTTGACGATTGCCGCCACGACCGCATCGGTCGTGACCCGCTTTTTCTTCCGCGCCAGGCGCACCATAATCTGGGCATCGCTCGAAGCGCGCATATCACCGGAGTGCACTCCCGAGGACCCTCCGGTCGTTCCAATAATACTCGTCACCTTATCAACATCGGAACGGCCAATAAACCGGTTTTCAATTCGCTCGACCGCCGCCGAGGTTGCATCGACCGATGAACCCTTGGGCAGAGAAATCACCAGCTGGTACATCCCCATACTCATTCGGGGCAAAAACTCTTTATTGACTTTGATAAACAGGAAACCGGTAACGACGAGCAGGAATCCGGCACCGCCGAGAATAATAGTTTTATAGCGCAACGACCACGCAAGCGCCCGGCCGTAAAAATTTCGTATTGCCGGATAGACACCTTTATCCTTTTCTTCCCCCATTGACTTCCCCATCCGGTAAATCTGGGAGGAAAACATCGGCACGACCGTGAACGCTATGAGCAGCGAGGCGGTCAAAGAAAAAAAGACGGTGAGGCCGAATGCCTTAAAGAGCTGACCGGCAATGCCGGTCGCAAAGACGATCGGCAAAAAGACCACGACCGTCACCAGCGTCGAAGATATCACCGCGGTCGAGACCTCGGACGAACCGTCGATTGCCGCCTGGCCGGCGCTCTTTCCCATCCGCAAATGGCGAAAGATGTTCTCCATCACAACAATCGAGTCGTCAACCAACCGGCCTAAGGCAATCACCAGACCGCCCAAAGTCATAATGTTAATCGTCATCTTGTTAAAATACATCCCGGCAAATGCCAGCAGCAACGAAAGCGGAATTGAAAGTGAAACGATAATCGTCGGTCGAATGCTCAGCAGGAATAAAAATATGATGACAACGGCCAGGATTGCACCTTCGACTGCGCTCCGTTCGAGGCTGGTGATCGAATCCGAGATCATCTCCGACATATTGAAGACGACACTCAATTGGACGCCTTCCGGCAGTTCCTTATTAATCTGCGGCATCGCTTTTATCAACCGCTTGGCAACCTGAACACTATTCGCATCGGTTGTTTTGGTGATGTAAATCGTCAATCCCGGTTGCTGATTGATGCGCGACAAACCGGTCTCGTCCGCCAGGGCATCGTCAATCCGGGCAATATCGCGCAGGTAGATCGAAACACCGTTTTTAACCCCGACGACCAGATTACGGAGCTCGTCGAGATTTTTGAACTCGCCCAACCCGCGCACCGCATACTCCTGCTCGGCTCCTACCAGGGTACCGGCGGAGAGATTCAGGTTTTCAAACCGGATGCGGGCGATGACCTGATCGAGCGAAAATCCGTATGCCACCAGCCGCGCTTTGTCAACATAGACCTGGATTTCCCGGTCCCGGCCGCCGCTCACCACCGTGTTCGCCACCCCGTCCACCCGCTCGAACTTGGGGACGATCTCGTCATCCGCCAGCCGTTTCAACTCGCTGATACTCAAAGGTCCGGTCAAACTGATAAACAGCACCGGTATCTGGGAGATATCAATTTTTAAGACCAGCGGTTCGTCAGTCCCTTCGGGCAAATATTTCTTAATCATCCCGATGCGATCCCGAATTGCGGATGATGCCTCGTCGAGGTTAGTTCCCCAGGGAAACTCGGCAGTAATCAGCGATACCCCTTCCGAGCTGGTCGACTTTACATTTTTTATTCCCGGCACACTGCGCACCGCTGACTCCAGGGGCCGGGTGAGCGATTTTTCAATCTCCTCCGGAGCCACACCCGAATAGGTGGTAACAACCGAAACATTGGGAAACTTGATCTGCGGCATCAGGTCAACGGTCAGGCGCGAGAGCGAGAGACCACCGAGTACGAGGATGATCAACATCATCATGACGATCGTGACCGGACGTTTGACTGGAAATTCGGTGAATTTCATGTCTGCTCCCTACTTCCCTTCCCGAACCTGAACCCGGCTGCCGTCGATTAGGACGTTCATATCGCTCGTGACCAACCGGTCGCCGCTCTTGACCCCTACGAGAATCTCGACCGACTTCCCGTCGTCGAAACCAGTCTCAATGTTCGACTTGCGGGCGATGCCGTCGACATAGAGGAAGACGTACTTTTCTCCCATTTTTTCAATAATCGCATTTTTGGGAATGACGACCGTATTGTCATGGCGTCCAAGGGTAAGCTCAACCGTTGCCGACATTCCCGGTTTTAACCGAAGCTCCGGATTAGCAATCCTCACCTCGACTTTTGCCGTATGGCTCATCGGGTCGACGATCGGCAGAATATTACTCACCGTCCCCGGGAATTCCCGGCCCGGATACGCCGGCACGCTCACCCGTGCAGCCAAGCCCTGGTGGACCTGGCCGATCTCCGACTCGATCACGTTGACAATCGTTTTGACGACAGCCATATTGATTACGGTTGCAATCGGAACGGTCGGTGCGACCATCGAACCCGGGTCAAAGGAGATCTTGGCAACGATTCCCGCAATCGGTGATTTCACCTGGTAATTATTTATCTCGGCACCGATTTCGTCGCGGTTGACCTGGGCAATGACCTCGTCTTTCGCCACCCGCGCGCCTTCGCGCACGCTTTTTTCGACGATCTTGCCCGGAATCTTTGAAAACACCATCACCTGCTCCCAGGGTTCGATCATCCCCGCGAGCGAAAGCCGGTTCTCGATCGAACCGTTAACCACGGTCTCGACCGAAACCTTCAAGCCCGGGGTCGCGCCCTGGATTCCATCGCCTTGCTGCGGCGGCTTGCACCCGACCAGCACCGCCAGTAACACCATCAACGGTAAAAGTGAAAATCGTTTTATCATTCGTTCCTCCTTCATTCGCCGATTAATTGAACCAACTTCGCACGGGCAATCAGATACCGTGATAACGACGACAGGTACTCGGTTTGAGCCGTTAACTGGGCAACCTGGGTATCCATATATTCTAAATTGCTAATAACGCCGTTTTGATACTGCTCGTCGGCAATCCGCATCGCCTCATCCGCCTGGGCGCGATTTCCTTCCTGGCTTTTCAGAATTTCTTCTTCCTGCTTGAGATTCAGGTAGGCGCCAGTGATCTCAATCGCAATCCCTTTTTTCAACTGCTCGAAATTGAACTTGACCTGTTTGACCTGGGCTTGACGTCCTGCAATTTTACTGAGCCGGGAAAAACCGGAGAACACCGGCAGCGCAAAACCGACCGTCACATTCCAATCGGTCCCCCATTCGTTCTGGGATAACGTCACCGGTTTTTTATAATCGTAATTGAATGCCGCAAAAAGGTTGGGCGAAAAATTCGCCGCTTCGATGTGTAACGCTCCCTGTGTGATCCTGAGGGTGTTCTGCACGATGAGAATTTCCGGTCGAGTGACGAGCGCGGAATCGATCGCACGCTCGACCGCAATCGTATAGGGCTCGTAGCCCAGCTCGCCCGCCACCTGCATCGAATCGTCGGGCTGCAAGCCGATCGCGATCTTTAAACCCGCCTGACTGAGGCTGGAACCGTTCTCCGCCCGGATGAGCTGGGTCTTTAAATTGGTAAGCCCGACCCGTGCCCGCAGCAGGTCAAGCTTGGAAATTATACCGTCGTTGTATAACTGTTCGACCTGCTTCACATGCCGCTCCATCTGATTGTAGGATTCGGTGATTAACCGTACCCCTTCCCGGGCGGTCAACGTCTGGTAAAACGCCTGGCGGGCATTAAATTTTACGCTCTGGACCGTTTTCCGATAATTCTGATTTTCGATTGCCAGGCTGTAGCGGGAAATATTATAGGCATTCAAGAGCTTCCCGCCGGTAAACAGCGTCTGCTTCACTGTTCCCCGTAAATCATAATTATCCTGTTGCCCCATCGGTATCTTCACCGTGTCGGCTCCGATCGTCACCGGAATCTCATCGGTATATCCGATCATCTGACCGGTCTGGATATCGTATACGCCGAGCGGCAGCATGGTATCGTGGGATGCAATCAGGTCAAACGACTGGACCGTGCCCAGCCGGGTATAGGTTCCCGAGAGGTCAACCGTCGGCAAAAACGCGGCCAGCGCAACATTCCGGTCGGCCTGCTTTTCCGACAGTTTCGCCTTGGCCGCAAGCACCGATTCGTTCCTGACGAGAGCCAGGTCGACCGCCGCATCAAGACTCAGGGTGTAGACCTCACCGGCGACACACAAAGCCGGCACCAGCACGGCAAGACAGAGAAACCGCTTCATCGCCGCTCCTTGTTTAAACCGTACAACAGCATATTGAGCACTCCTTTTTTTGGTTGTTTAAATTTAACCGGCAGAGTATGAATCAGAAACGCGGTCCGGAGCATATTCAAAAAATAGACCGCTGCCAGTTTCGGGTCAACATTTCGGAACTCACCGCTCCTGATACCGTCCTTAATAATCCCGGCAATCTCATCAATGATCGCCCCGAGCCGCAGCAAAAGCATCGGCCCGATCCCTTTCATCAGCCGGCGGGTTAAATTGACATTTTCCATTCCGAACATCGGAAATTCGTGCTTGAAGGTAAACATGTAATCCAACCACTCATCGACGATCCGCTGTAACTTCTCTCGGCTCGAAAGTTTCAGACGCCGGATTGCGACCAGCGAATTGACCGCCAGGGTAAAGTGCTGTTCGATAATATCAATGTAGAGCGACGGCTTATCCCTAAAATAGAGATAGACCGTCCCTTTGGCGATCTTTGCCGACCGGGCGATATCGTCAACCGTCGTCTCAAAAAATCCTTTTTCGGCAAAGATTTTGATCGCCGCCGTAATAATATTTTGTTTTACATCACTCTGTTTCATGTCCTTGTCAACGCTCCTTACTTGGTTTTATTGGTCCGTGGGTCGCATATTAAAATGACTGACCAGTCAGTCACTTTAAGAAGTAGTGACAATAGTATAAAAACGCCGGATTTTTGTCAAGAGGTTACGGTCGAGCAATCCGGATGGCTTGTACCGACCGGTGCGTTCGAGGACACCCCGGGTTCAGAATGACAATCGTGATGTCATCGGGAACGGTCAATCAACCGATCGCGGAAAAACTCAATAGCTGAATTCCAACTGGCTGGCAAAATCAACCGTCGTCGAATCGTTGTGGGTAAAACCGGATTTGACCCCCCAGCGCAGTCGTTTTCCGAACCGGAGGGTCACGATTCCCAGGGCTCGAAATCCATTTCCGGAAAATGAACGATTGCCACCGAGACCGGCGAGACCCGGTTCATAGGCGTAGATGCGGGCGGACGATGAACCGATGTTGAACCGATACCATCGGAGCGCGAGACCGACCCCCCGGGCATCGCACTCGCAATTACCAAACACCAAAAAACTCCGTTTGACCGTCTTGTCCAGAACATAGCGGTCTTCCAACCGGAGCGATAGCGTCAACCATTTCCACGGACTATAACCGGCATCAAACCGCATCCCCTGACTCCGGGGCGAACCCTCCTTAAAACTCTCTTTTAAGACCAGCCCGAAATTAAAAAATTTTTCCGTCTTTGTAATTTCCAGTTGGAGCCGGGACGGCATCGAATCGGTTACGAAATCCCGATAGGTTGTTCCGTATAATAGGAACTGAAAACTCTTCAGCCGATAGCGGGAAGAAAAATACGCCTCGAGCCTATCATGCCGCGATGCCAATGAGCTGACCCGGCTGTGGGGTGAAAAAAACCGGTGTTGGTAGCCTCGCAGGCTGAATCCGACTTTCAACCGGTCCATATCCCCCATCAACCCGGCGATACCGGCTAAACCATTGCCCAGCGAATAGCCGACCTCGCCATAAGTGAAATAGTTACCCCAAATTCCCGCATAGTCGGCACCGGCGACTGTGAGGTGGTTGCCGTAAAATGAATCGGTCGAATCCTCCGGGCGAAAATCCCGGTCATAGCGATTGGTATAGCCGGTAATCCCCATTGCCCAGTCCTTGCGCTTACAGGCAAGCCGGGCTCCCAACAACCGCTCCCCCAATCTATCCTTTTCCGCCCGCTCTGCCGAATCGGCGTGCAGACCATCATACGAGACGTTATCGACACTTCCATCCGGATTGATCGTAGCATCGAGCGTTTGCGATGAAACCAACACCATCGGCATCCAGCTTCCCAGTTTCTGGGAACAGCCGATGCCGAAAAGACTCGTATTCTCCCCGCTGACGGTCTGGGGGACGAGATCATCGCCTTTACCGATATCGAGTGAAAATTCCCGCCCGGAAATAAACCCGAACGGTGCAGCGAAGACCAGCCCCTGGCCAGCCGAGATGAGAAAATTCCCCACTGCCAACCGGCGACCGGCTGCGGAATAGCCGAGGCCGGATGCCCAGAAATCGAAAAAATCGGTTTCACCCGAATCCTTCTCGGTAATCACAACCAGGCGGCTGTTTCCTAACGTTCCGTCAATCCGGGAATAGAGCGACCGGTTTTTAAAAGACTCCGGGAAGGAAAAATCTCTATCAACCAGCCGCAGCCGGGTTTCAAGCTCTTTTTTTATCCCCCGCTTTTTCTCGATCGTGACTGCTACGGTTACCAGTTCTGAAAGTTTACGGACCAGTTCGGAATCAAAACCGGAAATTTTTGCAAGGTCGGCCACCTGCCTGAATCCGGATTCTTTACGATATCGTATGATCCTATCGACCAGCACCGGATTAAGATACGGTATCGTTACCAGCTCCTCTCCGGTCGCCCGGTTCAAATCGAGCGGATGCTCTTTGAGTTCAAGCAGGACCTCTTTCTGGAGCAGCTCTTCCGGCAGGTCCTCGTCTAATTCAAAGAGCTCCTGCTCGCTCGATTGACCTACGAGCCACAGAATAAGTAAAATGGTCATGGTGATAACGCGGAGAAGCTCGGATAGACGCGGAGGTGGTTTCCTGCACCAGGGATAACGAGAAGCCGGGTCATTTCAGGCATATTCCCAGCCCAATCAGATGGGTCTCTTTCAACCGGGGATGGAATCGGCAGGCGTAATCTACCCGGACCGATTTGTAACCCACCCCGGCACCGATTGCGACCAGAAACGGATTGGTTCCCATGCCCACCCTTAAAGCAAACAGCGGCACGAGCTCGAATTCGGCACCGGCTGACAACCACTCCCCAACGCTCTTTTCTTTTATAAAATCGAGAGCCAATTTCAGATTTCCAGCAGGCTTTCTTACCGCCCCCAATCCGATTTTTGCCGGAAGCTCATCACCGGCGCTATTCCGGGGCTGGTTGAGATTATCAATCATGAACCCGACGGAATATTTCTGTTTATTCCACAAAATCCCCAGATCGAAGGCGGGAACCAAATCCGTCCCATAGCCGGCGACCGAAAGATACAATCCCTGCAGGGCAAAACCGTAGCTGAGCTCAGGGCTGAACGAAAAAGCAACCCCGACCGAAAAGGTTGCTTCCTCGTACCCCTCGGTTCCCAAGCCCATCACTCCCAATCCGAGATTGACCGGTTTTTTAAGATTGGCCGCGATTTGGCTGCTGGTAAGCCCGGCGACCGCAAACGGGTTAGTATAAGAGAAACTCAGGTCATAACCGTTGAGCTGGGCAAGCATTGCCGGATTTGCAAATACCGAGTTCTGGGGTGAAACCAGGGCGCAGGTTACTACCATCGAGCTCGAAACCCCGCCCGGCTCAACAAACTCAAAGGAAGCCAACAGGTAGAAAATAACAAAGTTCACTATCCCTTCCGAAAACTATCATAGACATAAAAGCGAAAATGTCAACAACCAAAACTATCAAGAAATCAACTTGATATGAACTGCGTTTAGTCATTCTACTCTTCGTTTTCTTATCAATCTTTCCAAGGGAACTTTATTGTGCTACCATTCGTCTAATTACATGAGAAATGAGGATAATTGAACGACGATCGGCAATTAATCGAACAGATAAAACGGGGAGATAGCGAGTGCTTTCGACTCTTGTTCGAAAAGTACGCCCCGCGGCTCTTTAATGTCGTCAACCATCTGGTCGATGACTATGATGAGGCGAACGATATCACCCAGGAGGCGTTTGTGAAGGCGTATCAGGCGATCGGCTCGTTCAATTTTCGCTCCGAGTTCTACACCTGGCTGTACCGGATTGGCGTCAACCAGGCACGCGACCATTTACGGCGGCGCAAACATCGGATGGTCAGACTCACCACTTCCGATCAATCGGACGCCCTTACCCCCCCTGGTCCCGCCGTTTCGCCCGATTCGAACCGCCTCCGCCTGCAGCATACCATTCGCCAGATTCTCACTACCCTCAATCCCGTCGAACGAGAAATAATTACTCTGCGCGAGATTGAAGGGTTATCGTATGCGGAAATTGCCGAGACTCTTAAGATTTCGTTAGGCACGGTAAAATCAAGATTGGCTCGGACGCGCGAGAATGTCCGTCAGCGCTTCGGGTCGGTAAAAAATTTATTAAAGGAGTGGCTATGAATTGTAAAAAAGTTCGTTCGTTACTTTCGCCGTTTTTCGATGGCGAATTACCCGAGCATACAAGAGTAACGCTGGCCGAACATCTACTCGATTGTGTCCGTTGCTCCGAGGCCCTGGAAGATTTTAAGGCGTTGAGGCAGCTGCTCAAGCTCAAAGAACAATTGACGATCATGCCCTCGCTCTGGTCTCGAACTGCTGCCGAGCTCCGAGCAGAGGACAGACCGAAACCCTGGTTTGCCCAAATTCATACCCCCTGGTTGAGCCGGGCAGCTGCCTTTGCCAGCGCCGTTCTCTTAATTGGTTCATTTCTCTTTATCGGTCTGAAAATCATCCCCAATGGTCAGGCGGAATCTGAACGGTATCCAGAATCGGGACCAGCCCAAACCACCCAAGCCGAGCTGCTCGCTCCCGGTTTCGTCGCCGACGCCAATCAGCTCACAAAAGATACGCTTTTATCAATTATTCTTTCGGACAATGGCGCAGCCGAACACAAATAAACTGAGGAGGATGGTATGACCGCAAAAGGTAAATTTTCAATTTTTCTGGTGGTACTCTTTCTCATCGGCGGCAGTTTTGGATTCATTGGTGGATTCTACTACCATAAATACAAAATTCACCGCAGGTGGACCAAGATGATGAAAACCAGTCCTAAGACGATGCAGCTCGATACATTTACCAAAGAACTCAAGCTCACCCCGGAACAACGTCAATCGGTTGATGCAATCCTTGAAAAGCAATTTAACGGTTTCAAAACCATCTGGGAAGAGACGAAACCGCGCTACGATGCCATCGGCGATTCCTCCCGTGTTGCAATTACCAATTTGCTTACCTCCGAGCAAAAAATCAAATACGACTCACTGATTGCACGCTGGCGGAAATTTACTAAAAAAAGTGAAAATAAATAAAACCGAACATAAACACCCGATAAGCGTAATTGCCGATACCTCATTCAATTCGTTAGCCTGGACGATCGGCCTGCGGCTCGAACAAGTGAGTTACCATTGTCCGGTCAATCGGCAAGATGCCCGGCTCCACCGGATTGCTACCCTCTATCCCGACATCACCGTCTACCGCGGTGTCAGCGGCAATATGAAAATGGTTGCCCTGGGGAAAATCTGGCAGGAACAAACAATAGATGTAACGAAATTAAAACATGCCCTCGCCGGTTACTGGGCGGCGGCTCACTCCAATAATGCTTCGGTTTTTTTATTCGTCGAAAAAGGGTTGTATCCCACCGCTCAGACTCTGGCTCGAAAAATCGGCACTGCGCTCAGTATCTTCTGGTTCAAAAGTAAGCCGGGCCGGGAGTGGGAATTAGACCCGAATCTCTATCACGACCTCTAAAAACTGTCGCCTCAAATCTTTTCGGCAATCGCCTGACCGACCTCTAAGGTCGTGTTCGTGCCTCCCAGGTCGTAGGTTTTGACCTTCCCTTCTAAAATTATTTGTGCGACCGCCCGCTCGATCGCATCCGCCTTCGTTTTCTCGCCCAACCACTCGAGCATCATTTTTGCCGCGAGGATCGTCGCAATCGGATTGACCTTATACTGACCGGCGTATTTTGGTGCCGAGCCGTGACTCGGTTCAAACACGGAGAATTTCTCGCCAATATTGCCGCTGCAGCCAAAACCTAAGCCGCCGACCAGCTGGGCGCAGAGGTCGGAAATAATATCACCATAGAGATTGGGCGCAACCAGCACATCGTAGTTCAAAGGATTTTTTAAAAGCCACATACACAGGGCGTCGATGTTGGCGTTGTCGAACTCGATTTCCGGATACTCCAAAGCGATGCGTTGGGCAGCCTCCAAAAACATTCCATCGGTCACCCGCACGACATTGGCTTTGTGCACCGCGGTCACCTTTTCCCGCTTGTGCTGTCTCGCAAATTCAAATGCCGCTCGGATAATGCGCTCACAGCCGCGCCTAGTGTTGACCTTTAAGGAAATCGCGGCATCGCGCGGCACCTTCGCCATTCCCCGCGCCAAAAACATTTCTTCCGGAATCGGATAGAACTCAACCCCGGCATAGAGGTCTTCGGTATTCTCCCGAAAGACGACCAGGTCGATTCCCTCGCGATAGTTCAGGGCATTGCCCGGATAGGCTTTGCAGGGCCGCAGGCAGATGTAAAGGTCTAATAGCTGGCGCATCCGGACAATCGGACTTACATATAACAGCCCTTTCCCCTGGAGCTCGGGTGCGAGTTCTTTCTGGGCATCGGGCTTGGGCTTGGAGGTGATCGCACCGAACAGAGCGCTGTCGCTCTTCCGTAAGAGCTCGATGGTTCTTGCCGGTAACGCTTCACCTTCACGTCTCCAGAATTCCCAGCCGATATCGCCGTAGACGTAATCCGCTTCGAGTCCGGTCTTTTGTAGGACTATCATCGCCGCCTCAATCACATCCTTGCCAACGCCGTCACCGGGTAAAATTGCAATTCGATATTTCGCCATTCATCCTCCTTTAATAGTTATTGTTGTAACCACCGGTCAACCATTGCCGTTGTCCACCTGCCCGTTCTGTAATCCTCCGTAATCCATTTTAACCGGGGAAAGGCATTGGTGGTTCACGCTGAGCAACATCAATGATTTTAACATTTAAAAAATCGTCAAACGTATACAGGATATCCTCCCGGTCGTCGAGGCCGGCAACCGGTGTCCCGGAACCACGGGCGTACGCCGGAGCGGGTTCAATCAGCAACGGTGCCGGGTTACCCGGACCAAACGGCGCGAGCTTCATAAAGTCGCTCGTGAACTCGGACCGGGGCAAAATTCCTTCGGCGGTTCGGTCTGCCTTTGGTTGGCGGGGATGGAAATGGCTACGGGCATACTCCTGAGCCTCGTTCAAAAACGGTGCAAGCTGCTCTTCGCGTAGCGAAAAACCGCACGCCCGTTTATGACCTCCGTATTCTACTAAATAGTTTCCCAGGGATTTCAACAGAACGAGCAGGTCATCGCCATCAAATCCCCGCAGCTCACCGACCCAGGCATCGCCCCGCCACGTCATCACCAGCGCCGGCATTAAAAACCGATTCCGTAATTTCGTCGCACAAAACCCTAAATGGCGAATGGGAATCTGGGGGTCATACGCCACCACCAGATTATCCGACAGATATGCCTGGCGCTCCAATTCCTCGAGTTTGGCTTTCCCTTCTTCCTTGAAATCGGCAACCCGCGAAACAACCGCTTCGATCGTCGCCTGCGCCTTCTCATAATTCTTTTCTAATAAAAATTGGACGGTCTGGTGGGCTGCAATCGACGAAAAAACCGGTATGACTTCACTCGTGATCGTTTCGACCGTGAGCCGGTCCGAGCCAAGACCAATTCCGGCACGCAACGCCCGGAACGGTGGCTCGTCGCTTTGCGCGATTGTCCGCAAACCGAATCGCACAAAAATCCGGTTCTCATCGATCAGTCGCACCCGGTCAGCGATCGTGCCTAACGCCGCCAGGGCGACCAGCTCCGGCCAGAAGGAAGACGGCACTCGCCCCCGATTGTCGATTAACGCCTGACCGAGCTTGAACGCCACGCCCGCACCGGCCAGGTCGATACAAGGATAGCGAGAATCCGGTCGCTTTGGGTCCAGCACCGCACCCGCCTCAGGAATTCCGTCGGTCAGCTCATGGTGGTCGGTAATAATAACATCAATGCCATTGTGCTGGGCAAACTTCACCTCCGTGAAATTCGTTATCCCGCAGTCGGTCGTGATGACCAGGCTGACGCCGGACCGGGAAAATTCCGCCAGTTGTCTGCTGTTCAGACCGTGTGGCTCCTTGGTCTTTGCCGGAATATACGAGGCGACCGTTCCACCTGATTCGGCTAAACACCTGACCAGCAACGCGACACTGGTCGCGCCGTCCAGATCATCGTGCCCCCAGACCACAATCTTTTGTCCCACGGCAATTGCTTTTCGGATTCTCAGAACCGCTCGCTCGATATCGGGCATCACTTCCGGCGGATGGAGATCGGTCAACTGCGGTTCGAGAAATCGCCGGGCCTGGACTTCGGTCATACAACCGCGCCCGACCAAAATGCGGGCAACAACCGGATGAATACCGCACGCGGCTGCTAAACGGCTGACCGCACCTTCATCCACCTCTTTAATCGACCAGAGCACTACGTGGGTATGGTTAACCGGCTTGAACGAATAAAATATTTGGATCGTTCGCTGCCCTTTGAACTATTCGCTCAAATTTCATTTCTCAAAAATCCTGGAAAAAGCCATAACCGTTCGATAATCGGTTTCCAGAACATTGCCGATGACGATAAAATCCGCGCCCGCTTTAATCCTCGTTTCACCATCGTCGGGCGTCCGGATACCGCCGCCGACGATAATCGGCAGGGCGATGTCGCTCCGAACCTTTTGGATGATGTGCTCTCCAACCATTGTACTCGCGCCGCTGCCCGCTTCAAGATAAATCATTTTCATTCCCAGGTATTGGCCGGCTAAAGCATGGGCGCTGACGATCTCGGGCTTGTCCTGGGGAATGGGTTTGGTGTCGGACATGAACTCGACACTCGTCAGTTTACCCGATTCGATCAAAATATAACCGACCGGTATCACTTCCAGACCGTAGTGCTTTATCAACGGCGCTGCCCGCACCTGCTCACCGATCAAAAATTCCGGATTACGACCGCTCAACAGCGAAAGAAAAAAAAGTGCATCGGCCGCAGGCGAGAGCTGGTGGCTGCCACCGGGAAAGATAATGACCGGCACCGTCGCCGCCGCTTTGACCGCTTCCACAAATGCGCTGAAATCCGGTGAGTACAAAAGACTCGTTCCGACCAGAATCGCCGTCAGGCGGGAGTCACAAATCGTTTTCGTTATATCCGAAACCTGGTCATACCCACGTTTCGTATGCGGAATCCGGTCCGGGTCTAACAGGACAAAAAACCCGGGCCGCCGCTCTAACAGCCGTTCATAAACCATACCGACCCCTTTCGTTATTTAATTTTCTAAAACTTTCATCACGAAACTCAGGAAATCTCGAAAACACGAAAAACAAATTCGAAGCGATAATCGTACGGAAGGGCCCTTCAACAACTATGTTCCTTTCGTACTTTCTTGCTTTCATAGATTTCGTGATATGGCTTTTATTTTCCCTTTCCCCCTGTGTCGGGTTACGGCTTGTAATTGTTGAAACTGGTCGAGTAGGTGGTTCACCTCGTGCGGGGTCGTGCCCGAACCGGAGGCAATACGCCGCCGACGGGAGCCGTTAATTATTTCCGGATGGGCACGCTCATCTTTGGTCATCGAAAGAATAATCGCTTCGGTTTTCACAAATTCGTTCGGGTCGAGGTTCTGACCAGCGAAGCCGGGAACGAGCTTCGCAATCTTGGTTATATCCCCCATGCGCTTGAATGCACGCAGCTGGCTGAGGAAATCGTCGAAGGTCAGCTCGCCTTTGAAAACCTTTTTTGCCAACCGCTCTCCTTCTTCCTTGGAAACAACCTGTTCTACTTTTTCCGCCAGGGTTTGCACATCCGCCATCCCCATGAACCGGGCAGCAATTCGTTCCGGGACGAACTCCTCCAATTCTTCGAGGTGCTCACCGGTTCCAATAAAATAAATTGGCAGCTGGGTCACCCAGCGCACCGACAGGGCTGCTCCGCCCTGCTCGTCGCCATCGAGTTTGGTGAGAATCGCACCGCCGAGACCCACTTTTTCATGAAACTCCTTTGCCTGCTTGACCGCATCCTGGCCGGTCATGCCATCCACGACTAAAAGGTCGTAATGGGGTCGAAAACGTTTTTTAATCTCGATCAGCTCCTGGGTTAACTCGCTGTTGATATGTAACCGGCCGGCGGTATCGAAGATTACAAGTCCATGATTATTCACTTTCGCCAATGCAAGTGCCTCGACGCAGGTCGCAACGGTATCATTGTTAACAATATCGAAGAACCCGAGCCCTGCCCGCTGGGCTAAACGCTGGAGCTGTTGGGCAGCAGCCGGTCGTTTGGGATCACACGCAACGAGCAGCGGTTTTTTCTGGCGGTAGTGGAAGCCGATTTTCGCCGCGGTTACAGTCTTCCCCACGCCCTGCAGCCCCAAAAGGTTAATGACCAGCGGCGTATCGGTAAACTCAATCTTCGCCGCCTCCCCGCCCAACAATCTAACCAGCTCACGGTACACCGCCGTCGTAATCTGTTCTGCCGGCTTCAGGCTCGAGACCACGGTTTCCGATTTGAACGCTTCGGCAAGGCGCAGGTTGAGGTCCTTAACCACCTGGTAGTTGACATCCGCCTCTAACAATGAAACCCGTATCTCCCGGAGAGCAGTTTCTATCTCCTTCGGGCTGAACGCACCGAAACCCAGCAGCCGGCGCCGGAGCTTGATAAACTTATCCGCTAAGTAGCCGAACATTTCAACGCCTGGACAACACTTCGGTAATCGGTTGAACGGAAGATGGCACTGCCCGCAACCGCGATATCCACCCCTGCCGCCGTAAGCTCGGGCGCGAGCGCGGGATTCACTCCGCCATCGACCGCTAACCGGCAGTTCGGGTTCGCGCGATCAAGCAGCGCGCGCGCCTGGCGGAGCCTGGAAAGTGTTTCGCTGATGAACCCTTGACCGCCGAACCCCGGCCAGACACTCATCACGAGCAGCAGATCGAGCTCGGGAAGAAATTTTTCAATCCGATCCACATCCGTCCCCGGATTTAAAGCGATACCCGTATTTTTACCTTGGGATTTTATGAGTTCGAGACACCGTCCTGGGTTCTTCGTTGCCTCGATGTGAAAAGTAATCGCATCCGAACCGCTCCGGGCAAACGACTCAATCAACGCCTCCGGTTCGGTCACCATCAGGTGGGATTCTAAAAAAAGCGCCGTAACCGGTCGGAGCGCTTTGAGCACGGGAATGCCAAAACTGAGGTTGGGAACAAAATGGCCATCCATGACATCGAGATGAAACAAATCGATCCCTGCCTGTTCAGCTTTTTTAATTTCTTCGCCTAAGTGTAAAAAATCGGAGTCGAGAATCGAAGCGGCAATTCTCATCAGCTCATTTTTTGATCACGATGAGCCGAATCGTATCCGCCGTGTCAACCTGGGCACCGGCGGGTGGTGACTGGATCAACACCATCCCTGGTTCACCCTCTGCCGTTACCTCCTTAATTTCTCCCACCAACAATTGCGATTGGGAAATGAGACTCTTCGCTGCATCGAGCGTCAGTCCGATCAAATTCGGTATGGTGATCTTACCCGACCCACCGGCTGAGATACCGAGCTCGAGCGGGCTCCCCTTATCAACCGAACTATTGGGCTCGGGGAATACCCGGCAGACCCTGCCTGCCGGAAACGTATCGCTGGCCAGGGATTCGACCTTTACCACTTTCAAACCCAGATTGAGGGCAATGTTCTGCGCCTGCTCTAAAGTCAACCCGTAGAGATAGGGAACCCGCAGCCGTTGGGGACCGGTCGACACCACCAGCGAGACCATCCGTCCCGCTTTGACCACACTCCCCGCTTTTGGCCGCTGTTCCATCACATAGCCCTGGGGCCAGAGGGTATCCGGTCGTTCATCATACACCTCATAGGTCAGCTCTTTGCCCTTTACAATCTCCTGCACTTCGGTTAAGGACTTGCCCACCAACTCCGGCACCTCAACCTCTTTACCTTGATGAACGATCCAGGGCATAAGCAAGAAATTAAAAACGACCAGACCGATGAGAAAGAACGCGAACACACCGCCGAGACTGAAAATAACATAGAGAATGACTTTGAGTGTTCTGGGCATGTTATTCGAGGACGGTTGCGATCTGTAATGCGACGGTGTCGCCTTGCGATAAGCTCGTACCCGCTAATGGTTTTTGACCGGTGACCCGACCGGGCGAGTACTCGGTCGAAACCCGATACGAAATTTTACCGACTATGAATCCCAGTCCGGTAAGAATCTCTTTTGCTGCCTCTAAACGTTTGCCGATGAGATTGGGGACGACGATCTCCTGCCGACCCTGGCTGATGGTTATGACAATTCCATCGCCTTTCTTGACGATGACACCGGCTTGGGGTTGGGTCGCGGAAATCACACCTTTCGGTAGTGAATCCGAGAAGCCGGAATCGACCCGTTCAATCTCTAACCCCATCTCTTCAAGCTGATTCCGGGCTCGCTCCAGACCGAAGCCGGCGAGTTCGGGAACGATGAACCGCTCCGCACCTTTGCTGACCCAGACCGAAATTACTCCTCCCTTGGTTACAATCACGCCCGCCTGCGGTTCCTGGCGTAAAACCATACCTGCCACCGAAGCATCGCTCGGCTCCTCACCGACCAGCTTGAGCCGCAGGTCTTTCGGTTTTAAGATAATGTGCGCCTGCTCCGGACTCACGCCGGACAATTCAGGAACCGCCACCCCGGCGCGAGGCTGGAGAATGGCAAAGTAGAAAACGACTACCACCATGATGGTGATGAAGAGAGCAGAAAAGACCATAATCAAAATCATGCGCCAGATATTATTCATACTGCCTCCTGATAGTTAATAGCCAAAAAAAGGAATTTTGTCAAGGCGGGCGAAACGGAGAACCATCGCCGGCCTTGACAAAGTCCATTGTCTTCTACAGGCTTTACCAGGAGGTAGTAATGTTCTTGCGAAACGCTTTTTTTCTCGTCCTGGCAGTAGCTGGCATTGTGACCAGCGGTTGCCGTAAAGAACCGGAACACTCAAAAGCCGACTGGTATACCGAGGTCTTTACCACCCTGCCGACAAAATACAGTAAGATAAAAATCGCCATCGTCTATCACGAAAAATATGAAACCTTCGCCGGTGACACCGCCGACCTGCGGATAAACTCCTCGCCGGCGGCGTTAGCCGCCTATCAGCAAGGGGTCGGCTCGGATTACTTTATTGGAACCTTCGCCGGGTCAAATCAAAAAATCCTCCCGCCTGACAGCGGCTGCTATGTCGGAGTCTTCCCGGGCTGGGGACAGATGGAAGACTCGGTTTCTCTTCCGACCCTCGAAGATTTTGAAACCCTTGCCGGCAAAGGAGTGGCATTTGCTCCGTTTTCAAATTTCTGGGGAGAAAATTATAGTTCACGCCAGCAACTCGATATAATCGCAAACTACGGTGCGGTTCCGATGCTTCGATTGATGCCCTGGGGCGACTACTGGGTTCCGGCCTACGAGTCTACCTATGCCCTGCAAAAAATTATTGACGGCGACTTTGACCCATTCCTGGCGGATTGGGCTACCGACATCAAAGAATTCAGCAAACCGGTAATGGCAACTTTTGGCGTCGAAATGAACGGAAACTGGTTTCCCTGGTCCGGCTGGTTTCAGGGCAGAGACACTCTCACCGGCTTTGGCGACCCGGCCAAAGCCGATGGTCCGGAACGCTATGTTGCCGCCTTCCGCCATATTATCGACTTGTTTAAAAACCAGAGCGTCACCAATGTTACCTGGTATTTTCACCCCAATTACGACTGCCAACCGCCCGAAGCCTGGAATTCGATCGAAGCCTATTACCCGGGCGATGACTATATCGACTGGATAGCATTCAGCCTCTACGGCGCCCAATCCCAAACCGAACCCTGGCTCGGTTTTGAAGAAATCATCGACCTGGTGTATAACGACCTGATAATGAAATTTCCCGACAAACCACTGATGATTGCCGAATGGGGGGTTCGAGAACCGTAGGAAAATGTAGTAAAAAAATTTTAACCACCGATCCGCCAAGAAGTGTGGCGGAGTATGGCGGACACGGAATTCACTGAATAAAAAAGTATACTAGCGGCTCTAAGTTTTCTTTATTTATGTCTGTCGTCTCTGTTCTATTTAACCATTCACAATTTAACCAGTTATTGTTTTCTCTCTGTCTTCCGTGGTTTGATCCATCTGTGCTCATCCGGGTTTATCTGTGTGCATCTGTGGTTAATTTTTCTTCCGTGTTTTCGGTGTCTTCGGGGTCAATTCCTTTCTTTAAGCCTGTCGGCTGGGTGTTATTTAACCATTCACCATTCAACCATTTTGCATTCTCTTTCGTTTTTCTTGTTTTGTTTGGGTAAGTTGACAGTCTGGAGAAGTCGGTTAGACTTTGAAACCTATGTTGATAATCCTCGACCTGATAACAAAAGAACCCTCGGGTAAGGAATAAATCCCGATGGCGAACAACGCGGTCGTTCTCCGCTTGGGTAAAAGCATCACCGGCTTCTGGCAGCGATTCGACATCCGGGTTTGGATCATCTTCTTTTGCCAGATCGTCATTTCGATGGGCTTTGCCATCGCCATGCCGTTCATCAGCCTCTACTTCCATTCGGTTTTGGGCGTGGCGATGAGTATCGTCGGCACGATTTTTCTGATTCGGGCCGCGGTCGCGGCACTGGGGCAGGTCGTGGGCGGCGAACTCTCCGATCATTTCGGCCGGAAACGGGTGATGGTCTCATCGCTCGTCTTCCGCACCTTCCTGTTTATCCTCCTCGCAGCAACGATTGCGGTCCGCGCCAATTACATCGTTGTCGCTTTAGTAATGATTTTAGGTCAAGGAATCAGCTCTCTGTTTATGCCCGCGTCCCAGGCGGTAGTCGCCGATGTCGTCGAACCGAAAAAGCGAATCGAAGCCTACGGCCTGCTCCGGGTCGGCGGAAACCTGGGCTGGGCGATCGGCCCGATCATCGGCGGTTTTTTAGCCGGCACCTCGTATGCCTATCTTTTTCTTGTGACCGCTTTTGTCAGCCTGGTGGCAACCGTTTTAATCGCCGCCTTCATCCGGGAATCGGCACACTCCGGCTCGCACAAGGAGTTTAAACTCCGCGACCTGCTCGGGCTTGGCCGGAACCGGCTCCTGCTCGCCTTCTGCGGTTTTAGTCTCTTGATCTTTATCGTCGCCGGGTTGTTGATCGCACCGCTTTCGGTCTACGCCGTCGAACGAGTTGGCATCACGACCGTTCAATTAGGTTACCTGTTTACGATTAACGGCCTTTTGGTTGTTGTCTTCCAGTTCCCGATCGCCACCCTGATCAGCCGGGTGCGCCTCACTTCGGCGCTGGCGCTCGGCTCGCTCCTTTACGCAATCGGCTATTTTTCGGTCGGCCTCGCACCGTCGTTTCTCTTCCTCGCGCTATCGATGGTCGTCATAACCTCGGGCGAGGTCATGGTCAAGCCGGCAGGAATGAGCCTTGCCGCCAATATGGCGCCGCCCGATCAAAAAGGTCGGTACATTGGTATCTACGGTCTGACCGAATCGTTGGGCTGGTCGTTGGGACCGTTTTTGGGCGGAATCCTGCTTGATGTCTTTGTAACAAAAACCGTCCACCCCTGGCTGATCGCTGTCTTACTCGGCATTTCGGCAATGGCCGGATATCTTTGGATTAGGTCAAAAATCCCGATCGCACTGGATCGAAGCAATGAGCCGCAAAGCTCGGAAACAAAAATCTAAGGCCGCGCCCAAAAGCGCGCGGTCGCGGCTCTCCTTCGTCGGCCACCTGGACGAACTGCGCAAACGGATTATCTGGGCTTTGGTCGCGGTCGCCGTCACTGCGATCATCGGTTATCTGGTCAGCGGTTTTCTTCTCGAAATTCTGTCGAAACCGATTGGCAAACTCTATTTTTTCGCTCCGGCGGAGGCGTTTTTAGTCCGGTTTAAAATCGCTCTCATTATCGGCATCGGTCTTGCCCTACCGTTCATCCTCTTTCAGGCATGGCGGTTTATCGCCCCCGCTCTCAATGTCCAAGAGAAAAAATGGGCTCTGCCCGTAATCGTCGCCGGGTATCTCCTCTTCTGGACCGGGGTTGCCTTCGCCTATTTTCTGTTAGTGCCGGTCGGTATGCGGGTACTCTTATCCTTCGGCACCCGAAGCATCGTCTCGCTGATCAATGTCTCAAAATACATTAACTTCATTCTCTGGATGTTGCTCTTTTCCGGCTTGCTCTTCGAAATGCCGCTGATCATCCTCTTTTTGACCAAGCTCGGAATCATTCAACCCAGAACCCTGCGCCGTCACCGCCGGACTGCAATTGTAATTATTTTTATCCTCGCAGCCGTCCTGACCCCGTCGGTCGATTTTGTTTCGATGGTCATCCTCGCTCTGCCGTTGTTGTTCCTTTTCGAAACGAGCCTCTGGATAGCCCATTTCAGCCAGCCCAAATCAGCGCGGAGCAAGAAAAAATAGACTCCAGATATCTATGTCGCGCCTTTATCTAATTGGGACACACCGCAGCAAATCATTTTTTTTAACCGCTTTAGCTGATAGTTCCCCTTCGCCCTACTCCCTACGCTCTACTCCCTCCTGCTTACTTCCTACTGCCTACTTCCTACTTTCCCTCCGTATCTTCCCTGGTTTAATCCATCTGGTGTTGACAGTGCTTAAGCAAATCGTTTTTATGTAAACAATTATTCATCTGTGTTTATCTGCGTCTATCTGCGGTTAAATTTATTCGTTCTTGTTCGTTTCAATTCGTAGTAAATATTTTTTCCGTGTCCTCCGTTTTTAAATCCTGTTTTTAATCTTTGTCAATCTGTGTTTATCCGTGTCGGCACGCTTGGTGCCGCAATCTGTGGTTAAATTCTTCGTTTTTCTCCGTGTCTTCAGTGGTAAAACTATTTATTCCTCTTTTTCTTCTTCGAACAGGACATCCGGGCTGACCTTATAACCGTAAATCAACCAATCTTTGTCTTTTTGGATAAGCTTGTAGCGGCAGCCCCATTTTCTCCCATCTTCGAGCGTCACCGTGCCCTTAACCACTGCGGTACTGTTCTTGATACTCACGTTGGTCAGACTGAAAGACTTAACCGGCACGCCTTCGGCATGGGCAGTGAATTCTTCCAAAGCCTGGACGTCTTGCAGCTCGGGGGAAAAATAAGAATAGGCAAGCGCGTAGTTTTTCTCCGACCACGCTTTCAGATTCGCCTTCACCGGTTCCTTGGGTGCATTGAGCATCGCACACGAAACCACCAACAGGATCAGCACCGGAAACGAACTGCGGAGTACCCGCTGAATCATATCTCCTCCTTGGTTTGATTGACAACCTCTTTTTTGTAGCCCGGGGTTTTTCTTTTTACCTGCATTCCTTTTCATCGGCGTAACTATAAGATTTAGCCCCACTCTGTCAAGACAGTGAAGAGAGACCTCTGAAAAACTCAATTTTATCACGAAACCTGAAGGATAGAACGACTGCAGGGAGTCAAAAACTTTAATATATTGAAAATAGTACCTCTTTGTTTTCGTGAATTTCGTCCTTTCGTGATTTGATGTCGTCCGCCATATTGTGTGACGGATTTCGTGGTAATTCTTATACTTATCAGAGTTTTCGTTGACTTGCTTGACGCTACCTCCGTCCCAGAATCATTCCCAACACATAGAGCATCCCTAAAACTCCCAGCGACATCTTGTTAGTCAGGTCTCCCCGCCGGGGAGTAGGTCCCAGGACAAAAGCGAGATTGATTGCCATTCCCGCGACAATAATTCCGACAATACAGTATAAATATCCGGGTCGGAAACCGCCCAGCCAATACCCAGCAAGTGCACAGCCATAGGCGATCACCTCATTGACGATGAGAAAAAGTGAAGCCGTGCGTAATCCGTAGCGCTGGGGAATGGTGACGGTTTTAACTTTAATGTCATGGGGCATGTCCCGAACATCACCCATCACCCTGCCGCCGGTCATGGCAAAAAATAAAAAAAGAACGATAACAATCGCACTCACGCCAAATCGGTGCGCGGCAAGGCTGCCGATGAGCACATACATTCCCTGAATTGCTCCGAGGCTTACCGAACGCAGAATCGGCGAATCTAAAATCCCTTTTGCCATGCCTGCGACAATCAGAATAACACCTGCCCACGGCAGTAAAATCCAGCGGCTGGTGAAAAATCCTAACACCCCGCTCGCTCCGATGCCGACGACGGCTAAAATCGTTCCCACTGCCGGCGAGATTTCACCCTGCGCAATCGGATTGAGCATCTTACCCGATGCCCGGTCCTTTTTCCAATCCGCCCGATAGTCGAGATAGAACCCGCCCAAGGCGAGAAAGATTGCGGCGAAGGCGGCACCGATCACCTGCTTGGAAGAACCTCCGAATCCGTAGGCGGTCGAACCGGTCACCAGCGCCATCATTATCAATCGACCGACGCGCCAGGCTTCAAGAATTCGCCAGAATTTTTTAATCATCCGTTCTGCCATAATAATAGTTCTCTTCCGGATTGCAAGGCCTTTTGGAAATAAAGGGGACAGATTCTTTTATTTTTAGAAAAAATCTGGTCTCTGTCTCTTAATAACCTCCGAGACCCGGGTCTTTACTATCAGCGAACCCCTGCACTTTGCCCGAGCCTGGGAAAAACCCGACCCTCTCGCTGAGCTGACGCCCGACTCGTCACAGTCGCACTCAGGCTGTTCCATTATCTTTAGAAAAAGTGTGAAAGGCTTTTTCGTCGGCACCACCGTCGGCAAAGAATTTGCACGTGGCCTGCGCGGTGCTAACTATGCTACCTCGGAAGTTGAGATTAGCTCCGACCGCTTAATCATCTGGGACCGGGGCTACAACCAAAACGGCGAGCAGGTCTGGGGTCCGACCCGGGGACCGTATATTTTTAAAAAAATCAAAGATTTTTAGCCAAAACCTAAAAAAAGGTTATTCGTTTTTCGTGGTTTTCGAATTTTCCAATTTTCGCGGTAATTCTCAGATTTTTTACTTATCGGACGTAACTGCCGGCGTTGATGTCAATGGTCGAGCCGGTCGCGTGGTCCATCAAGCCGCTCGCTAAAAATAGAATCGTTCCGGCAACGTCAGCCGGCTCGGTCAATTTCGGCAGGGCTATTTCTTTCAAAACCGAAGCTTCGCCGTGCTGTTTAAAATAAGCTTCGGTCATTTCCGTCCGCACCCAGCCCGGCGCAATCACAAACGATTTGATATTATCTTTTCCGTAGGCGCGAGCGATCGACCGGCTCAAGGCTACCATTCCACCCTTTGCCGAGGCATACGCGAAGTACTCCTCGGTATCACCTCGAAATGCGGCACGGGATGCGATGTTGATTATTCTGCCGCCGCCCTTCGTTTTAAAATGCTGGATCGCCTCCCGGCATAACACTCCAACCGAAGTTAAATTTATCGCGATATTTTTATTCCAGACCGACAACCATTCATCAATGTTTTTTTCGATCGGTGCACCATCCCAGACACCGGCATTGTTGACTAACGTATCGACGGTGCCATAAGTTTCGGCTACCTTCTTAAACAACAGCGCTCCGTTTTTCGGGTCGGATAAATCAGCCTGAAAGGCTTTGGAATTATTCCCGACTTCTTGTGCCAAATTTTCGGCGGATTGGGAGTGTTGATTAAAATGCAGTGCCACCGTCGCTCCGCTCTTCCCTAACAGCCGTGCCGCGGCTTCACCAATCCCGCCGGTCGCACCGGTCACAAGAATTACGTTGTTACTCAAATCGATCTTCATACAGGCACCGGGTTAAATAGTTATTGGATACGTCTATCGCTGCCGCTGACTTCTTTCACTCGCCGGTCACCGCCGCGGTCGACGTCTTCGCCGGGCGAATAAAATTATTCCGACCGCCGCGAACAACGAAAGGTCACCCCAGCCTTTACCCGAATCGGCATAAAAAATAATCTCACGATACTCCGTATCGTCCGACGCCTGGGTAAAGCTGATATCTTCCATATCGGTTGTAAAACGACGATACAATTTCGTCAAAAAATAGGTCCGGTCAATAACCGGTGAGCTCTCGCGGAAATCCTGGGGAGAAACCCAACCGGCAAATTTGAGCGTAGCACCTTCGGCGCGCATCCGATGCTCGGTCAAGAGATAGAGAATCAGATCGGCCGAGTCCGAGCTCAAAGAAGTGATCTTCATCGGATAGACCGGCTGGCCGGCTGCAAAGGCGAGCCGTATCGCAACCTCACCCGATAACGGTATCGTCGCGGTATCGGTTTCGGCCACCAGGAAGTAGTGCCAGTCTTTAGCCAGGTAAGAATTCAAAACCGACGGAGCACTACCGGGATAACCATAACCATTATCAGTCAGATACAGGCTTAACCCATCGAGTGTCTGGACTTCGAGAATTGTATACGCAAACCCGGCGATTACCCCTTGCCCGACCTCGCGCGTTTCGTTATCACCACCCTTACCGTCTTCCAGAGGATTACCGCCTAAAATTCCACTGCAGCCTGAACCTCGCTGCTGATAGAGCGGCCGGCTGAAATCCTGCAGGTTGTAGAAAAGCTGAACCGGCACCGAATCGACCGACGGCAGCGCCGGTAGCGGAATCACCCAGGCAAAGTCTTTGCTGTTGCCCTGAAACTTCACATCGATAATCAGTTCTTCCTTGCCCGCCGTGTGTTTAATAATCGCCACCTGCGCCTGCTGTTCGATATAATAATCGGGCGGCGGGTCGAACCAGCCGTCGGCGAAAATGCCTGCTGCCAGTAAACCGAGTAGTGCAAATTTTTTCATTACAACCTCCCCACAGTTAAGCTCAAAGAAAGACCGGACAGGTCGATCGGATAACGACCCCATTCGTTCCGGACCGGTATCGCCAAAAATCGTATGCCGCTTTCGACGCCGATCGACCATTTTCCCAACGGGATCAGTCGGGCACCAAGAAACACCACCCCTCCCAGACCTACCCCCCAATTGGTTCGGGTTGTGATCGTAGCGGAAGTATCGGATGCGGGTATCCGCTCGCTGCCCAAACCTAAGACTGGACCGATGCCGTAGTAAAAATTCTTACGTTCAAAAAATGGGGCGGAAAATTCCCAGCTCGTTTCCAAAGTCAGCGCGGCAAGATCGGTATAACCCCGGAATTCGGTATCCGGCGGGTAATCCGAAACCTCACCCCGGCCATAGATAAAATCGGCCGCGGTTCGAAACGCCCGGTTCGGAGACAACGTCATCGATATCCCGATGCCGACCGAAGGCAGGATGTTATAAATCTCTTGCATATCGCCGGTAAAAGATTTATTGATAGAAAGATCAAAACCGGGATTGACTCCTGTAAAAACCACAAAGGCAAGCAGCGATGAAATCATTCGGTCCTCCATAACAGACTATAATAAATAACCCTTTCCGTCAAGCCGAACTGAAGTCTCACACCACCTCCAGCATCCGCTCCACTGCCCGACGGGCTCTTGAAACAGTCGGTTCCGGCACATTGATTTCATTCTCTCCGGTCTCCAAAACCCACAGGACCTTGCCGAGAGTCGTTTTTTTCATATTCGCACATCGAGCATTCACGTTTAAGGGGTGACACTGTTTCGCCGGGTATTCCCGATGAATCCGGTTGCACATGTCTGCCTCGGTGCCCAGCACCAGCTCGTCATAGTCCGCGGCCAGTCTTACCATTCCGCTCGTCGAGGTGACAAAATCGGCGGCTTCGATCACCTCGGGCAGGCATTCGGGATGGACGACGATTTTCGCCTTGGGATATTTTGCGCGCGCCTGCTGTATATCCAAAGCGGTAAAATACCGGGCGTGGACAAAGCAAAAACCCTTCCAGGGAATGATGTCGCGGCCGGTTTGGCGCCCCACCCACCAGGCTAAATTCTCATCCGGCACAAAGAGAATCTTTTTACCGGTCGGCAGCGAAGCGACCACTTTGTCGGCATTTGCCGAGGTGCAGCAGATATCCGATTCTGCTTTGACCAGGGCAGTGGTATTGACATAGGCGACGGTCCAGACATCGCCCAATTCTTTCTTTCGCTGCCGGAGCGCATCAGCGGTAATCATATCCGCCATCGGGCAGCCGGCAGTGATATCGGGCATCACCACCCGCCGCGCCGGATTGAGGATCTTGGCGGTCTCCGCCATAAAATGGACCCCGCAGAAGACGATCCAGTCCGATTTCACCCCTTGCGCTTTACGTGACAGATCGAGCGAGTCACCGATGAAATCGGCGACCTCGTAAATCTCCGGTCGTTGATAATTATGAACTAAAATCGTCGCCTGCTTCTCCTGCTTCAGTTTTTGTATTCGTTCGGTCAGTTCGCGGTCCCCAAGCAACGAGTAGTCGTTACGCTCCATCGCTATTTTCTCGGCTGCCCTATCCGGTTTTCGGATACCATATCCGGTTTTCGTCAATGATATGGGTGATTTCGACTTGCTGCTTTGCCAGTTCCTCGGCAATAAACCTCCGATGGCAGTGGTCGGGCAGGAGCTCGGCACAGAGAATCGCCGACACCCGGTTCTGGGCAGTCCGTTTAATGATCTCGACCCCGCGCTTAAACTCTTCCGATTTGATATAATCCTTGTGCCGGTCTTGCCGATAGTCCCCCAGTTCATTGCCGAGAAAAATATATTCGACTCCCTGACTCTGACAGAGCGCCTGGAGGCCGTCCCGATTAAAGTGGGGAACCTGAGAAGTAGGAAAACGCCGAACGTCGAAAACAACCTCAATCCCATATTTCGAGAGAATCTTGGTGAAGTCATAGGGCTTGCGATTGCTCGTGCCGAGGGTAAATACTCTCATTGCCGTATCCTGAACCGGATTGTACCGATTGTCAAGAGAAATCCGTAGAGAAGGATTATTGGAGAGCAAAATACGGCGAACACACGAAGTGCCCCGCCGGCGACCGAATTCTCGATTGAATAAAATTGAGGCGATGCCTATCGCCGAAATCCGCCATGCCCTGTGGCGGATGGAGGCGACGGGCTATACGAAGTGCCCCGCCGGCGACCAAATTCTCGATTGAATAAAATTGAGGCGATGCCTATCGCCGAAATCCGCCATACCCTGTGGCGGATGGAGGCGACGGGAATCGTTTCGATACTTCGCCGATGACCGACGTCTCCCTCCAAAATCCTAATATAATAAAAGTGGAGGCGGCGGGAATCGAACCCGCGTCCGAAGCGGTCAGGCTTTGAGGACTACATAGTTAGTCGCCTCTTTGATCTCGCAGCGTAACCGCCTGGCGACCGGCTTTCACGCTGCCAGCCCCAGTCCGTCACTTTCATGACGGCATCCATTCTGGCCCTGGGACCAAACCAGAACTTCACCTATCCTGTTAGACCCCACTTCGGGACCGGACAGGCAGAGTCCCGGGCAGAGTGGCTACTTAATTAAGCAGCCAGTGCGTAGTTGCTGTTGGCAACTGTATTTTCCCCACGTTATATTTACGAGGTCTGTGGAGCGACCTCGCTATGCCCTCGGGGCCATCGGCACTCCGTCGAAACCCTTCGCCCCCGATACAGCATTTCCTTACATACTATATATAGGCTTTTTGCCTCAAAAGTCAAGGTTTATCTGCACGCCTTTTCATTGTTCGCTCTCCTGCCTCACCCCAACAGGGTTTTCATCAAAATAAGTCTTCCCTTTCCACAATCGGGATACTGTCGGCTAAAGCCGATCACAACAAAAAAGGGCCGCTGTAGTGGTGCGATTTATCGCACTGAAACCTTGTCTCCGTCGCATAAATGCGACCACTACAACGCAGTGTTGGGTTTGTCTTTGGGTGGTAGGGGATAAATTGGGGGAGCGATTTCCAGTCGCGACAAATCACATATTTTTTAACAGAAATTGATCGTCACGGTAAACCATTGTATTGGTTCAATCACTAAGCACCTCAAAATTTCCCTTGACTTTTTAATATTTTCATTATAGTTATCGACAGGAGGTGCACATGCGGTTTAGTTTAACGACCCGGCACTTTGAAACCACCGAGGCCTTAGAGGAGTTCGTTGCCAAAAAGGTCTCAAAATGGGAACGATTCGGACACCATATCATCGATTCGGAATTTATCCTTTCCAAAGATAACATTATGAGTATCGCCGAAGGTAAAGTAAACCTCAAGCGTGAAACGTTTACCGCCAAGGCAAAAGCACCCGATATGTATGCCGCGATCGCGGCACTCATATCGAAACTGACCAAGCAGCTCAGCAAGTATGATGAACGGCTGAAAGCGAAAAAACGGTTATCAAAGGTGCGGCGCTAAGTGGCTAACAACAAATCTCTTAGCGTCGAAACCCTCTATACTGATAAAAAGAGTGAATGGCAGCTTGAGGTTCTGGCTGGCGCCACCGGCATGGCTCAGCGCTCAATTACCACTGCCGACATTAACCGCCCCGGTTTGGCTCTTGCAGGCTACACCGGCTATTTTTTAGCCGAACGGGTTCAAATTATCGGCAAAACCGAGGTCTCCTATTTAGCCACCCTCCATGCCGATCAAGTATCCGAAGCCGTGAAACGGATCTTTTCTTTTAACCCACCCTGTTTTTGCATCGCCGAATCGCTGACTCCACCTGCGGAATTTATCAATCTTGCCGCCGAGACCAAAATTCCGATCTTACGCACTTCCATCTCCACCACACCCTTTATTCATCTCATCACCTCGTATCTCGATTTGAAGCTTGCCCCCGAGGTTCACATCCACTCAACTCTGGTCGATGTCTACGGAGTAGGGGTTTTGATTGTCGGTGACGCGGGAATCGGCAAGAGTGAATGCGCCCTCGATCTGGTCGAACGGGGGCACCGACTCGTTGCCGACGATTTAGTGAAAATTGTTCGGATGGGCTCAGGCATTCTCATCGGTCGGGGAGCGGAGAAGAGCGACCTCTTACTCCACCATATGGAAATTCGGGGAGTCGGCATTATCGATATCGCCGCCCTTTTTGGAATTCGAGGAATTCGACTCCAGAAACGGGTCGAGGTCGAAGTCGAACTCGTACCGTGGGGCGCCGACCTCGACTACGAACGGTTGGGAATTGAAGAAAAATTTACCGAAATCCTCGACACAAAAATCCCGTTGGTCAGAGTACCGATGCTGCCCGGTAAAAACATCTCGGTCATTCTCGAAGTCATCGCCCTCAACTACCTTTTAAAACTCCGCGGCTACCATCCGGCGAAGGTCTTCGATACCGAGCTGAAACGGATTCTCCAATCGGGTATTGGTCACCGTGAGGACGACCTCGAATAATCCGGTCCGGGCGGTCATTTTCGGACATAATGATTTGCCCCAGTCTCTCCTGGCAACCCTCCAGGCGATCGCCGGCGATGTCCCGGGGATTATCGTCCTTTCGAATAAAGGAATATCGCGCACCGAAATGGAGCACCGCTTAAAGGAAATCCTCGACGCCGCTCCCTTTCACACGATCATCTTCGTCGACCTGTTTGGCGGGAGCTGCCCGATGGTCTGCGGAGCGTTGAAACGGGAACGGAAAAATATCGCCGTCATTTGCGGCGTCAACCTACCGATGCTCCTGGAATTCACCTTTGCCCGTGAAAAGATGAAATTCGCCGAACTCGTCAACCACTTAACCAACGCTGGGAAAGATGGTATACGGATATTATAATAAGAGCGCATTGATGGAAACTGAGATAAACTGATGAAACCTGAGGATGACCTGAGGATGATAGGTTAAAATTTGCGAAACCCGTCCCGGTAGGTTTCAATTTGAATCAATGCCGATTAAATTTAAAAATCTCAGTGTACCTCAATGCTTTAAGAATCATACGACAGTTCAACCAAAAGGAGGCTGAGCTATGCGTGAGATCGCACGACACTGGCCGGGTCGGATATTCTTACTAGTCCTCCTCCTGGCCGTTATCGGAATGCTGGTCGCTCCAAAATTCTTCTTTAAGCCAATCCTTGTCTTCGGCTGGATTCCCCTCCCCTACTTCGTCGGGGTTATCTTCTGTCTCGTCTGGCTCATCGCCTATCTCATCTATTTTTTCCGGTTCTGGCCTTATCGCCATTAAGGAGGTCGAATGCTTCTCAACTTCATCGTCTTAGGTGTTTTCGGACTTATCATCTTATGGATATCGGTTTACGGCTACCGACTCTCGGCCAAGACCGCCGAAGACTATATGTTAGCCGGTCGAGGAATCGGCCTGATCGTGATGTTCTTCTTTATATTATTCGGCATATCGAGTGCCTGGACCTTCTACGGCTACCCCGGTTTCTTATTCCGGCACGGTCCGAGCTTCGTCTATTTCATCTGGGGGTGTGTTGCCGGTTTCATCAGCCTCTACATGTTCATCGGACCACGGTTCTGGGCAATCGCTAAATTGAACCACTTCATCTCACCGGTCGAGGTCATCGCCGAACGTTATCAATCGAAATCGTTGCGGACTATCGTCGCCTTTGTTCTCCTGGCAGCCCTTGTCCCCTATATCGCGGTTGAGCTGTTGGGGGTCGGTCTGGGATTTAAGGCATTAACCAACCTACCGGTCATCATCGGCATCGTCTATACCATGGTTCTTTTGATTATCATTGTGATCTTAGGCGGGATGCGCACAACCGCCTGGGGTAATGTCCTGTTGGGCACGATCTACACCCTCGTCTTCTTGGGTGCCCTGGTCTGGGTCGTCAAGCTCCTGTTCCCGGGCGGGCTCCCCCAAGCGGTAAAAATCATTGCCGACAAAAATCCCGCGCTCCTCTCCGCACCCGGTCCGACCGTTCCCCACGAACCATCCCTCGGCTATGTCTTCATCGTCGGATTTTTCATCGCCGGATTGTTAGCCTTCAGCTGGCCCCACATCGTCGTCGGTTCATTAACCGCCCGCGACAAATCAATCTTTAAATGGATGCCGCTTCTGGGAATCGTAGCCGGCGGATTGGGATTTTATACCATTCCCTTCATCTGGGGTTCGATCGCCGCTCCGGCCGCCGCGTTAATCGGAAAAGCCCCGCTCGTAACCGGCAAAGCCGCCGACAACATCGTCCAGGTCATCGCCAGCCAGAACCTGCCCCACTGGTTCGGGGTTTTTATGGTGCTGGGCGTGATCAGTGCTGCGGTCTCGACCGCTTCGGTCCAGCTCCTGTTAGCGGCGATTTTAGTCTCCCGCGATTTGATCCACTCCGTTTTCAAACCCGATGCCTCCGACCGCCAGCTGTTGCTCTGGACCAAACTCGGCGTCCTCGGTCTCCTCGCCCTGTCATTGGTCATCGCCCTCTGGCATCCGATCGCACTCGCGCTCTATCTGACTTCGATTGCCGTTCCCGGATTTGCCCAATGGGCGCCGGCTCTGGTCGGAACGGTTCTCTGGCCGCGGGCAACCAAACAGGGTGCGCTGTCAGGAATCATCGCCGGCACCGCCCTGGTCATCCTCGGATTCGTCTTCCACATCGAAAATATGATCATCCCCGCGCTGGTCGTTAACATCCTCCTGTTTGTAATCGTCAGCCTGCTCACCAAACGACCGCCGGACGAAATCAAACGCCGGTTCTATGACGAAGTCGACGAGTACCTGTCGACGAAAGAGTAATGGTAAAAAATAAAAACACGAATAGCTCGCATGAATTTATCTATCAGTCATTCGTGCCATTCGCGCGGCTCGTGCGGCTTGCGGTAAGCCGACCGAGCCGAACCGTTCGTGTAATTCGTTTCTGGTAATGGCAAACGAATGGCGCCTGCTCTTTAATCCCAACGCCGACACCGCCGATTTGCTGGCATTACCAACCGCGGTCGCCGAAGGAAAAATTGCCGGCCGCTATATGCTGGCAGCCAAGTCCGCGCCCGAGACGATCATCATCCAGCATGTCAAAAAACGCGGTGTGGTCGTCGGCAGCGAGGTTTTTGTCGATCGGGCTGAAGCCGAAAAAGCCGGCATCGAAGTCGTGGTCCAACCCCACGCCGGCCGCGGCGCCCTCAAACCGGCGGAGACGATTCAACTGCAGGAATTGATGCTCAAAGCCAAAGACGACTTCAAAGCCGAACCGGTCGCCGAGGATGAAACCGCCTGCCTCATCTACACCTCGGGCACGACCGGCAAACCCAAAGGCGTTATCCTCACCCATAAGAACTTTTTAACCGAATGCGAACTGACCGAGCAGGTGATTAAAACCACGCCCGATGACCGGTTTGCCACCCTCGTTCCTTTTTTCCATATCTACGGTTTAGCCTGCGGTCTGGTCGTCAGTCTCTATCGGGGTTTGAGCTCGGTCGTCATCCCCCAGTATACCCCGCGCCAGTTTTTAAAATCGATTGCCGAAAACAAAATTACGGTTTTGGTCGCCATTCCGACCCAGTATTTCCACCTCCTGATAGCTGCCCGGCGCCAACCGCCTTCACCCAAACCGAACCTCCGCTACTGCGTTTCGGGTGCGGCAGCGCTGCCGGTCAGCATCATCGAAAACTTCAAGGAAGTATTCGGGGTAACAATCATCGAAGGTTACGGTATGACCGAAACGACCGCGGCGGTGGCATTAAATCCCCCTGAAAAAATAAAGCCCGGTTCGATCGGTGTCCCGTTACATGGCATCGAACTTGAAATTATCGATGACCAGGGGAAACAACTGGCGACCGGAAAAGCGGGCGAGATTATTATCAAAGGTGCGGTTGTATTCAAAGGCTACTACAACCTCCCCCAGGATACGGCTCAGACTTTACGTAACGACTGGCTCTACACCGGCGATATCGGCTATAAAGATGAAGACGGCTATTTCTTTATTACCGACCGGAAAAAAGATATTATTATTAAAGGCGGATTCAACATCTCGCCCAAAGAAGTCGAAGACCTGCTGGTCGAGCATCCCAAAATAAAGGAAGCGGCGGTAATCGGCTTCAAAGAAAAAGCCGGGCGGGAAGAAGGGATAAAAGCCTACGTGGTTCTGGAGGACGGCAGCGTGGCAACGGTCGAAGAAATTCTCGAATACTGCCGCAAGAACCTTGCCCCGCACAAAACCCCGGACTCGGTTGAGTTCAAAGAAGACCTGCCCAAGAGTGCCACCGGCAAGGTGCTGCGCAAAGAACTCAAGCCCGACCATAAAGACGAGCGGCTTTTGGAAAAAAATGAATAACAATGCAAACTGCAAAATGAAAAATGCAGAATTGAAAACACCTGCACGAATCCGCGTTTTAAACGATGGAGAGCGATGCAAAGCATAGGTGGAACAAAGTGACACCAGGCGACATCAAATGCGGAGCATAGATGGAACGTTATGCGCAGCATCGGTTGAGCGTAGCGAAACCAAGTGACATCAAATGCGGAGCATAGATGGAACGAAGTGACATCAATTTGGGCGCAGTAGTCGAACGCTGGGCAAAGGAAACTCCAAAAAAAACCGCCCTGGTCTATGAAGGTAAGGAAACGAGTTTTTTGGAATTAAACCGGAATGTTAACCGCTTAGCCAATGGCTTCCGGAGCCTGGGGATAAAAAAGGGTGACCGGATAGCGATCATGCTGCCGAATACGCCGGAGTTTATCTATTCTTTTTTTGCCTGCCAGAAATTGGCTGCAGTCGCGGTTCCGTTCAACACGATGTATAAAGGCGGCGAGATCATTCACATCCTCCGAGACTGCAAGGCAAAAGCGATCATCACCTTGACCAATTTCGTCACGCTCATCAATGAAATCAAACCCGATGTCCCCAGTCTCGAACACATCATCACCACCGGCGAGCGCACCACCACCTTTGCCGATCCCCAAAGTACTATTTTTGTCCAGGCGGTTTTGGCGAAAAATACTTTCAAGAGTCTCGACGATGCCTATCGTGATACCGGTGAAGCTCTGGTTGAAGGGTTCCAGGAATTGGGCTTGAAAGGAACCTGGTACAAACACCGGGGCAGCTTGCGGATCGGCGGGAAGAAACTGGCGGGCTTTCTCATTTCCGAGGTCGAGAATGTCTATGTCATGAATATGGTCTGTTTTTTAGGCCGTTTTCGCCCCGGCGACTTCTTCTCGGTTATCTGGGTGCCGCCCGAAGTCAAAGACAAAATCCTTGAACCGTTGACATCCGCCGAAGAAGAAATCGGACACATTCCCACCGATGAAGAATTTAAAAGTGCGGTGATGAAATCATTGGAAAAGCGGTTCGGCATTATTCTCAAAGAAGGCTCCCTCACCCGGGACGAAAAATTCAGCTACCAAAAACAGCGTTCTATCGCTTTACGCAAATAAACGCTGGTAGAACACTGGGGGCGCACTTCCTCATAATCCGCGTGTCTCCGCGTCAATCCGCGTCCGCCTCCGCGTTTTTCCGCGAGAGCATTAGCTCCCCCAGGATTGACAAAACCGTCGATTGCATTATCTTAAAATCCCATGGCTAAGACCATAATCGAAAAAATTTTAGCTCGCGCCTCGGGCCGAGCCCGGGTATCGGCCGGAGAGCGGGTCTGGGCGAAATTGGATTTTGTGGCGATGCGCGATTTTGGCGGCCCCAATGTCATCCTTGAATATCAAACTGCGTTTGATTGTAAACCGATCTTTGACGGTTCGAAAGCGGCGTTCACCTTCGATTTGCACATTCCTGCCCGGGATGAACGGGTGGCAAAAAACCAAAAAGACTGCCGGGAGTTTGCCCGGACGATGGGAATGCGGGTATTCGATGTCGATGCCGGCGTCGGCCAGCATGTCCTGTTCGAACAGGGTCTGGTTCGACCCTGGGATGTGATTGTCGGAACTGACAGCCATATGAATCTCTTGGGTGTATTCGGCAGCTTTGCCTCCGGTGTCGGCACCACCGACATCGTCGCCGGCCTGGCATACGGCAGGCTCTGGTTTAAGGTCCCCGAGACCCATAAGTTCATCGTTACGGGCACGCCTGAACCTCCGGTCAGCGCCAAAGATTTGATTTTATATATATTAAAAACGATAAAAACCGACGGTGCGATTTATAAAGCGGTCGAGTTCACCGGTTCCACTATCGATGCGATGTCATTAGCATCCAGAATTACCCTCGCCAGCATGGTGACCGAAATGTCAGGCAAGGTCGGTTTTATTGAACCGAACGATGCTGTCCTTCAGTTTATCCGGGAAAGGTCGAAACGAAAAATTGAACCGGTGAAAGCTGACCCGGATGCCCGCTACGAAACGACCGTCAAGTTCGAAGTGAATGATCTGGAACCACAGATCGCCTGTCCCCATTCACCCGATAATGTCAAACCGGTGAGGGCAGTCGAGGGCACCGCCATTGACCAGGCGTTCATCGGTTCCTGCACCAACGGTCGGTTTGAAGACCTCGAGGCTGCCGCCCAACTACTGAAAGGCAGGAAAGTGAAAGACGGCGTGCGGCTGATCGTCGTGCCGGCGACAATTGAGGTTGCACGCGAAGCTCTGAACCGAGGCCTTTATGAAATTTTTATCAGTGCCGGCGCAATCGTCTGCAACCCATCCTGTGCCTTGTGCACGACCGGCCACCCCGGAATCCTGGCGCCGGGCGAAGTCATGGTCTCGACCTCCAACCGGAATTTCGTCGGCAAATTGGGCAAAGGTGCCGAGGTCTATTTGGCATCGCCTGCTACTGCCGCCGCTTCGGCTGTAACCGGGGCGATAACTGATCCAAGAGACATATGAACGCATCACTCCGCGGGCGAAGTTGGTGTTTTGGCAACGATATAGATACGGATCAGATCTACCCCGGTAAATATCTCCCGCTAACCGACAAAAAAGAGATGGTGCAGCATGCGATGGAAGGTGTGCCCGAAGGTGAAAATTTTATCAAGAATGTCAAACCCGGCGATATTCTCGTAGCCGGAAAAAACTTCGGCTGCGGTTCGAGCCGGGAACATGCAGCCATTGCAATTCGGGGCGCTGGCATTTCGGTCATCATCGCCCGATCCTTTGCCCGGATCTTTTATCGCAACTGTGTCAATATGGCATTGCCGATTCTCGAATTACAGGCAGCGGATGAATTTAAAACCGACGATGAATTGGAAGTAAACCTGGAAACGGGTGAAATTCTTAATCTCACCCGCAAGAAAAAATACCAGGCACAGCCGGTCTCCGGACTGGAAATGGAGATTATGCACGCCGGCGGCTTGATTGAATATCTGAAACTAAAATCTGAAACCACGAATAAACACGAAATGCGAAGCATCGGTGGAGCAGAGCGACACCAATGAAGACGAACGGACACAAAGAAAAAATATTTTTTAAAGACCTATCCTACGAAATAATAAATGCAGCGATTAAAGTTCATGCTCAGTTAGGGCACGGATTCTTGGAAAAGGTGTATGAAAATGCCTTGGCAATAGAACTTAAGAACAAAAATATCACTTTCCACCAGCAAGCACCGATCAAGGTTTTTTACGAAAGCAAGCTTGTCGGCGAGTATGCGGCAGATATTCTTGTAGACGATAAAATTATTCTTGAACTTAAGGCGGCGGATGAGGTCTCCGGTACCCACAAGGCGCAACTGATCAATTATTTACGAGCGACCGGCTTCAGGTTGGGCATTATTATCAATTTTGGCAAACCACGCTTAGAATACAAAAGGGTAGTCCTATGATTCTTCGTGTAATTTCGTTTAGTTTTCGCTTTCGTTCGTGCTTCAAAAAGGGGGCGATTTTATGATTATTCGTGAATATTCGTGCTCATCTTCGTGTCCATTCGTATTTCAAATCGAGGTCTTTTTAATGATTCTTCGTGTAAGTTCGTGGCTACCCTTCGTGTCTATTCGTGGTTCAAATTCTGGTTATTTTTATCCTATTCGTATCCATTCGTGTTTCAAATCGAGGTCCATTTCATGATTCTTCGTGTCAATTCGTGGCTACCCTTCGTGTTCATTCGTGGTTATCATTTGTTATCTTAAGGAGGATAAATGAACCGTGACGATTTAGAAAAAATCTTCCCTGAGCTGCAAGAGATAAAGGATACTGAGCTCAGGGATAAAGTCATTGAAGTCTGGCTGCTGGCGGTCGAAGAAAGCGGGTTTCAGGATTTGAACCGGATTCCGTTCACCCTCCTCGCACAAACCACAACCTCTCTGGTCGACCACACCCGCCGGGTGACCCAAATGGCGATGGCGGTGGCAAAAATCCGCACCGACCTCAATTATGCTGTCGTCGTTGCCGGCGGTCTATGCCACGATGTCGGCAAGCTCCTGGAATACAAAGAACAGTCTGGCAAGTTCTTAAAAAGTGACTACGGCCAGCTCGTTCGCCATCCGGTGTCGGGTTACGGCCTGGCAGTCGAGGTCGGGCTGCCGGTCGAGGTTGCCCACATCATCGCCGCCCATTCCGACGAAGGCGAGAAGGTAAAACGAACTGCCGAAGCGATTGTCATCCACCACTGCGACTTCATCGACTTCGAAATCGAAAAATCAAAAACAGAATAAATTCGGTTGATCGAAGTCTATTGACTCAAGTCTAAACAGCCGTTATACTCCTTTTATGAAGATAACCTACCTGATATTTTTTAATACTTTATTTTAAAAGGAAAATGAATTATGTTTAACCCCAACTTCCACTACAGCCATAAAATAGTCAACAACCTAACCCGGATTGCGGTAGCACGAGAACTAATCCTCAATTCTCCGTTGGTTCCGAAATGGGAAGTGGCGCTTCGCCGCGATGCGATCATCCGCAGTGCCCATTCCTCAACAAGCATCGAAGGAAACCGGCTATCTTTGGAACAGGTGAGTGATTTAGCCAACGGTCGGAAAGTAATGGCAACCCGTAAAGACAAACAGGAAGTCTTAAATTATTTGAGGGTGTTGGAAAAAATTGAGAAATTAACTAATGGCAAAACGATTCAAGAAAAAGACATTTTCAATATTCACAAAATGTTAACTCAAGATACTTTGGAGAATTCATCCGATTGTGGAGTCTATCGAGATCGTTATGTCATAGTCGGAAACAGGCTAACCGGCGAGGTCTTTTTTCGCCCCCCGGTCAATGAAGCGGTGCCGGGGTTAGTACAAAATCTCCTCGAATGGCTGAATTCACCCGAAGCGGAAGAACTGGACCCGGTGGTTGCGGCCGGAATTACCCATTATGAATTTGTTAGAATCCACCCGTTTGTAGATGGCAATGGAAGAACCGGCCGAGTTCTGGCGGCATTGATACTTTACCGGCGGGGTTTTGATACGAAACAATTTTTCTGCCTGGATGATTACTACGATTCTGACCGACCGGCTTATTATCAAGCGTTACGGAGTGTTGACCAAAAGACATTGGACTTAACTCAGTGGCTTGAATATTTTGTCGAAGGAGTGGAAGCGAGCCTTGCTGCGGTCAAGGAAAGAGTATTACGGCTCAACAGCGAACGATTGCGAACAACGAAAAAAGGACAGATCGCCCTCACCGAAAGGCAGATGAGAATTGTGGAGCATATCGTAGCTAAAGGCAAAATCACGAATTACGAGACAAGAAAAATGTTTAAGTTCACAGACCGGGCAGCATTAAAGGAAATAAGAAAGTTAGTTGATTTAGGGGTTGTTAGACCCAGCGGCAAGGGAAGGACTTTGCATTATGTACTGGCATGACTCAACAGATGGTTCGGGATTAAGTTCGGGATTAAGTTCGGGATTAGGTTGATGATTTTAGAATCCCTGGTAAAACACTTTAAACCCGGGACGCTCGGTAGGTCTTGCCTTAAAGTCGGTTGCTGTTACAATAATGTAGACAGGAAATGAAATATCAGGAAAAGAAGGCAATTGATAAAGAAGGCAAGGAAATTGTCTGGAAGCATCCCGGAGGAAAGCTGCGAAGGCTTGGTCCAACTTCACTAACAGATGCAGAGCTTTTAACCGTAATTCTCGGTTCAGGAAGTCGGGGCAGGTCAGCGAAAGAAATAGCCGAGGAAATTATCTGCAAATACTATTCACTGCAAGGATTAATGGGAAAAACGATCAGCGAGTTAATGAAAGTCAGAGGATTGAAAGAAGTAAAAGCAACTCAAATCGCCGCAGTCTTTGAGGCTGCACGCAGAATTGTAAAGGGAATAGAAAAAGAGTAAAATGTCAGAGTTTGAGACCAAGATCCCAACGGTAGAAAAATCAGAAATAAATCATTTGAATAGGCAATTTCCTCCCTTAGCCCATACACCGATGTATAACTGGCATAAATTTTGGGGTAGAAAGACCTGGAATGTTGTTGCGGAGTACATCAAAACATATTCTAAAGAAGGCGAGATAGTATTTGACCCATTTGCGGGCAGCGGTGTTATGGCGATGGAAGCATTAAAAAATAGGCGCCGGGTTATAATTTGTGACCTCCTTCCTGTTGCTACCGAAATTGCACGATTAACAATTAAACCCGTCTCTGAAGTGGAACTTTTTAACGCTTATAAAAGAGTTGAAAAAAGGGTAAAGAACAAAATTTTAACCCTTTATAAAACAAGATGCCGAAAATGCAAAACAGTATTCCCATTTACCTGCTCGGTATGGGAAAACAATAAAATGATCGAAATTCGTTATCAGAGTTGCCCTCATTGCGGTGACAGGAGAGAAAAAAACACCCCTCCTACAAAAGAAGATTCAGAATTATTACAACGTATCGAAAAAAGAGGAATTAAAGAATGGTACCCTAAAAACCCGCTCTATTATCCCGATGGCAAGCCTTTTAAAGAAAAGCAACAATATGAATCCCTTGATGGATTGTTTACAAAACGGAACCTCCAGACATTAGCTTGGTTAATGGAAGCTATCGAAGAAGAACCTCATAAAGATTTAAGAGATTTTTTGAAAATCGGCTTCACTTCGATGGTTCATTTAGCGACCAAAATGATGCCGGATAGACCTACAAGGCCTTTTAGCTCTGTCTGGAATGAACATAGTTACTGGTTTGCTGATCACTTTATGGAACAAAATGTTTGGGATTTATATGAGAGTGCTATTGCTGGCAAACAAGGTTTAATAAAAGGTAAGAACAGCTCTAATCAACATTTTAAAAATATAAAATTTGCAAAAGATTATGACGAAATTCTAAATGGCAAAGCGGATGTTTATATCCATACCGGCTCATCCTTAGAACTAATGGAACAAATGCCAAAAGGCAAGATTGATTATATTTTTACAGACCCCCCTTACGATTCTTCTATTCAGTATGGTGAACTTGCCTATCTTTGGGTTGCTTGGTTAAAGAAAGATAAAGATTATTTGAATTACCTACTTTCGAATGAAATAATTCGTAATGAAAAACAGAATAAAGATTTTGGTATTTACAATAGTTTACTTTCAAGAAGCTTCGACGATATGCTTGAAATCATAAAGCTTGGGGGATATTTAACCGTCACCTTCCACAATCCCACTTTTAAAGTAAGAAATGCCACTATCAGGGCAGGGATTTTTGCAGGGTTTGAATTTCAAAAAATTCACCATCAAGAACTTGCACGCCCATCTGCAAAATCACTTTTGCAGCCATTTGGTTCGGCTCAAGGTGATTTTTATCTCAGATTCTACAAACCCCAGCTCACCGAAACCGTCCCTCGACCAGAGGAAATTGATGAGAAAAGATTCGAAAATATAGTCGTAGAAACAACAATTGGTCTTTTAGCTGAACGAGCTGAAGAAACTCCATATACTCAAATAATAAATTCAATAGACCCTGTCCTCGCTAAACACGGATATTTTTCAAGTCTTGAGACCGGTCTTGATGTGAAGAAGGTTTTACTAAAGCACAAAGGGGAAGAGTTTATTTTGGTTAAGGCTAAAATTGGTGGAGCGACCGGAGAATTGTGGTGGCTGAAAGAACCCTCAAAATATATTAGGTATGATATACCACTTTCCGAAAGGGTGGAGGAAACGGTTTACCGAGAACTTTTAAGCAAAGGTAAAGTAACTTTTACAGAAGTATGGGATGCGGTTAGCACAAAATTCCCTAATTCCTTGACATCTGATAGCAGTAGTATAATGAACGCATTAGTTCAATATGCAAGGAAGGTTCCCGGTGGACACTGGATGCTAAAACCAGATTATTTCGCTCGCGAGAGTCAGCATAACGATGTGTTAGCACTATTAGCAGAAGTGGGAAAAAGTTTAGGCTTTAAAATCTGGATTGGCAAAAATGAACAAAGTAAACTCGCGGGTGGTTTAGCCGGGCATAAAAAACTAAAAGAATTAGTCACCGCCGACCTTAATGACATTAGAATAGATAATAAAACGACCATCGAGCTGATAGACCTTTTATGGATTAAAAACAACCAGATTGCAAGTCTGTTTGAGATTGAATTCACCACTACGATGACAGGAGCTTTGAATAGAGGGTCAAATGTCGCCCCTCAAGTCCCCAAATACTTAGTCATTCCCGAGGAAAGAGAAGAACAACTGAAGAGAAAACAAAAATCCCCAATGTTTTCCGAACGATTTAAAAATGATAATTGGAATCTATTGTTTTTTGATGCTGTCAGAAATTCGTATAAAAAGCTGAAATCACATAAGATTGAATTGAAATCAATCATTAACAAACAAGGACCAATAGCACTACGTCCAAAAGGTCCCGAAAATAGGCAAACAAATATGTTCCAGAAAAATGAACTATGAAAAATATTTTTGAAAAAGGCTAACAACTGGAGGCTCTATGAACGAAATGCAAAGCTTTGGGTTGTTGACCTACATGCCTTTCGGCGACCTCCAAAGTGAAATAAAATTTGAACGTGGAATTTCAATAACCCCTGTCCAGCAAAATAGTTTTGGCAAAATAGAAGAAATAGACAGAGGACGAGTTTCGGAGGAAGACTTTAAAATCATCAATAGTTACAATAACGCAGTCAAAAAAGAATATGATACTCCTACAACATACGCACATGCAGAGAACGATATTCTTTGTTTCGTCGCCACATTGCGCATAGTTAAACCTATCCTTGCTTATCCGAATTATTTCCTTCACTACATACCCCATACAATGGAATGGAGGTTTAACAAACACAACATCGATTCTGCTTTTTCGATTGAAGAACATGAAAATAATGATCTAAGGGAATTTCCTGTAAACCGCCTGCCAGAAGTTATCCCTCTATGGGAAAATATGCCGGACATACAAACGAATAAAGGCCGTGTCTGGATAGCGTTGTGGTTAAATGAATTTGCCTATCAGGAGCGACAAACTGAGTTTCGTATCCTGTATTTTGTCATGGCATTGGAAAGTCTCTTTGGTATATCAAATTCCGAGCTAAGATTTAGGTTATCTCTAACAACTGCAAGATTTATATCAAACGACTTTGGCGAAAGAGACGAAATCTTTACGAACATTAAAAAAGCATACGATATAAGGTCAGGTATAGTCCATGGCTTACGAAAAGAATTAGAATTAAGCGATCTGCGGTTTGCTGAAATAAACCTTCGTGAATATCTCCGGAGAGCTTTGCTCAAAATTATGCAAGATAGAAGTTTAATTCAAATATTCGAAAGCACGGACGAGGATTACAATAAATTTATAAAAAACCTAGTTTTAGACAGTAAATAGTATCGGCAAAAATCAGGATGGGTTTAAGAGAGCAGCAAGGGGGTCTGCGTCTTAGCCAAACCTGATTGTAACTGTAGAAAGTTGGCCAGTTCCTCAGCCGAAAAGTAGAGCCCCCGGTTTACCCTTCCTAAAAAAGCTATATTTCCGCTAAGCATAGATAATTATCATTTTTGTTAATTATCTGTCCTTAGTGACCTGCGTCAACTATAAAGGTCGTGCCCCGGGAAAATCTGGTGGAAGGAATGATACCGTTGTTATAATCGTTGGCTGGAGCAAATATCGAAAAAAATCGGGACACAGAGCTTGTCCCAAAAGTCCTTATAGTCATTGCGAGCGACCGTAGGGAACGTGGCAATCTCAGTATTTACAACATGTTTTATGAGATTGCTTCGTCGCTTTGCTCCTCCATTAGACTTAATAATGGAGATAAGTTATAATGGAACACTTGGGAAAAA
>CAYHGV010000003.1:0-50498 GCA_964356135.1 uncultured bacterium
ATTCGAGAATTTCGAGAATTTAAAGCTCGGTTTTCACGCAGGTTTCAGGTTAAAAAGTTAAGTTTTTAAAGGCAAACAAGAACATGGGGGCAGCAGACCGAGGTACGGAGTATCCGCGGAGCGTATCGCTCGGCGGGGAATCAGTGGAGCGTCATCGAACTGGGGGCTTCGTTGATTATATTTGGTTGTTAGCCGAAGCGTCGCAAAGCCAAGGTCCAGTCTCGGTAGCGACACCTGATAAAAACCGGGGTTGGCGGGAAATCCACTATCGAGTCAATTTCAAGTGTTTCTATAACCAGACAGTCCAGACCGAAAAGCTATGTTTCGTAAGTTCTTAGTCCGGTTGATACCCCTGTTTCTCTTTGTCGAAGTAGGCCTCGTCGTTGTATTCGTATTTATCCAGGCTCGCTATCAGCAGGAGAGTTTCATTAAAGAGAATAAACGTCTTGCTCGAGTTATTGCGACCGCCATTGAGATGGGCCAGCTTAAACGGCCGTATCCGTTTGCGACCCTCAAACAAATCACCGGGACAGAAGATATTTCCTTTTGGTGGGTCGTAGAACCAAAGGGCAAGATCCATTGGGCATACGACACCGACCAAATTGGAAAAATGATCGACCTCTCTCTTTTTAAAACGGATCCCAAGGGTATAAAAGATATCATCTATTCAGGAGAAAGGGTTAAGTTTCTTGCCCAGCCATTATACGTCGGCGGCAGCGGGGGTAAATGGACCCTCTGCCTCGGCATTTCTTTGAAACGGCTGATAGCTGAGAGAAACAAGCTCATTATCTATGGCGCCGGATTGATCATCATCGCCACCTGTATTTTAATCGGGATTACCTTCTTTTTTACTAAACGGATCACCAGACCGGTATCGCAGTTACTGGAAACGACACAGTTGATCGCAAAGGGGAATTATGACCGGAGAGTGATCATGAGAACCGGCGATGAACTGGAAAAATTGGGAGACGCATTCAACGAGATGGCTCACCGTATAAAAATTGGGGTTAAAGCCCTGCAGGATTTTATTTATATCGCCTCCCATGATCTGCGGGAGCCGATAAGAAAAATCTACGCGTTTGGCAAATTACTCCAGGAGTCGATGAGCGGCCGATTGACCAAGGACGAAAAAGAAAACTTCCAGTTCATGACCGATGGCGCAAGCAGGATGCAGGCGATGCTCGATGACCTGCTGGTCTATTCCCGGGTGAGTGCCCGAGTAAAACCTCTGGAGTGTGTCGATTTGCATAAGATCATTCAGGACTTGCGCAGGTTAGAATTGGCGGTCCAGCTCGAAGAGAGCAAAGGAGTAATTAACATTGTCGAACCACTTCCTCCGGTCCAGGCCGATCCGGTTCAGATGCACCAGTTGTTCCAAAACCTGATTGGGAATGCTCTGAAATTCCATAAAGACAATGGGCCTCCCGAAATCACGGTTCGAGGCGAACTGGTACATGATATGGTTCGGGTGGAAGTGGTGGATAACGGTATCGGAATTCCCGAAAAGGACTACGACAAAATCTTCGGAATGTTTCAAACCCTCCACAAAAGCTATAAAGGTACGGGCATTGGGTTAGCGATATGCAAGCAAATTGTCGAGCGGCACCGGGGCGAGATCGGGGTAATATCGACCCTGGGTGAAGGTTCCACATTCCGATTCACTCTTCCAAAAGGAAAGGAGGAAACATGAACGGATTAAAACCGTCCATTATATTGCTGGTCGAAGACGACCCGGGTGACCAAAAATTGATGAAACTCTCCTTTGAGCAACAGCGCATTGCCAATGAACTGCACATTGTCAGTAGTGGTGAGGAAGCGCTCGATTTTTTAAGTCGGCGCGGCGCTTATAGCGACAAAACCTGTCCGGACCTGATTTTGCTCGATTTGAATATGCCCGGTATGGGTGGGAAGGAATTTCTAAAGAAAATAAAGGCGACCGATGAGTTCAGGGATATACCGGTGGTTATTATAACCGCTTCCGATTTGGAACAGGATATACTGGACAGTTATAAACTACAAGCGAGCGGCTATGTCAAGAAACCGATCGATATATCGGAAGTTAAGGAGGTTATGAAAGGTATCGGGGAGTACTGGTTTGTGATTTGTAAACTACCGCCAAGGAGAAAATGATTAACGGGCGTAGAACAATCCTCATTTGCGATGACGACCGCGGCTTCCGTAAACTGATTCATTTACATTTGACGGCGGGAAAAGAAAATTTTATAGTGCTTGAAGCCGAAACCGAGAGGGAAATTCAGGAGAACTTGAATAAAGGCGGGATTGACTTAGTTCTGATGGATCTGAGCATGCCCGAGAAATCGGGCGAGGCATGGCTGACCGAGATTGTTGCACAGGAGATAGCGCCGGTAGTTATGATCACCGGATTTGAAGACGAGGAAACCATAGGGCGAGTGGTTCTAAAAGGTGCGAGCGGATATATTCCCAAGGACCGTTTGACGAGAGAGCGGCTGTTAGAAAATATCCAACTGGCATTGGAGAAATGGGAGAGAAAAAAATTGGAAAAGAAGATTAACGAAAAGAATGAGATTCTCGCACTATCGGCACATTCCGTGAGCCATGATTTGAATAACTGCCTTAATCTGATTAATGGGTGTACTGAATTGGCTTTGGAAAAGGGGGATCTGGGACTGCTCAAACCGGTTTCGGGCGCCGTCAGCCGAGCCGCGCGATTAATAAAGAATGCGAGTGCCTTGCAGAAACTTGCTGCCGGTGATACTGAACTAGGGAGCATCGAACTCGGGGGTGTGATTTCGTCGGTTGTCAGCGATGTCGTTCAACATCACCGAGTCCAGTGGGAACCGGAAAACAATATTACGGTGAGAGCGAATTGGATGGTCAGATATCTGTTCGAGAATGTAATACTGCATGCGGGTAGTTATAACGAAGGAAGTTCGATGGTGACGCTCGCGACCCAGGAAACCGAGGATAGTTGGGTTATCTCAATTGGCGGTAATGGACCCGGTATACCGGACGAAAGCAAAGAGAAGATTTTTGAAATGGGTGACAGGGGGCTCGGAAATCCGGGAAGCGGGATAGGACTGTATCTGGCTAAGAAACTTGCGAAAGCCTATGGTGGAGAAATCTGGGTTGAGGATTGCGTCAAAGGAGACTGCTCCCAGGGGAGTGTTTTTAAGGTAAAGTTAAATAAGTTGAAATAAGTGGTGTGGTGGTTTAAGCTGATTGCTCCGGATTGGCAAGCGAGGTCGAAGGTTGAGGGGCAAAACCGATACCTAATCTTTCTAATAACAATATTGACGGTTAGGCAGTTTTAGTTATCTTGTAGTATGAAATTTAGAATGTTTTTTGGGGTTTTCTTAATTACCCTCAGCATGCTGGTCTCGGGTTGTAATCCAATACTCCCGGTCGGAGAAATGGTACCACCACCGGAGATCCCACCGGCTCAGGATGGAATTCCGCTACGATTGGATAGTTTAAAGATTCAGGCAGAAGGTTTATTCTGGATTGATTCTATGCCGTCGGTTCCTACCGAGGGCGCCCCATTTTACTGTCTGTTTACCCTGACCATCGAAAATTCGGGTGATGAAGCTATCGCCGAATTTAACGCCACCCGAGCTTCCCTTTGCTATGCGGGTACAAAAGATGAATTTCATTCTTTTTCCCTGATTTCCACTCTTGAAACCGTGCCGGATGAGACCATACCGGCTCATACTATGGAAACGCTCTATTATCGCGGTAAAGATCCCTTCTATTCCCGGGAATTGGATGACGATTCATTGTACGCATGTATAAAGGTAGAGTGGAACACCGCTCTGGGTGTAGTTACTACCCCACCCGCAGGTGTTACGGTGACCTGGTAAAGGGGTTTGATACGACCCCGGCCGTTTTTAATTTGCAATCACCCGAGAACAGTGGTAGTTGCGTAAGCCCAGATTTGGGTTATTGGTTTTTATGAACATTTGTATTCTCGGTGCTGGAATGCAGGGTCGGGTCGTAGCCCGCGATTTAGCTGCCTGCGGTCATGCCGTGACGGTCGCGGACATACGTACCGAGAACCTCAACCAGGTACCAAAATCACCACGGCTGAAAACCCGCCGGTTTGATGTTCGCAATCGTGCGCACCTGATTAAGTTTATAAGGCATTTCGATGTGGTGGTTGGTGCCTTGCCCGCCGCACTCGGATTCTATTCGATGGAATGTGCAATTCGGGCAGGAGTAAATCTGGTTGATTTTTCTTATTCGTCGGCTGACCCATTTCTCCTCAATCGAGAAGCGAAACGGCGCCAGGTAAAAATTGTTCCGGATGCCGGCTTTGCCCCGGGGCTCGGCAATGTTTTAATCGGTGATGCCCGGCGAACCCTGGGCAGGATTGATAGCATAAAGATTCTCGCGGGAGGAATTCCCCAGAAGCCGATCCCGCCCTTCAATTACCGGATTGTTTTTTCGCTGTCCGATTTGCTTGAAGAGTATACGAGACCGGCGCGAATCGTTAAGAATTTCAAAGTGACTTCGGTCGACCCGTTAACCGGGGTCAAAGAGCTGAAGGTAACAGGGGTCGGACGGCTCGAGTGTTTTTATACCGATGGTTTACGCACGCTGTTAAAGACTTTCAGAAATGTTAAAAATATGGAAGAGAAAACAATCCGCTATCCGGGTCATGCGGCTCTGCTTACAGCAATCATTGATTGTGGGTTCTTGTCGGAAATTCCTCTTCGGCTGAAACCGGGACTGGTGCGACCGAAGGAGTTCACAAACGAATTTCTGAAATCCGCATTCAGTGGCGGGAGCGAAAAAGACCTGTCGATCTTACTTGTTGAAATACAAAGCAAAAAAAAGATAAAACGATATTGCTGTATTGATTACTATGATACGAGAAACCGGATTACCTCAATGGCGCGGACGACCGGTTATACCGCTTCGATAATCACGCAGTGCATTCATCACTATCCGGGCTTCGGCGTCATACCGCCTGAATTTTTCGGGATGGACAAAAACTTGTACCGGTTTATAAAAGCCGAATTGCAGAAAAGGAGGATTTTCATTACGGTATCGACCTCTGGCCGCTTTTAAAGATTTGTGATAGTTTAGTTTCCATAAAATTTTTACCACAGATTTCGCCTCGAAAACGAGGCGACACAGATGAATCGGAGATAAACACAGATATTTTATAGTCTTTTCTATTTCGCCATTTTTCGGTGTCCTTCGTGCCTTCCGTTATTTATTAGTGTTAATCCTTCTTTATGTCCGTGTGTCCACCACGAATTGTGGCAGATGGATTTTTTTTAAAAATACTTACCTGTTATAGAGATATAACTTTCTTTAGGCTGCAAACGCCATAAAACCGGTAATCATGAGGAAAATCAGGCAGATTGTTATAGAAGTTTGTGACCTTAAGGTCTTGGGTACCAATAGCTTAAATCTCATGAATTTTCCTCTTGACAAATTCAAAAGTTATTCTAACATTTATATATTGAAAGGACATATGGGAAATATCTTATCTTATCTCTGTTTAGTCGGTTTGTTTTCGCTACATTAAGGGAGGGGGTATGTCTAAATTTTTAGCTCTTAGTTTTTCATTTTTAACCATTATCCATGCCCAAGGTAACCGTGGTAACTCTCTAAATCTTACTGAGACCGATAAAATTCTTTTGAACCTTTCGACATTGGAACGAAGTGTTAATGATCAGAATGCAGATTGGTTTATAGCCCATTTCTCTCCAAGTTATTATGATACTAACAGAACAACCTTCAGCCAGGTTAAAACGATTATTCAGAACTTTTTTGCCAAAGTCAGCCCGAATGAGAAATTTCCTCAATTTTATACTGATAATCCGAAGGTAACAATTTTCCGTAATACTGCCGGTGTGACTCTTAAATTTCTTGTCACTGGAAGGCAAATTGGCCGGCATGAACCCCTATTCTTCAAATCCGAAGACCGGATTATCTTTAGAAAAGAAAACGGTTGGTGGAAAATTATTAACGTTAAGAATTTATTACAGCTATTACAAGAAAGAAGTTAAGGGTGAGTCGATGAAAAAGAGACGAGCAGGTGCTATTACTGGGGCATTAATATTTATTTTCGTTTTGATGTTTAGTTTTTTACGGTGCCCACACCCAGATCCAGTTAACTTGCAAATAGACTGGATGAATGGTTATAGTTGCCTTTTTACATGGTTCGCAGATGCATTCGATGAAGAAACAAGGAAATTGGAAAAATATTATGATGAGGGAGGGCTAACAGTCAAATATTTCGCAGACGATTTTGTCCTCGAATCCTATTTGGATACACACAAAGGCACTCTTACGGAGCGATGTGATTTAGAGAGGGATTTTCCTACAGAGTACCCTTATATATATACATGCTGTATTGATACTTTACCTAACGGTGGCTCCCAAACTAACCATGTTTTTGGTTACGCTTGGTGGGACCCCGGTCCAGAAGTAACTCGTGAGACCATCTCGGCGATTGGCTATGGTGCTTGTTATAAGTTTCATGGTGATGTAGGACTTAGCCCGGAAGAGCTATTACTTTGGGTGACAGCTCATGAATTGGGACATCAGTTTAGCCTTATTGATCATGCCGGCGAATTGGATAAAACATGTATAATGTACCACAAGGCGATAGATCCCCCGCCGAGTAAATTTTGCCCTGCATGCCAAACGAATCTAAGAACTGTTATGCCTTAAAAATGGTTGGTACTAATAAAAAAGAAATATAAGGAGGCGAGATGCGTAAAAATAATTTACTTTTAACATTTGCGGTTGCTATATTAGGGGGCATATTTTCTAATTTGGCTGGTAGTAATAATGGTTCTCTTTACCTAGAGATCTCGACTCCTAAAGATATTTACATAGTGAATGAACCGCTCATCTTTCAATGTAAATTTAAAAACACAGGTAAGGATACGGTTTGGTTCCCTGGGGGTTTAACTTTCATCGAGGGACTGAAGTGTATCGATTTCTATAAAAAAAATCCGGACGGCATTTTAGAAAAATTCCGAAGTGGTTTCGAAGCCTTCGTGGGAAGGCGTCGAGACATTACTAAACGAGATTTTGCTTCTATCGCCCCTGGGGAGTCTCTCTATTCTCATCTTGAAATCTGCTATGGCGGATTTAGTCCCACTGAAGGTCGGCCTCAATGGAGAAAAAAGTATCTTTTTGCAATTCCAGGGGAATATGAAATTTTTTTTTACTATAAACCATTTGAAGATGTGGAAGGTCTATGGAGGGGTACTTTAGAATCAAACCACATCGTTGTTAATGCCACAGATCCATCCTCTGTTGAAATACCAGTTATGCAGGAATTTAAAAAGATAAAAAAGCATTACCTATACACTTATAGTGATGGGCATATCAATGAAGAGGAAGCCGCTATTTTCAAGGATTTGGCGGAGAAATTTCCTCGATCGATATTAGCTCCCTATTTTTATTATCAGTATGCAGGATATCTAGTGCACACGAATAATTATGAATTAGCACTTAAGTGGTATCAAGAATTGCAAGAAAATTATCCCGGTTTTTTCCTTAATGAAGAGATACTATTCTATAAAGCATTCTGTTTTAAAAGATTGGGCGATTCTAAAAGATTTATAGAGTACTTTAAAATATTTCGTAATGAAGCACCAGCCAACTTTTTATACTATAGTGGGGAAGGCTATGAACTACAAAAAGAATTAAGAACAGTCAGGGGTAAGTGATGAAAGTCAAGAGGTATTGTCTACTAATATTCTCGATATGTCTTAATGTATATGGATTACTTATCCCGCGGCCTATTTTTAACGATATTTATCGTTTGAATTTTAACTATTTTCGCGAAAATTATGGAAACTACGGTTTTTCTCAATGCTTTGGACTGTCACTCGCTGTTCTAAGAGGAAACCAGCCACCCAAGAAGCAGTTGCTTACGGTTACCGATGAAGGCGATGATAATATTGTCTATGGGCTTATAGAATATAAAGAAAACGGAGAGAGAGAATTGTTGTGGTCGAAGTCTTTTGGTTCAAACGGTAATGGAAACGGACAATTTGACGATCCACAAGGAGTCTGCATTGATACCACCAATTACGGTAATTCTAATATCTATTACATTTATGTTGCCGATTGTAGTAATAACAGGATTGTGAAACTACAATATAATTCCTCTACCGATACAATCTCTTGGGTGGAAAATATTGTAACTTCTCCTGTGGATAGCTTTTCATCCCCGACCGATGTGGCGTGTATGAGGGTGGAACCGGATACAGCAACCTGGGTAGTGATTGCCGATGCCGGGAATAATCGAATTGTTTATTTTAAAGATGTCAATGGACAGAGAACCTGGTTTTCTTATGGGACTTCGGGCAGTGGTGATGGACAGTTTAATAACCCGACTTCGGTTGACATCCAGGAGATACCCCCTAGGGTATATTCTATTTATGTGACTGATACGGATAACCAGAGGCTGGTGAGGGTGTTCTTCTCCCCATCATCACCTTCAACGGTAACTTGGGCGCAATCGGCAAATATCCCGGATTTCAGCGCTGTCGCTACGACTCCCTACTATGGAGATGTCTATGCGTTAGATCCGTTTGCCGGTAAGGTCTATCATTATGGATTTGGTCTCAGCCCACTCTTAGAGACCTATGGTTCTTCCGGTTGTGGAAACGGTCAGTTTATGTGGCCGAAAGAAATTTCTATCTGCGATGGGGAATGTGGAATAACCGAGGAATGGTCAAATGTAACCGGAGTTCAGTATTTCTGGCTCGATACCGAAGTAAAAGATTCCTATCCTTATCCTGATTCATTTGACCTTTCTTCTCTCTGGAGTGGGGAGACGGGTGTTTGTATCAATTACACCTTGACCGGTGGTGCTAAGGCATGCACAGTTAAGGTTTATGACGGCACTTGGAATCTGAAGAAGAAAATAATTCGCACTCAGCAGTTAGCCGGCACCAACTTTGCAATCTGGGACGGAACCGATGATTCGCTCAATCTTGTGCCACCGGCTACCTATCATATCATATTGTAATTCGGGCGGTCGACCCTTATGGGTTGGAAGACCAGAGCGATGAGACGGGCCCTCCCTATCCCATCCATGATATTGATACCTGCGAGGTTAAAGTTTTGCCCTACATCGCTTCAAACTTTTCCGGTATGACCGCTTATAACACAGGGCGGAAGGTGGAGTTAGGGGAGTGGTATTATGACCCCGGATCAGAAGGAAGGTGGGATTGGACGGTGTATACTGGTGCACAGGCAGGCATCGCCTGTTTCGACCGTTACGACCCGATTCATAAAATTTGGTTTACACCCGATACAGCCGGTGTCGGTCTATACCCCTCCTTAGCTGTTCACCACTGGACGCTAGGGCAATCGGCATTTCTTGGATCGCTAAGATGGGAGCATCCAGTGATAGCCTGGTTAGACAATTCAAGAAGATCGATTTGGTATTGGTCTGAAGGGTGGCCGCAGCCGCAGCATCCTCCGTATCAACTCCCTCCACCTTTTCCCGGTTCTTATTACCTCTCACCACCCAGTATCGCTATCGGGAAGGATTACTACGGCGAGGATACGGCTTTTGTGGCATGCGAGTATATTTTGGAGCCCGGCGCCCAACTGCCGCCATTTTTTGGAATAGTCTACTGGCGGTTTCCGGTTGACAGTCCTGAGGTTGCTACTCAGCATATTCTCCATTCCTGGTCGCAAAACGCAAATTTTGTGCCGATTGATACTTTAGGTGTGGTTTTAGGAGTGATGCCGAAGGATACTGTTGGGATGACGCCTTATTTTGGTTGGGAGCAGGAAGGCGATATCTGGGGTGCGGCGGTTTTACCGCCGTATAATATTATTCTAAAGGTGAATATCTCCGATACCTTTGCTATTCCCTATCCCTGCAAACAGCCTGCCGGCGATGTCTACGGCTCGTTTATTGGTGGGGTGGTGGTTATGAAGGCACCCGCAGGTGATGTGCTTTTACGGGGTTATCTTGGCCCGGGTTCGCTGTTTCGAGATGCGTTTATCATCGATACCGTCACCACGAGTTATGGCGGTACGATCTCCTGGCCCACCATCCGTAAAGGTGTCTCGGTCACCTGGCAGGAGTATAAACCGTCCTGGCAGTATTCTGAGGTCTATTGTCGGGACTGGGATTGGATTCATTACCAGTGGTATCATGACCCGCTCAGCAGCACCGCTTTTGGCAACGCCTATTTCCCGCACGCAGAAATCTGGCAACCGGCTATTGACTCCACCGAGCGGTTCTGCGTCTGGACCGAAGAGATAAACCCTAACCAGTACCTTTTAGCCCAGAACTTAAAAATCTCAGGAGCCGACTACGCTCAAACCTTGGCTCAAAATCAAACGCTGCCGGACAATTTTGTCATCGTTCCTTGTTTATATATCAGAGGCGCAGTCCCGAATCCGCAGTTCTTTGCGGTTCGACGGGACACATTTGTCATTTACAATAACGAACCCTGGGGCAGGGTAGACAAAGGACAGGATTCGTTGGTATATACTCTACCGCTGTTACCCGAAGCTCACTATGGGATGATGGTAGAGATCTATGTGGAAGGAAAAGGCGGTGAGTGGATAGTTGCCTTAGATTTCGGTGAGAAAACTGAGGATACGATTAGCTTTGTGCCGGGTGAGGTTAAAAGAAACTGGTATTCATTACCCCAGGCGACATACAGAGACGGCAGGGCAACAATCAGGCTAACGAGGGTGAGGGGCGACTTTACCCCGTGCTCAAGGATAATCGTCTGGGAGTATGGTTTTCGGGGGGCTTTGGCAGGACGCGCCCAAGCAACTGCCGATAAAGAACTGTTACCCAGAATTTTTGCCCTCTATCAAAACTTCCCCAATCCATTTCGGCATGCGACCACCATCAAATACCAGTTGCCCATAGAGAGCTATGTTGGTCTAAAGGTCTATGATGTCAACGGACGATTGGTGAGAAGGTTGGTGGATGGAAAACAGAAGCCGGGGTATTATACCGTCTCCTGGGATGGCAAAGATGACCAGAACCGGAGGCTTGCGTCGGGCATCTATTTCTATCGGTTAGAGACGAAAGAGTATAAATCAACCAAAAAGATAGTGCGGTTGAGATAGATACTGGCAAGTCATAAAAATTACAGGTTTTAAAATGTGCTTTGCAAATGAGTTTTAGTTGATTTGGCGAACGGCTCAACAAGAGATCATTATGTGAACAGATACCAGGCGTAGGCGATGGCGCCGGCTAAGACGAAGCTCGAATCGACCACCGCTTCGGTCCAGAGTCCGGGAACGATAATTTCCTGGCGGTAGAGGAAAAGGTAGCAGAAGACATAGAGCACGGCGATTAATAAGAAATAACCGAGCGGGGATGTCCATTTCAATACCGTCGCCACCAGCAACAGGATACCTGAGAGACCGGTCAGCGAGAATAAGAGGATTTTCGTTTTTTCAATGCCGAGGAGAATCGGTATCGTTTCCCGACCGACAATCATATCGCCTTGAATATCTCGGATACTGATAATAACCGAACGGACAAAGGCTAAAATGAAAGTAAAGATGAGCGCGGTGAGGGTGGCTTTGGTAAAATGGCCTTTGGCGGTGAAGAGATGGAGCCAGACGAGAACCACCGCCCAGGCCAAGGCAAAAAATATGTCTTTCGATGCCGGGATATCCATCAGCCGTCGGTAGCGGACCCGCTTGAACAGTCGTTCGGGAATAATCCGGACGCGATAGAGGATACCCAATGCCGACATGCCGAGGATAAAGGCGAAGGGGACGATGCCGAGTTTCAAGGCTAAGCAGAGCGCACCGAAGGTGGAAATAATACCCAGGGTAATGAGCAGTTTCTTGTACCGGTTGTAAAACTGAATACGGAGCGGTTCGGAATAGGTGATAGCGGTTTCTTCGGTGAACTGATTTAAGAGGTGGATGGCGAAGATATAAAAACCGGCGATGAATTCGAATTCGATTTTTGGTACAATTCCCTGAAGACGGCAGGCGGCATAACTCAGACTGGCCGCTCCAAAGGCGATATAGATATTGCTCTTCAAAAGAAATCGGAGGGCATGGTTAAAAAAATTTTTCCCGGCGGCTAACTCCTCCAACCTTCCGACAACCCGCTGGATAAGCCAGTTGGGAGTGGAAGCGCCGGCGGTGACCCCGACTGTTTTAAACTGTCTCATCCGTTGCAGGTCGAGGTCATTCTCGGTCTCAACATGAAAGGTGGGAATCCCGGCAGCGTGTGAGATTTGAGCAAGCCGGGTAGTATTGGCGCTATTTTTGCCACCCACGACCACTATCGCATCAACTTCTTTTGCCAGTGCAACCACCTCGGCTTGGCGTTGGTAGGTTGAATTGCAGATGGTATCAAAGATCGTTGCCCGGGGATAGCGGTGCTTAATCGCCCGAGCGAGCTCTTTAAAATGTTCAATATTTTGGGTGGTCTGGGTAACGACGCAGACCTTCTCCAGCGGGGGGAGATTCGTTACATCTGCCGTTTTTTCGATAACGACACCATTCCCTTCGGCATAACCCAGAACTGCGGTCACTTCGGCATGTCCGCGATCGCCGATAATCAGAATGGTAAAGCCTTCTTTGGTATACTGCTTGACAATACTCTGGACCCGGGCGACCTTGGGACAGGTTGCGTTGCAAATACGGGCGGCAGTATCCCGGATTTTTTTAAGCTCATCGGGCGAGACGCCGTGGGTGCGGATAGCAACGGTCGCATTGGCAGGCAGGAATTGGTCAAGGTCATTCAAAACCCGAACCGATTTTTCTTCGAGCATCTCTATAACCTGGGGGTTGTGAATGAGTGGTCCAAAGGTATAGACCCGGCGGTCGGGCTGGTTGGCTAACTCCAACGTCAGGTTCAGCGCCCGCCTGACCCCCATACAGAAACCGGCGGTCTTGGCTAATTTTATTTTCACCGGTTATATTACCTAAGGCAGAGTGAACGAGTCAAGGACAAAAAATGAGAGCTCTGGCAAATTATCAAAATTATCACGAAATCCGCCACGCAGTATGGCGGACACGGAATTCACTGAATAATGATATTATAGAATACAAATAATAACCCTTCCGTTCCGCCACACACTATGGCGGATTCAGTGTCTTCGGTGGTTTGTCAGGGTTCTAAACCCACATGCTTGACAGTCGGGTTTTGGATTTTATAATGCAGTGCAAATGAAAAAAACCAGTTGCGCTAACGAAGGGTAATCGGACCGTGCACGTAACCCCGGTTGATATCGGTTTATTCGTAATCTTTGTTTTTGTTTTAATCGGTCCATTCGTGCTCAAGTTCATTGAACGCAATCTCGAAGCATTTCTGTTCCTGATGGGGGTGCTGGCGGTAACGATCGCCGGGGTCTGGCAGATTCGGCTGATCAAAGAGGCGCTGTTGGAACCGATTGTCAAAGGTATCGTGCCGGCGGTGCTCGTGGCAGGGTTACTCTTCCATTACGGGCGAACCTATGCCGACCGGGGAATGAAGTCACTGTTACGGAAAGTGCCGCTCAAGGTAATCGTTTTTGTTATCGTGGTTGTGCTCGGGCTGGTGTCGAGCGTGATTACCGCCATCATCGCATCGTTGCTCCTGGTTGAATTGATGCACCTTCTGCCGCTCGACCATAAAACCCGGGTTAATCTGGTCATCATTGCGTGCTTTTCAATTGGGCTGGGTGCGGCCCTGACTCCGATTGGTGAACCGCTCTCGACGATTGCGGTGACCAAGCTCCAGGGCGCACCCTATCACGCCCATTTCTTTTTCCTCTTTAAGTTGCTCGGCGCTTATATAATCCCGGGCGTGATAGCGATGGGTATTGTCAGCATATTTTTCACAAAAGAAAAAGTTTCCCACATTGAAGTCCTGGCTGCCGAGAAAAAAGAGCCGTTCAAAGAGGTTTGGATCCGAGCGCTCAAGGTCTATGTCTTTGTTATGGCGCTGATACTGCTGGGGAGTGGATTTAAAGTCATTATCGATAAATATTTTACCTGGGTTCGGGCGGAAGTGCTTTTCTGGTTGAATATGGTGTCGGCGATACTCGACAATGCCACCCTGGCAGCCGCCGAGATCGCACCCAGTCTGCAACTCGCCCAGATCAAAAGTGCATTGATGGGGCTTTTGATTGCAGGCGGTATGCTCATACCCGGGAATATTCCCAACATCATCTCGGCTCATAAACTGAAGATCACAAGCAAAGAGTGGGCACGGTTGGGGGTGCCGCTCGGACTGGGTGTGATGGTCATTTATTTTGTCGTTATTTTCATGTTGCATTTATGAACGTTTCGAGTTATAGTATCCGCATGACGAAACCAAGGATTAAAATTGAGAAATCCTAAGCCCTGGCAGACGCTGCTCTTCTTTGTCTGGACCTGCGGGATTTTTGCGGCGTTGTTTTTACCGCCGCCCAAGATTAAGGTTATTGAGACTCCTGGTCTGGATAAAGTAATCCACTTCGTTCTCTATGGGGTGTTTGGTGTGCTGGCGCTGCCGGTTATGGGCTGGTTATCGATCCCGGGAGGGGTGATATTGGGGATCACGACCGAGTGGGGGCAGAAGCTCATTCCCCACCGGGCTGCTGACCCGGTCGATTTTTTATTTGATATGATTGGACTTGGGGTCGGGATACTTGGTTTAGTGATCTATCAGCGAAGGAGAAAGCGATGAAATACCAGCGACCGAAAGGAACGCGGGACATTTTTCAGGCAGAGGCTCGAAAACGGTTCTGGCTCCAAACCCAATGCCGGCAGGTTTTAGAGCTCTACGGTTTCGAGGAGATTGAGATTCCTACTTTTGAGCACACCGAGTTGTTCACCCGTTCGATTGGCGAGGGGTCGGATATTGTCGTCAAAGAGATGTATACCTTCACCGATAAAGGCGAGCGCAGCTTGACCTTGCGGCCGGAAAGCACTGCCGGCATTATTCGGGCAATTATTGAGAACAACACCACCCTGCCGGTTCGGTTATTCCATTACGGACCGATGTTCCGCCAGGAGCGTCCACAGAAAGGGAGGTTCCGCGAGTTCTACCAATTAGGGGTGGAAGTGGTGGGCTTGGCTTCTGCCCTGGTTGATGCCGAGCTGATTGAGATGGCGACCCGGCTGTTTCGGCAGATAAATATCAAAGATTTTTCGGTGGCAGTTAACACGGTCGGCTGCCCGAACTGTGGGCCCGGATTTAAAGACGAGCTGGTCCGATTCTTATCGGCTAAAAAGTTGGAGTTATGCGAAGACTGCCATTACCGGCTGGAGCGTAATCCCTTACGGGTGTTTGATTGCAAAAATGAAACCTGCAGGAAAATATACTCCGATGCACCGAAGACGAGAGAACACCTGTGCTCGGAGTGTCTGGAGCACTTTGAGGTCTTTCAGGAGGCGCTTAAAAATTATCACATTAACTTTTCGATCAACGACCGGCTGGTGCGGGGGATTGACTACTATACCCGGGCGGTGTTTGAATTCGTTTCGCCGAAATTGGGCGCCCAGGACAGTCTGGGTGGCGGCGGCCGCTATGACAATCTGGTCGAAGAACTGGGCGGTCCCAAAACTCCGGCAACCGGTTTTGCCTTGGGGATTGAACGGCTCGTCCTGGCGGTGGATGAGTATCCCGAAGTTCGGTTGAAACCGGTCTTCGTAATCGGCTTGGGCGAAAAAGAATTAGCAGCCGGCACTCGATTGGGCGAGCAATTGAGGAATCAGGGGATATCATCGGTACTGGGATACAGTGCCTCGGAACGAGTTACCTCGGAACGAGGTGCGCTCAAACCGTTGCTCCGCCAGGCTAACAGTTCCGGTGTCCGGTATGCGGTCATCATCGGGCCGGATGAACTCGCTTCGGATTCTTATTCGCTCAAGGATATGGAAACCGGCGAACAGAAGACATTAAAAATCGACGAACTCATCACCTTCCTTAAATCTGAGTGCAAAGAATGCTAAGTGTCTCCGCGTATATCCGTGTCGGTATCCGCGATTTTCCGCGTCTTTCGATATGAAGGTGCTTGTTACCGGCGGTGCGGGATTTATCGGTTCCTGGGTTGTGGATTTGCTCATCCAGGATGGATATTCGGTCGTGGTCGTCGACGACCTCTCGACCGGTTCAAAGTCGAATCTCAACCCCAAAGCAAAATTTTACAAGGTCGATATTCGCACACCAGGATTGGAAAAGGTCTTTAATCGGGAAAAGCCGGAAGTGGTCTGCCATTTTGCCGCCCAGACCTCGATTGCCACTTCGATCGAGGAACCCAGATTCGATGCCGATGTCAATGTGGTCGGTTCGCTCAATCTGATGGAGGTGAGCAGACACTCCGGGGTCAAGCGGTTCGTTTTTGCTTCATCGGTGGCGGTTTACGGCGAGCCGGAATATTTGCCCTGTGATGAGGTTCATCCCACCAATCCGCTCTCACCCTATGGGGTGACCAAGAATACGGTCGAGCACTATCTCTATGTTTACTGGATCAACCATAAATTGGACTACGTCGCATTGCGATTTACGAATATCTATGGTCCGCGTCAGAACCCATCGGGTGAAGCCGGGGTGGTTGCGATTTTCAGTTTTAACATGCTCAACGGAAAACAGGTGGTGATAAACGGTGACGGTAACCAGGAACGGGATTTTCTGTACGTGGGCGATGTCGCTTCGGCGGTCGTGGCGGCGATTAAAAGCCCGACCGCGGAAGAACGCCATCGCCATCCATTGAGTTCGACCTACAATCTCGGCACGGGTGAGGCAACTTCGGTCAATGACCTGTATGTTCATTTCACCGCGCTTACCGGTTACGAGCGGAGGCCGCTCCACGGCCCTGCCCGGCCGGGTGAAATCTATGAAATCACGGTCGACAGCTCAAAGGCAAAGAAAGATTTCAACTGGGAGCCAAAAACCCCGCTCGCCGACGGTCTCAAAGAAACCGTCGAGTGGTTCAGAAAGAGCAAGAAGAGTAATTGAAAGGTGTGTTCGATCTTACTATGAGATAGCAATGCTTCAAGCATATCTGAAAAAGATATTCGAGATTGCCAATCGGGGTGATGCGAGGGAAGAGAGTTACTATTCAGCACTTGAGGAACTGTTAACGGAATATGCCGAATCGGCTGGTAAAAAAAACATTCATATTACAACTTTACCCAAGAAAACCGAAGCGGGTAATCCCGATTTTAGAATCTGGGATGGAAAGCAGCATATCGTCGGTTACATCGAGGCTAAACCGCCAACGACTGAATACTTAGACCAGGTAGAAACAACAGAACAATTAAAGCGGTATCTTCGTATTTTTCCTAATTTGATATTAACCAATTTTTTTGAATTCCGACTTTATCGGAATGGCTCCTTAATAGATAGCGTTCGTATCGCTAAGGCTTATATTGTGCATAAGCTTAAAACCGTTCCGCCCGTCGAAAACGAATCGGATTTTCTGAAACTGTTTGAAAAATTCTTTTCTTTTTCCTTGCCGAAAGTTTATAATGCCAAAACGTTGGCAATAGAACTGGCGAAGAGAACCAGTTTTTTGAAAGACGAGGTTATTGCGGAGGAATTGAAAGAAGAAGAAAAAAAAGGCACAGGCTTTATCTTAGAATTTTACGAGGCATTTAAGAAATATCTAATCAGCGGGTTAAAAAAAGAAGAATTTGCCGATCTCTATTCCCAGACGATCACCTACGGTCTTTTCGCTGCTCGAACCCGTTCCGAAAACGGTTTCAATCGAAAACTCGCGTATGATAAAATTCCACCCACGATCGGAATATTGAAAGATGTATTTCACTTTATTTCATTAGGCAAACCACCAACGGCAATGGAATGGACTATCGACGATATTTCAGAAGTTTTGGCGGTTACCGATTTAAATAAAATACTGCATCAGTATTTTCACGAGCACAAAGGGAAAGACCCGGTCGTTCATTTTTACGAGACTTTTTTAGCTGAATACGACCCCACAACGAGAGAGAAGAGAGGTGTCTATTATACTCCCGAACCGGTTGTCTCTTATATCGTCCGCTCTTTGCATCAGATCCTCAAGACTCATTTTCAGCTAACCGATGGATTTGGTGACAGCTCGGTAACGGTCTTGGACCCAGCTGCAGGAACTCTCACTTTTTTGGCTGAAGCAGCTAAATTGATCGTCGGGGAGGTTGTCTCCCAATATGGTGAAAGCATGGGAGAAATGACCATTAAGGAGCACATCCTTACGAATTTTTATGCCTTTGAATTGATGATGGCACCGTATGCGGTAGGTCATCTCAAGATGGCTTTTCTTTTAGAAGAACTTGGCTATAAACTTCAAAATGATGATCGGTTTAAGCTCTATCTTACCAATACCTTGGAAATGGAGGAGCTTACTCAAATTGGAATCCCTGGTTTATCCTCGCTCTCAGAGGAATCGCATTTGGCAGGCGAGGTTAAAAAAGAGAAACCGATTTTGGTTATCTTGGGCAATCCGCCTTATTCTGGTCACTCAGCAAATGTGAGCGAAAAATATCTTACTGTGAGGACTGAGAACGGTAAAGAAAAGAGAAAGAAAATTAAAACTTGGATAGGTAACCTTATTGAGGACTATAAATTCGTTGATGGCAAGCCGCTCGGCGAGAAAAACCCCAAGTGGCTGCAGGATGATTATGTGAAATTTATCCGCTTCGCCCAGTGGAAAATAAATCAGTCCGGCGGAGGTATTTTAGGTTTTATCACCAATCACAGTTATCTTGATAATCCGACTTTTAGGGGGATGCGACAATCTTTGATGGCCAGTTTTGACGAGATTTATATTCTGGATTTGCACGGCAACAGCTTGAAAAAAGAACGATGCCCGGATGGCTCAAAAGATGAAAATGTTTTTGACATCCAGCAAGGCGTAGCCATCATTTTGGCTTTTAAAAAACAGGAAAAGAAAGAAGAATCATGGTCTGCTATACCTTCGTCTCAATTGAAATTGTTTGTCAAAGAGAAACAGTCGGAAAAACCAAAAGAGCATAGTTGCAAAGTGTATCACAAAAATTCGTGGGGTTTGCGAGAAAAGAAATATTCTTGGCTTTTGAAGAACGATATAAAAACGACCAAATGGAAAAGGCTATCGCCAAAATCTGAATTCTATCTATTCGTTCCAAGGGAAGAAAAACTTTTAAAAGTATATGAAGGTTACCCCAGAATAACCGATATTTTCCCATTAAATAGCGTCGGAATAGTTACGGCACGAGATGCTCTGACAATTAAGTGGACAGCAAACGAGGTTTGGACGACAGTTTTAAATTTTTCAAAGCTTGATGCTGAAACGGCAAGAAACGCTTACAAGCTGGGTAAAGATGCACGAGACTGGAAAGTTGAACTTGCTCAGAAGGATTTAAAAGATGGCGGATTAGACAAAAGAAAAATAGTGCCGATTTTATACAGGCCGTTTGATATAAGATACACTTATTATACAGGCCGGTCTCGCGGTTTTCATTGTAGGCCGCGTCCTGGAATTATGAACCAAATGAAACACGAGAATTTGGGATTGATTTCAGTGAGGCAGGTGGCGGAAGGTATCTTTAATCATGTCCTGGTTTCTAATAGTATTATTGAAAGCCGTATTACTCTCAGTAACAAAGGAATAGCTTTTATTTTCCCTCTATATCTATACCCAGCAAAAAGCAGCCAACCGAACAGATTTTCAGGCAGGGTTATGATGGTTTTTGACCAAAAAGAAGGTTATGAGGAGAAAAAGCCAAATCTTTCTCCAGTATTAGTCGAGCAATTAACAAAAGCTTTTAGAAAATCTATCTCTCCCGAACGAATCTTCTTTTATATTTACGCCGTCCTTTGCTCAAATACCTATCGCACTAAATATGCCGAGTTTTTAAAGCTCGACTTTCCAAGGGTTCCCTTTACAAACGATTACCGACTATTTAAGAAGCTGGCTGAATACGGCCAAAGACTCGTCAGGTTACATTTGTTTAAATCGGAAGAACCGCGCTCTGCAATTTCTATTCTACGCGGCAAAGGCAATAACAAGGTTAAGATGGTAAAGTATGCAGAAAAAGACAAACGAGTTTATCTTAATCAGGATCAGTATTTTGAAGGAATTACGAAAGATGTCTGGGAATATCAAATTGGTGGCTATCAAGTTTGCGATAAATGGCTGAAAGATAGAAAGAGAAGGATATTGTCGCTCGATGATGTAAAGCATTATGTAAGGGTTGTTACCATCATTAAAAAAACAATCGAAACACAAAAGGTGATTGATACTGTTTATCCTAAGATAGAAAAAGAAACCATAGATTTTAAAAATAGCGAAAAATAAAGCACGCACTCTCAAGGGTGAGATAAAAATGTTAAAAAAACAGCAGGATGCATTCGGGCATGAGATATACGATTATTTTACAAAGAAACGGGGCTACGAAATCGTCGAGCGCGACGACGGTTATTTCGACCTCTCGACCGGACCCCGTCCCTATTTTAACGAGTATCCCGAGTGGCAGCTTCATGAAAAACAGGCGATGAAATACGTCCAGGGCAGGGTGCTCGATATCGGCTGCGGAGCCGGCAGGCATTCGCTTTATTTGCAGAAGCGGGGATTTGATGTCCTCGGCATCGACAATTCGCCTAAAGCGGTTCGGGTCTGCCGGATGCGGGGCTTACGCAAAACCCGGCTTTTGTCGGTCACCGGGATAACTGCGCGTTTGGGGAAATTCGATACGATCATTATGTTCGGGAACAACTTCGGATTATTCGGAAGTTTTGAGCGTGCCCGCTGGCTTTTGAAACGATTTTATAATAGTACCTCCGAGCAGGGGAGAATCATTGCCGAGTCTCGAGACCCGTACAACACCAATCTTCCCGAACACTTACGCTATCACCAAAGAAACCGGAACAAAGGCAGAATGTCCGGTCAAATTCGAATCCGCGTTCGCTATCAGCATTATGCCACGCCTTGGTTCGACTACCTGATGGTTTCGCAGACTGAAATAAATAAAATCCTTCGCGGTACGGGCTGGATGGTTAAAAAGTTTCTTACCAGTCGATCGGCAATGTATATCGCATTTATCGAAAAAGAACGGGCAGGGAACCGAAGTGTTTAATATCATCATTCTCGGGTTAACCAGTCTCTTAACCGATATCTCCTCCGAGATGGTCTATCCGATACTGCCGCTGTTTCTCAGTTTGAAATTGGGGGCAAGCCCGGCGATCATCGGGCTGATTGAAGGAATTGCCGAGAGCATCGCCAGCCTGTTAAAGGTCTTCTCCGGCTATGTTTCGGACCGGCTGGGGAAAAGGAAGTCGCTCGCCATCATCGGGTATGCTTCATCGACCGTCGGTAAAGTCGTTTTGTATTTATCCCGGGCATGGGGTCATGTGTTCGGCGCACGGATTATCGACCGGTTGGGCAAAGGCATCAGGACCGCGCCCCGGGATGCGCTCATTGCCGATAGCGCCCAGGCCGGAAAGCGGGGGAGGGCGTATGGACTGCATCGGGCACTGGATACCCTGGGCGCCGCAATCGGAGTTCTGTTAGCGTATTTCTTTTTCACCTCGTTTAAAGGTAACTATACACCGGTCTTTCTTTATTCACTGATACCGGCTTTTTTAGGAATTGTTCTTCTTTTTGTCGTCCGCGAACGGAAAAAAATCGTCGCAACCACATCAACGATAAAATTGAATGTTCGAGGGCTGCCGTTCCGGCTGAAGGCATTTTTGGTGGTCGTTTTTATTTTTGCGCTGGGCAACTCTTCGAACCAGTTTCTCCTCTTGCGGGCGAGCAAGCTCGGGGTGAACCCGGCAACGGTGATTCTTTTGTATTTGGTGTACAATCTAACCTATCTCGTCTTTGCCTATCCGGCAGGCCGGCTGTCGGACCGGATTGGCAGAAAGACCCTGCTGGTTGCGGGGTATGTGTTTTACGGACTCGTCTATTTCGGATTTGCCTTTGTAAAAAATCCCAGTTATCTCTGGGCGCTATTCGGCGTTTATGGAATCTATATCGGTCTGACTGAAGGCGTGGAAAAGGCGCTGGTGGCGGATATCGCACCCGAGCACTTGCGGGCAACGATGATCGGACTGCATGCGACCCTGGTCGGCATCGGGCTGTTTCCGGCTTCGCTTTTAGCCGGGGTGCTCTGGAGTGCTTTCGGTGCGCAGGCACCGTTTTTGTTCGGCGGTGGTTTGGGGTTGTTAGCCGCGGTGGGATTGGCGCTTTTGATTTAATACTATAATCTGATTGTTTTTTTAATTATTTGGAAATTTGAAGTTTTGAAGCGGATAAAATAGATTCCTCTTGGGGTTTGCTTGCCGGAACTGTCACAACCGTCCCAGACAAGCGTATGATTGCCTGATGCGAGGTTTGTTTGGGGAAGAGAACGGACGAGCCTGCCGGCAATGTCATAAATATCAAAATTGAGGTGGTCGTAAAAAGCGGGAAGGTAGAAGCTTAAGGTTAAGGTTCGTGAAAAGGGAGAAGGCGGGTTTTCCAATCGTGGCAGCAAAGAGGTGGGCGTTGTTTGTTCGCTGATGCTGCCGGTCGTGACGAACTGACCGTAGATTCGCTGGACCTCTAACGAATCGGAGAACCGGTTGTAGAGAAAAAGCACTTTGCCTGGTGCGTAGGGCGCACAGCTTATCGTGCTGTAGCCTGGTGATAAATCGGATATAGCAATCGAATCTTTGAGGTCTCCTTCCGGTTTAATTCGGGCTGCCCAGAGTTGAGAATAGTATTCTTCTCCAACTTTCTGTTCGGTCGCCCAGGCGACGATATAGTTTTCACCGTCAAATACGATATACGGCGAGGTTTCGTTAAAGGCGCTATGGGCTATTGGTAAAATGGACGAACCGGCCGTGCCGTCGGCGAAAATTTTGACGCCATAGACATTGTCATAGATTGGTACGGAGCGGGTAAAGGTCAGATAATAGTCGGTGCCGTCTGAAGCAAGATTTGCGACTTGACCGCTATCGGCGATGGTAAAGCCATCCGGGTCTAAAACCGTAAGGTCGGATGTCAGTCGGGCACCTCGGATTTCTTTTGTTTTATAATTGGTCCAGACGACCAGATAATCAGTGCCATTGTAAATTGCGGCGATTTCCGGACCGCCTTGGTCGCTTAGTTTAACAGTCTTGAGGATACTTCCTGAAGAGTCGACAAGGAGTGCACATACGGTATCGTATTTAAAGGTAGCAACAAAATAATCTTCGGTATTTGTGCTCAGAGTGATACATTCAAAATAATCCGGGTGCTTGCTGATCGATTTTGACCAACGACAAGTTGGAAGGTAATCAAAAAGTGCAATATAAGGCGTATTCCCGGGATGGTTAAAAAAATCATCATAGAAAGAAGCCCAGCCAACCATGATACCATCAGAACCTTTAACTATCGAGGAAGGCATTATTTTGGCATCGCCGCCTTCCGTTTCCCAGAAATCATGATTTGTAATCATTCCACTTTTATTCAATAAATTTACCGTCAAGTAGGGTCTTCGCGAGAGTATTCTTCCATAGATTCTTTCGCGCGTTTCCCACCAGGTTGCAAAAAAATTGTTGCCATCAAAAATCAATGCGGAGTAAATCTGATCGTCTGCGACCATTTTTTTTATTATCTGGGTTGAATCATTTCTTACGCCACTGGGTGAAATCCAGAACGCTTCGATTCCCAGGGAACCATCCCAGGTTAGTAGGTAATGATTACCGTCAAAGGCTGCTGAGGGATCGAAGCTTGCCAACGGCATGTAACCAATGCCTGTATCGCCAAGGACTGTTCCGGTACTATTTATAAAACTAACAACGAAAGAAGTCCCATTGGGGCCGGGGTCAGAATACCAATCACTGGAATAGAAAACTAACCAATAATTACCGTTAGAGGCAATAGCCGAGGGTTTAGATGCTAAATATTCATTTTCCACGGAATAATCGAGTTCGGAGGTCCAGCTGATATGAATGGCGTTATTAATTAATGTTCCTGTTTTGCTGACCTGTGCTCCCCATAGATAGGCATCACCGTACCAGTATTCATCTTTTTCCCAATAGCAGACGAAGAATCTGTCGCCGTTAAATGCTAAAATTGGTGCATAAAAATTTTCGCCGGTGTGAGATATTAAAAATGGGGACTGTATCGTTCCGGACGGGGTTAGGATTATGCCATAGATTTTTCCGGGTTCGTCCCCGGCAACGGCATCTTCCCAGATGATCAGATACGCCTGATTGCCATAGCAGACTGCAGGTGATTTTAGATATGTTGTTGAATTCCAGATAGTAAGTGGGATTGAATCAATCGGTGTACCGGAAGCTGTAAGCCGCATCGCATAGATATTATTCCAGTCAGCCCATACTACCAGATAATTTGTGCCATCAAAAGCGATTTGCGGATGGTAGGCACTCGAGAATAGATAAAGAGGCAAAGGGTCTAAAATCTGCCCTGCTGTATCAATGCGGGTAGCATGGAGGTTACCTTCTTGAGTCCATACCACCAGCCAGGAATTGTTTCCCCAGGCTACAGCCGGCAGGGTTCTTGTTCCTGGGCAGGCGATTTCAAACCCGAGCGAATCTAAAATCCGGTGGTCGGATGAAATCCGTGCCGCCCGGAGACTTAAATCGTTTTCATTCCAAACGACCAGGGTTTGATTGCCGTTATATGACAGCGCCGGACTGTCCTGGTTCAACCGGTCATAGGACCAGACGATATTGGGGTCGACGGGATATTCGAAGTTCATAATCAGGGTTTGCAGGAGGGAGAGGATGATGGCAGGCATAGTTTATAATAAAACCGGTGTCCGGTTTGTCAACTGGGAAAATTTTTCCTCCGAGACCGCGAAGAAGTCATTTTTAACCACAAAGGGCACTCCCCATTAGATATACAGTATGAAGTTAGTTAAATCAGGTAATCTAATGGGGGAAGCACACAAAGGAAAAGATTTGAAAAATTAATGAATTATAAGAATTCTTTCTTTGTGCTCTTTGTGTGCTTTGTGGTAAAGTGTAGTTTTTCAGAGCTTTATTCTTCCCCTCCCTTGACAATCGTTTTAAATTACTTAAGTTTTTGAAAATGCGCAAACCCGATGAATTTAGGAGCAAGCTTGCAGGTGGTAATATATTCATTCAAACTTCAAGGAGGCACATTTGAAAAAAATCTTGTTGATGCTCAGTGTACTGGTTTTAGCGGCAGCCGGTTGCGGTAAATCGAAGCCGCAGCCGACGACGACCGAGAAAGAGATCGGTCCTCCGCCCGAGGGAATGGGGCTCATTGCGGGCGGCTATTTTACGATGGGTTCGGATTCGGCAGATGAGAGTCCGAAGCACAAAGTCTGGGTCGAGCCGTTTTTTATCGATAAGAAAGAAGTGACCAACAAACAATTCAAAGAATTTGTTGATGCCACCAACCACCCCAAGCCGCCGTTTTTTACCGACTCGGATTTGAACAAACCGGACCAGCCGGTCGTCGGTGTCAGTTATTACGATGCGCTCTCGTATGCGCTCTGGGCAGGCAAGCGGTTGCCGACCGAGGCGGAGTGGGAGCGGGCTTCCCGGGGAGGACTGGAAGGAAAATTATACCCCTGGGGCGATGAGCCGCCATCAGGTAGGTGCAACTTTGCACCCAATGGACAAAAAGAAAAAGATGGATATGGCTTCACCGCTCCAGTGGGTAGTTTTGCGCCCAACAGTTACGGGCTTTACGATATGGCGGGTAATGTCTGGGAATGGTGTCAGGATTTATACAGCAAAGATTACTATAAAAAAAGTCCGGAGAAAAATCCAACTGGTCCGGACTCGGGATACACCCGGGTCCTGCGCGGCGGTTCCTGGCTCAGCCTCAATCCCAAGCACCTGCGTTCATCGTCCCGATTAGAGCTCAAGCCGTTTGTTCAAGATCGTTACTACGGGTTCCGTTGTGCGAAGACTCCTTAGCCTGGTAATTGTTCTTACCGTCGCCGGCTGTTTCCGTTCGGGAACGAAGAAACCGGTTTATCCGGAATCGATCGTCGATTCAACCGGAATGAATGCTCAGGCTCGTCGCGAATCCAGGGAAGTAGTCTTACCGGAGGAAAAAGGGCCGGTCGACCTTGACCAAAAGACCGAGCCGATTCCGCCGGTCGATGTCGACTTAAGCGGTAGGTACAAACTGGCGGAGCCGCCGATCGGGCGACAGGGTCCTGGAGTTGTGGCGGCGGAAGCGCCCGAGCCGACAATTGTGCTGCCGGAAAAAAAGGAAGAGCCAAAGGTAGTAATGGTTCCGCCTCCGGAGGAAAAGCCGGTAGCACCCCCGCCGATAATCCGGGGCGAAGGAGTGGTGCAGGCGATTTTTCTTGATAAAGACACCTATCGCCAGGGTGAGGTTGCAACCCTGAACGTTACTGCAGTATTGCCGCTTGATAATGCAAGAATTGAGTTTCTTTATCGAGGATATAAACTCTATCCGACCCCAGAGCGAACCATCTATAAGACAGTTCTGGCGGTGCCGATGGAGACGAAACCGGACAGTTATTTTATGACGATAAGTTATGACGAAGGTGCAGAACGGAAGAGCCTCCAGTTGCCGTTCAAGGTAGTCCCGGGTGAGTTTGCCCATCGCGATACGGCGAAACTCGACATTCCGATTCTCACCGAAGAAACCTCAGAGATGTTAAAATACGAAGGCGGCTATTTTGCCAATGCCTATCGGACAAACCCGGATTCGGCGCTCTACGACGGCGAGTTTATCTGGCCCTGTTCCGGAACGATTGCCGGACTCTATGCAACGCCCCGACGCTATAATAAAGATATGGATAAGTGGCGGCATAAAGGTGTTGATATCGGCAATGCGGTGGGCGCATCGGTGGTGGCTCCGAACGATGGAGTGGTGTCGATGGCGAAGAGTCTTGATGTTCACGGCAAAAGCATCGTCATTGCCCATGGCGGCGGTGTCCATACCGTCTATCTCCATCTCAGCCGAATCTTTGTCGCAAAAGGCGAACGGGTGAAGAAGGGACAGGTCATCGGACTGGTCGGCAAAACCGGTCTCTGCACCGGTCCCAATCTCCACTGGCAGGTGATGGTCAATGGGGTGGCAACCGACCCCCGTTACTGGGTGAAAGGAGGAACCGAATTACGCCGGCGAGACTATGTGAAACCGGAACTGGCGGGAACTCCAACCCAGTGACAGCTTGTTCAAAAAGCCTCGATGTTTCCGTAAAACTGAGAAGCGAATGACTACTTAAAAAAGAAAGGAGCAAAAGCTATGTCCGGAGCATTTCCGTTTGAAGTCGGTGCGATGTGGACGATTCTGGGGGTGGCGATTGTCGGTCTTCTATATGCGGTATTGTTGACCCGCCAGGTCTTAAAAGCTGATCAAGGAACCGCCGAGATGCAGGCGGTGAGCCGCGCTATCCGGGAAGGGGCGGATGCCTACTTGAAACGTCAATTGCAGACGATCGGTATTTTCATTGTCGTTCTGACGTTTGCCTTGTATCTGACCGCTGCCCTTGCCGGTGGACACTGGACAATCGCCTTCGGTCGGGCAGGCGCTTTTCTCATGGGTTCGCTCTTTTCGCTTACGGTCGGTCAGATCGGGATGCGGATGGCGGTTATTGCCAATGTGCGGGTTGCATCCGCAGCCCGGCGCTCATTTGGTGAAGCGCTCAAAATCGCCTATCGCTCCGGTACGATCACGGGGATGCTGACTGATGGTCTGGGTTTATTGGGTGGGACGATTATTTTCATATTTTATGGCAAGATGGCGCCGGAGGTGCTCCTGGGCTTCGGGTTCGGTGGTACGTTGATTGCGCTTTTTATGCGGGTTGGCGGTGGGATATATACCAAAGCCGCGGATGTCGGTGCGGACCTGGTGGGAAAGATCGAGCAGAATATTCCGGAAGATGACCCGCGTAATGCGGCAGTGATCGCTGATTTGGTCGGCGACAACGTCGGTGACTGCGCGGGAATGGCGGCGGATATCTTCGAATCCTATGAAGTGACTATTGTTTCAGCAATGATTTTAGGCTTAGCGATTCAACCATTTGAGTTGAAATGGATTCTGTTTCCGCTTCTGGTCCGGGCAATGGGCGTTATTTCATCGATTATCGGCACCTATTTTGTCCGCGCTTTTAACGAAAAAGAGAATGCGTTTAAGGCGATCAAGCGCGGATTCAATTTGTCGGCTGCGACCTCGATTGTTGGTTTTGTCGCCATTGCTTGGTTCTATGTGCGCGATATTCGAGTTGCGATCGCCACTTTTGCGGGGATTCTTTTGGCGATTGTCACCAACTACCTGACCGAGCACTTCACCGGAACAAACAAGGGTCCGGTCAAAGAGATTGCCAAATCTACCCAGACTGGTTCGGCGACAACGATTCTTTCCGGTCTCTCAATCGGAATGGAATCGAGTGTCTGGGCGATCATTGTCATCGCCTTTGCGATTCTCGCCAGTGTCATCATTTTCCACAAGACGCCATCGATGATTCTCTACGGGGTTGCGCTCTGCGGTATTGGCCAGCTCACTCTGACCGGCAACAACATCGCGATGGACGCATTCGGGCCGATTGCCGACAATGCCAACGGTATTGGCGAGATGACTCATATGGATAAAAAATCCCGCCAGATTATGGCTGATTTGGATGCGGTCGGGAATACGACCAAAGCAGTGACCAAAGGAATCGCAATCGGCTCAGCGGTGATTGCAGCGGTTTCGTTGTTCGGTGCCTTCGCTGATACGGTCAAGGCAATCACCGGAATACAGAATTTTTTCATCGATATCGGCAATCCGTATGTCTTTATCGGTCTTTTAATCGGCGGCTCGGTTCCGTTCCTCTTTTCGGCACTGACCATTCGCGCGGTCGGCCGGGCAGCGTCTCTGATCGTCAACGAGGTTCGCCGGCAGTTTAAAATTCCGGGTTTAATGGAAGGAAAAGTTAAACCCGATTATGCCCAGGCGGTTCGACTGTGTACGACCGCGGCACAGCGAGAACTTTTGGGCGTCGGAGTCTTGGCAGTACTTTCGCCGATCATCGTCGGATTTATTTTCAAGGAAGTGGTGTTAGGCGGATTTTTGGCCGGAGTCATCCTGGTCGGCCAGTTGATGGCGGTGTTTATGGCGAATGCCGGCGGCGCCTGGGACAATGCGAAAAAAACGATTGAAGACGGTCTCTACGGCGGCAAAGGCTCCCCGGCCCATAAGGCTTCGGTCGTCGGTGATACGGTCGGCGATCCGTTGAAAGACACCTCCGGTCCGGCATTGAATCCGATGATCAAGGTTATTAATATGGTTTCGCTTTTGATTGTGCCGTTGATAATTAACTTCAAAAAATGGACGCCCGGGTTGATTGCGCTCAACGTCGTTTTGGTTGCGGTGGTTGGATTAGCGATCTGGTTTTCGAAGCGGGAAGGGACGCGAGAATCGAACCAAAGTTAACCGCAGATTTCGCCTCGAAAACGAGGCGAGGCAGATAGCCGCAGATGAAAACTTTAATCATCAACAGTTACCGGAACGAACCGGAAAAGAAGATTGAGAATTATGTGCGGCTGGTAGAAAAATTGAGTCAATACGAGGTAATCGCCGACAAAAATATCGAGCCGACTTTCAATACATCCCGGTTTGATGCCGTGGTTTTGTCCGGTTCGTCCGCGTTTGTGTCGTCCGGCGACTACTGCGAAAATTTTATTCTTTTTTTAAGGAAATTGACAATTCCGGTTTTAGGCGTTTGTTATGGCCATCAAATTTTAGTGAAGGCTTTTGGCGGCGTGGTAACCAAAGGCGAACTGGTGGATAAACTGGAACAGATTCGAATTACGGCTCCGGACCCGCTCTTCGCCGGATTGGGGGCAGAGTTCCAGGCGGTGGAGAACCACTATGAATATGTAGAAGATACGGGCTTGGGCGCTGCTGATTTTCGGCTTCTGGCAGGCTCCGTCTCCTGCCCGGTTGAGGCGATCCGGCACAAGCGTAAGCCGTTGTACGGTCTTCAGTTCCACCTTGAGCGGTCGGGCGGGATTGGGGAGAAGTTACTTGCCAATTTTTATAACCATATCGTGACAACCAAAACTTGAGGTTGAGAGTAAAGAGATCGGTTTTAGGTCTTGACAATTTTTCGATAATCCTTATATTGTAAGAAAACTAATAAATTCCGAAAAACCTGTTGACTAAGGGGGAATTTTTTGTTATTATTTTATCATGATTATAATGCGCAGGAGTCAAATTGGCTAAAGCTTATTTGAGACCGATACCCATCCCCGACGGAGTGGTGATCAGTGAAAAAGACCGCCGGGTATTGGTTAAAGGGCCTTTGGGTAACCGTGAGCTTTCCCTTCGGCCGGAGATAAGTATCGAATTTGGCGACAAGTCCCTCCGGTTCATAGGCAAAGGGGGCGGAGTTAAAATACCCGCTTTTTTAGGGCTGACCCGGGGTCTCGTGCTCAGCATGATTGAAGGGGTGACAAAAGGGTTTACCAAGCTCCTCGAGATACGGGGCGTCGGCTACCGGGCGCAGAAGACGGCTTCGGGGGCGCAGATTTTCCTCGGGTTCAGTAACCCGGTCGACTTTATCCTGCCACCGGGCGTCACCCTCGAAATGCGGACCCTCGCTAACCCGGATGACCCGAAAACCCAGATGACCGAGATTACGGTTCAAGGGATTGACAAGCAAGTTGTCGGTGAAGTGGCAGCGGAGATTCGAAGACTGAAACCACCGGATGTCTATAAAGGGAAAGGAGTCCGGTATAAGAAAGAATACGTGCGCAAGAAGGTTGGAAAACGAGGGATAGCGGTCCAGGCATGAGGTACGAGGCTCGAGAGCGGCGACATCTGGCGATACGAAAGCGGGTTTTCGGTACTAAAGAGCGTCCCCGGCTTTGTGTCTATCGGGCGAATAAGCATATTTACGGAATACTGATTGATGACCAGAGCCACCGGGTGATTACCTCGATATCGACTCTTTCGAAAGATGTAAAAAATATGAAAGATAAAGCGAAAGGAAAAATTGAGATTGCGAAGTCGGTGGGCAAAGTGTTAGCAGAAAAAGCGAAAGCATTGGGCATTGAACGGGTGGTCTGTGACCGGGCAGGGTACAAATACCATGGTCGGGTCAAGGCGTTAACGGTTGGTGCCAGAGAAGGGGGTTTGATATTTTAGAACAGAGATTCAGCAGTACGATGGGAACCCAGCCCGAAATGATTGAACGGGTTATAAATATTAAACGGGTATCGAAAGTGGTTAAAGGTGGAAAACGGATGAAGATTTCCGCGGCGGTAGTGGTTGGTGACGGCAAAGGAATGGTTGGAGTCGGTCATGGTAAAGCGGCAGAAGTGGCGATCGCGGTGAGAAAGGCGTCGGAACGGGCAAAAAAAGAATTGGTTCAGATTTCGCTGCGCGGTCATACCATTCCCCATACTGCAACCGGGAAGTACGGTGCTTCCAAGGTGATTATTAAACCCGCTTCCGACGGGACCGGTTTGGTCGCCTGTCCCCAGGTGCGGGCGGTGTTGGAGGCATGCGGAGTGAAAGATGCTCTGACCAAATCGTTGAGCTCTCACAATCCGTACAATCTGGCGGTTGCGACTATCCGGGCATTGGCGAGTTTACGGACATTAGAAGAAATGGCTGCGGTCAGGAATAAACCATTCGCTTATTTTGTTGAGAAAAAGGTACCGGTCAATGAAACAACTTAAAGTAACATTACGGCGGAGCGTCATTGATACCAAAGAAGACCACAAGCGGACGGTGCGGGCACTGGGTTTACGTCGAACCGGCCACTCGCGCATTGTAACCGGCACACCGCAAATCCTGGGTATGATACAAAAGGTCGCGTATCTGCTCAAAGTCGAGGAAGTCTAATGCTGTCGCGACTGCAACCGCCACGCGGTGCACGGAAGCGGCGCAAGCGGGTCGGATGCGGGCCCGGGTCAGGTCACGGCAAGACATCGACCCGCGGCCATAAAGGTGCGGGCGCACGTTCGGGCAAGGAGTTTGGTCCGGGTTTTGAGGGCGGTCAAATGCCGTTGTACCGGCGGATTCCGAAGCGGGGATTCACGAGCCGGGTTAAAAATGAATTTGAAATAGTCAATCTCCGGCAGCTCACTGTTTACCCGGCGAATTCCGAAGTTACACCCATGTCATTATTTGAAAAAAAGATAATCAAAGAAGGTGCGGCAGTTAAGATTTTGGGGACGGGAGAAATTTTGGTCCCGTTGACCGTCAAAGCCCATGCGTTTTCAAAAAAGGCGAAACAGCTGATTGAAAAAGCGGGCGGGAAAGTGGAGATCGTCGGTTGATTTCATCTGCCCAGAATATCTTTAGAATCCCAGACCTGCGCAAGAAGATTATCTTTACCTTCTTGATGGTGATTGTCTATCGATTAGGTACTCATATTCCCACCCCCGGGATCAATGCCCAGGCATTGGGTGCACTGCTTGGCCAGATGCGGGGCACGGTGTTCGGTCTCTACGATATCTTCGTCGGCGGCGCGCTGTCGCGGGCGGCGATTTTAGGATTGGGAGTGATGCCGTATATTTCGGCTTCAATCGTATTCCAGCTCATGGGTTCGGTGTTTCCGGCGATTGAGAAGCTGCAGCGGGAAGAGGAAGGTCGAAAAAAGATCAATCAGTATACGCGCTATGCAACCGTTGCATTAGCGGTAATTCAGGCGGTTGCGATCGCCGCCTTTTTGGAGAACCAACCGCCGGTCCGGGTCGGCGATATGTTGATGCCGATCGTGACTCAAAGCGGGATGTTCTTCCGATTGGTGACGGTTCTCACCTTGACCGCCGGTACGATCTTTGCCATGTGGCTGGGCGAGCTCATTACCGAGAAAGGGATCGGCAACGGTATTTCTTTTATTATATTCATCGGCTGTTTAGATAGCTGGCCCTCGGATTTGGGTAGAACAGTTGCCGCGGTGCGTGCGGGGAGTATTTCGTTCATTGCGGTCATTCTTATCGTTCTCATCATCATTGTGGTTTTTGGGGCAGTGGTTCTGTTGACCCAGGCAATGAGGAAGATACCGGTCCAGTATCCGAAACGGATTGTCGGGCGTAAGATGTATGGTGGGCAATCGACCTTTATTCCTTTGCGGGTGACGACCGCCGGCGTTATTCCTATCATATTTGCCCAGAGTATCATTGTCGTTCCTTCGACGCTTGCTTCGCTGATTAAACTTCCCTTTTTCCAGACCCTCCAAACGGTGTTCCACTCCGGCTATTGGCTCTATGATTTGCTTTACGCTGTGCTGATTATCTTCTTCACCTATTTTTATACCTCGATTGTGTTCAATCCCCAGGATATTTCGGATAATATGAAGCGCCATGGAGGGTTTGTGCCCGGGATTCGGCCCGGTCCCCAGACCCGGGATTATATCGACCGGGTGCTGTCGCGGATTACACTGCCGGGTGCACTCTTTTTGGCTGCCATTGCGTTGTTCCCGTTCTATTTTATGGGCATGCTCCATGCACCGTTCTATTTTGGCGGGACGACTTTGTTGATCATTGTTGGTGTCGCTTTAGATACCCTGCAGCAAATCGAATCGCATTTGTTGATGCGCCACTACGAAGGCCTTTTGAAGTCATCGCGTATTCGGGGTCGGAGGTAGTGAGGATAGTGATTTTGGGACCGCCGGGCTCGGGCAAAGGCACCCAGGCTCAGATTCTTGCTTCGACAAAAGGTTGGGCTTGGTTTTCGACCGGTGATGTCCTGCGTAAGGAGATCAGTAGAAACACGGTCCGCGCCCAATCAGTTCGCCGGTATGTCGAAACCGGGTCACTCGTTCCCGACGGAGTTATCTTGGACCTGGCGAAAGAGTTTCTGGCGGGGAGTGGCACGGCGGGCGTCGTATTCGACGGTTTTCCCCGAACCTTGAAGCAGGCAGAAGGTCTTGACCGGTTATTAGGCCAGCGGTTAGACCGGGCAGTGTTTATCGACTTGCCGGATAGCGAAGTTGTCACCCGGCTTACCAGCCGCTGGGTTTGTCCCGACTGCGGAGAAACCTATAACATCATAACCAGTCCGCCGACAAAGACCGGCACCTGTGACCGCTGTCAGGGTCAGCTCAAGCCGCGCGTCGATGACACGGCAGATGTGATAACCGCCCGACTTGCAATCTATCACAAAAACGAACAAGAACTTTTTCATTACTATGAAAAGCAGGGGATTGCAAAAAAAGTGGACGGGACGGGAAGCATCGAGGGAGTTCATGAGCGGATTGTGGCGTCATGGGTGTCTTCATAAAGTCAGCGTCGGAGATTGCGAAAATCCGGGATGCTGCCCGGATTGTGGCGAAGTCCCTCGATTTTGTTGAAGGCGAGCTCGCAGCGGGAATGATGACCAAAGAGGTGGAAGTTCTCCTGGATGAATTTATTCATAACGAAGGAGGCGTGTCCGCGTTTAAGGGCTATCGAGGTTTTCCGGCAGCAGTCTGTATCAGTCTGAATGAAGAAGTAGTGCACGGCATTCCCGACTCGAGGAAACTGGTCGACGGTGACGTCGTCAAAATCGATGTCGGAGTCAAAAAAGACGGATTTTATGCGGATGGAGCGAAAAGTTTTACCGTGGGGACGGTTGATAAAAAAATTGCCGAGCTCTTGACGGTGAGTCAGGAGGCTCTCTACTTAGGTATTGAAAAAGCCCGGTCGGGGAATCACGTTTCGGATATTTCACACACCATTGAAAACCATGCACAGCGATTCGGATTTTCAGTGGTCAAGGAACTCGCCGGACACGGAGTGGGAATCGAGCTTCACGAAGAGCCCCAGATTCCCAATTTCGGCCGACCCGGCCACGGCGTCAAGCTCGAACCAGGAATGACGCTGTGCATTGAACCGATGTTGAATCTCGGAACCGACCGGGTCAAAACTTTGAAAAACGGCTGGACGGTCGTAACGGCGGACGGCTTATCCTCAGCCCATTTTGAGCATACGGTTCTCGTGGGCGAAAGCCGTCCTGAGATACTCACGCAGCTCGGCTGATGGCACGAAAGGATATGATTCAAACCGAAGGGACGATCATCGAAGCGTTGCCCAATGCCTTTTTCCGGGTGGAATTAGATAACGGCCACCGGGTTCTCGCTCACGTCTCGGGCAAGATGCGAATGCACTTTATCAGGATTCTACCCGGCGACCGGGTGATGGTTGAGTTGTCACCCTATGACTTGTCCCGGGGTCGAATTGTCTATCGGTATAAATAAAAACAAGGATAGCGATGAAAGTAAAACCATCAATTAAGAAGCGATGTGCACACTGCAAGATTATAAAGCGGCGGGGTGTGCTCCGGGTCATCTGCTCGCGTGACCCCAAGCATAAACAACGCCAGGGATAGGAGGTGTAATGGCACGAATTGCTGGTGTTGAATTACCACGAAATAAGAGTATCGAGTACGCTCTGCCTCACATTTATGGAATCGGCCAGGTCACTGCCCGCCTGATTATTAAACGGGCACAGGTTGATCCTCATAAGAAGGTTTCGGTACTTTCGGATGACGAGGTGACGAGAATCCGGAAGGAAATCGAAACGAACTATAAGGTCGAAGGTGCCTTACGGGCAGAGATTTCGAGTAATATTAAGCGCTACATTGAAATCGGTTCGTATCGGGGTATGCGTCATAAGTCGGGATTGCCGGTTCGAGGACAACGGACCCGGACCAATGCCCGGACCCGGAAAGGTCCGCGTAAAACTGCGGGCGTCATCAAAGTAAAGAAGGGAGAATAGGATGGCGAAGCGCACGCAAAAAAAACGAAGGGTCGCGCCGGTGGGGGTAGCCCATATCGCGGCGACGTTTAATAATACGATTATTAGTATTACCGACCCTGAAGGTAATGTCATCGCCTGGTCGTCACCCGGCCGTTCCGGTTTTAAAGGAACGAAAAAGGGGACACCGTATGCTGCCCAGATCGCGGCTGAGAATTGCGCGCGCGAGGCGGTTGCACAGGGATTGAAAAAAGTTGATGTAAAAATTAAAGGGCCCGGTCCGGGTCGGGAAGTAGCAATTCGTTCTCTTCAAAACGCCGGTCTCGATATTATGTCAATCAAGGATGTAACGCCGATACCGCACAACGGCTGTCGGCCGCCCAGGCGGCGGAGAGTATAAGATGGCACGCTATATTGATCGGCGCTGTGTGCGATGTCGAAGAGCGGGCGAGAAGCTCTTTTTGAAAGGTGAGCGGTGTTTTACCGAGAAGTGCGCAATCAGCCGGCGGCCCGCATCCGAACAGAGAAAACGGGGCAAAAAAATGTCGGCGTATTCAATTCAGCTCCTGGAGAAGCAAAAACTGAAGGCAATTTACGGGGTATTAGAAACGCAATTCCGGCTCTATTTTGAGAGAGCGGAGAAGAAGGGTAACCCGGCGGAAAACCTTTTGAGTCTCCTCGAGCGGAGGCTGGACAATGCGATCTACCGGCTCGGGTTTGCGAGTTCACGGACCCAAGCCCGCCAGGTGGTGCGCCACGGCCATATCATTGTTAATCAAAGAAAAGTCGATATTCCTTCGTTTACCGTGAAGCCCGGAGACCTGATTGGAGTTCGAGACAAGAGCCGAAAATTACCGGTCGTCAAAGAAGGTCTGGAAAACAAAGACCCGGTAGCGGTCGTGGGCTGGTTGGAACTGGATAAGGAGCGTATGGCGGGTAAAGTTTTACGCATACCGACGATTGAGGATACAGGTGACATACCGGCTAATCCCCGGTTAGTCGTCGAGTTATACTCTAAATAGGAAGGGTGAATGAGGCTGAGACCATTTCATATTCCCCAGCGGATAGAAGTAGAGCCGGAATCGCTTTCGAGCGAATTCGGCCGGTTCATCGTTGGCCCGTTAGAACGAGGCTGGGGTCATACGATGGGTAATAGTTTGCGTCGGGCACTCCTCTCTTCGGTTCAGGGTACGAGTATCAGCGAGCTGCGGATCGATGGGGTCGTCCATGAGTTTTCAACGCTACCGGATGTGTTAGAAGATGTTACCCAGATCGTTTTGAATTTAAAAAAGATCCGGTTGCAACTGAATGCCGAAATTCCTAAACTCTGCTATCTCCATGCCCGGGGCAAGAGTGAATTTTTTGCCCGGGATTTAGAGGTGCCGCCCGAGGTTGAGATCAAGACTCCGGACCAGAAGATTCTCACGATTACCAGTGCAAAACGTTTGGTCAATATGGAGTTGAAAGTTGAAAACGGGCGAGGCTGGGTTCCGGCGGAACGATTGAAGAAACAGAGAAATGTTCCACCGGGAGTGGTCGTGCTCGACTGTTTTTTCTCGCCGGTCAAAAAGGTCAACTACCGGGTCGAGAATACTCGGTTTGCCGAGCGCACCGATTACGAGAAGGTGATTCTCGAGGTTTCGACCGATGGCACGGTTAAGCCGGAAGAGGCGATGATTCAAGCGGCAACGATTCTGCGCGACCATATGGTTCCGGTTATCGGTCTGGGTACCGAGCCGGTCTTCATAAAGAAAGAAGAAAAGGTAGACCGGAAGCGGGAACTACAGCTTGCCATGTTCAACCGCGACATCGATGAGCTTGAAATTTCGCACCGGGCGAGTAATTCCCTGAAGCACGGTCGGCTGAAATCGACCGGTGCGTCGGTGTATATCAAAACGATTGGCGATTTGGTCCGGCGAACCAAAAAGGAGATGCTCGATATCGAAAACTTTGGCCGTAAATCATTAGCCGAATTGGAAGAGGTTTTATCGAGACTCGAACTGTCCTTCGAAATGGATGTCGAACAGATCGTGAAGGGGGATTAATATGCGGCACGGTGACCGGGTGAAGAAATTAGGCCGAACGCGGCGTCATCGCCGGGCGTTGCTGCGGAATTTGGTTGAAGCCCTCTTTATCTCGGAGCGAATCCGAACGACCGTCAGCAAGGCAAAAGAAGCGCGCCGGTTTGCCGAGCGGCTGATTACGATTGCCAAGGCCGATACCCTCGCCGCCCGGCGTCAGGTCGCAAAGTTCATCCGTGACCACCGGTTGGTGAAGCGGTTGTTCTCGGAACTTGCGCCCCGTTTTAAAGACCGGCCCGGTGGTTATACCAGGATTTTGAAGCTCGGTCCGCGACCGGGCGATGGTGCGGAAATGGTGCTCTTGGAGCTGGTGGTTAAGAGCGAAGCCAAGCAGGCAGTCAAACCGGTCAAAAAACCGAAAGCAGCAAAAGAACCGAAAAAAGAAACGAAAGAAAAGCGAGGAAAAACGAAGAAGCCGGAAAAGGCGTAGCATTCGCTCTTGACAGAATTTATTTTATGGTGACAATGGAGGAAGATGTTACGGATCGTCTGTAAATCCAAAATCCAGCGGGTAAAAGTAACCGAAAAGAATCTCCTTTACGAAGGCTCGATAACCATTGATGGTGTGCTGATGGCGAGTGCGGATATCATTGAAGGCGAGGCGGTTCAGGTTATCAATATCAATAATGGCGCACGGCTTGTTACCTATACGATGAAGGGCGAGGAGCATTCGGGCACGATTTGTCTGAACGGCGGCACCGCCCGCCTGGGCGAGAAAGGCGATGAGCTGATTATTATATCCTACTGTCTGTTGGATACGGCCGCTGCCCGGGATTTTGAACCGAAGAAAATTTTTGTCGATGCGCAGAACCGACCGCTTCCACCCCGTCAGCAGTGATCAACCCGCTTCCACCCACAATTTCTAACCACCTACCGTGATTGCGATCATCTTAGCCGCAGGTCAGAGCAAGCGGATGCACGGCACGACCCCGAAGGTGCTGCTGCCGCTTTTGAAACGGCCGCTGCTCAGTTATGTGCTCGGTGCGGTTCGTCCTCTGTCCCCGGATAAAATTCTTTTAGTGGTTGGTAATTCGGGTGAGACGATGCAACACCAGTTTGGGGCTCCGGATACTTCGTTTGTCGTCCAACCCGCACCTTGGGGGACTGCCCAGGCGGTGATGGTCTGCAGAGATTTTTTGGTACGGCCGGAGGAAGAGGTGATGGTGCTGTGCGGCGACGTGCCGCTGTTAACATCAAAAACCTTGAATCGGCTCGTGCAGGTCCACCGTGCGGAACAGGCGAGTCTGACTCTCGTTACTGCGTTTCTCGATAATCCCCAGGGGTATGGCCGGATTGTGCGCAACGGCACCGGCGATGTTTCCGGTATCGTTGAGGAGCGCGATGCTTCCGCCGCGGTGCGTACGGTTAAAGAAATAAATGCCGGGGTTTATGTCTTTCATACCCAACCGTTGCTTGCAGCATTAGAAAAAATCAGCCCGAGTCCCGTAACCCGGGAGTATTATCTGACCGACACCATACCCCGGATTGCTGCCCAGGGACGGATTGGGGCGCTGACGGTCGAAAACCCGGAAGAGATTTTAGGAGTCAATACCCCGGAGGAGTTGCTCCGGGTGGAAACGATTCTTAAAAGGCGAAAGGAGGCAGGTGAATTTTTCTGATCGGAGGGTGATTCTCAAATGGTAAATTCGAAATTTGAATCCCTCATCCGCCACACTTCTTGGCGGACGAAACAAATTCAAGCCTCAAAATTCAAAAGATTGTCCGGTGAGTGGGTTTAGGATTTCGAAATTAGAATTTAGGGTTTCTCCGATTGGGAGCATCGATGGCTGCTAAGCGGATTGGGCGCAAGATACTGCTGGGGCTGTTAATCGCCGCGGTCGGTTTTGCAGTCTATTCGGTGGTGAAGCGCTTTTCTCCGAAAAAAGCGGCACCGCCGATCGATCGGGGTTCAATCCGAATTCAGGTGCTGAACGGCTCCGGCTTCGACAAGGAAGGGAAACGGGCAGCCAATCTTCTGCGGAGTTTTGGGTTTGATGTCTGGGAGATTAAAGACGCTACCCAGCTCTTTGACAAGACAAAGCTTTATGAACATACCGATAAACAACTGCGGAATGGCCGGGAGGTTGCACGGGCGCTGCGCTATCGGGATAAGGTCGGGTTGGAGCTCGATTCGTTACTCTATCTGGATGTGACGGTGATCGTCGGTAAGGATTATAAAAAATTCTTTCCAGATACCGGACAGGTATTTTGATTAACCGGGGTTCGACTCTTTCAAAACGGATTGCTCGTATCATCGATGATAAAAAAGGCGAAGATATTCTCATTTTAAACTTACGGCGTCATTCGCCGATCACCGATTTCTTTATCCTCTGCACCGCCAGTTCTTCAATCCACGCCCAGGCGATTGCCGACGGCATTGAAGAGACCCTGGCTCGGCTCAAGCATAAACCGCATCATTGTGAAGGATACGCCCTTGCCAACTGGATTCTTTTGGATTATCTTTCGGTCGTGGTTCACATCTTTTTGGCCGATGTCCGGTCTTTCTACGGATTGGAGCGACTCTGGGGTGATGCACCAAAGGTGAAGTTTGATGATTCAGGCAGTGATTAGCAAGCGCATTGTGGAACTGATCGGGGAAGTGCCCGCCAAGCACGAAATCGCAAGAATAAAAGATCCCGGTTTCGGCGACTATGCTTCCAACCTGCCGTTTTTACTGGCGCAACCCGCTCGTCAGGATCCCCGGACGCTGGCGCAACAGTTGAGCGAAAGCTTGAGCCGGTTTCCGGAATTCGAAGCGGTCCGGCCGGGGGGTAAGGGGTTTATCAATTTTGTCCTGAGCCGGGATTTTCTCGTTCAAGGATTGAAACGGGCAGGCGAGAGCGGATTCGGTCCGAGCACGGTTGGTAATAACGAGAAAGTGTTGGTCGAATATATTTCCGCAAATCCAACCGGTCCGCTCAATGTTGTCAATGCCCGGGCCGGCGCCTTGGGTAATGCGATTGTCAATCTCCTCCGGTATACCGGCTTTGACGCCCACTCCGAAAACTACATCAATGACGGTGGAACCCAGGTCGAACTGTTGCGGGCATCGTTGGCGGCACGGGTCAAAGAGCTTAAGGGCGAACCGGCGTCCGTCCCCGAGGGCGGCTATCCGGGCGAATATCTGATTCCGATTGCGCGCGAGGTGATCGAAAAAAATATCGACGAGAATGAATGGGCGCAGTATGTTCTTCGGCGGATTGTCCAGGGACAGAACGAGAGCCTGGAAGGATTGGGCCTGCGCTTCGACCGTTGTACCTACGAGAGTTCGGTTCGACCTCATAATTTGGAAATACTCTCCCTGCTCGGCGAACGGAAATTAAGCTACGTCGAGGAAGGGGCGGTCTGGTTCCGGGCAAAAGATTTTGGCGATACCGAAGACCGGGTGTTGGTGAAATCGGACGGCAACCCGACCTATTTCCTCACCGACCTCACCTACCATCGAGGGAAGTTTGAGCGTGGATTTGAGCGGCTGATAACCATCTGGGGGCCGGACCACCACGGTGATATTCAGCGGCTGCGCGGCGGCGTTACGGCACTGGGTTTGCCCGATAACCGGCTGGAGATTCTGATCTGCCAGGAGACGCACCTCAAACGGGGTCAGGAAATCGTCAGCATGTCGAAACGGGCGGGCGAATATGTGACGCTCGATGCGGTGCTCGGGGAGATCGGTGCCGATGCCTTAAAGTTCTTTCTCCTGATGCGTAAGGCATCCCAGCATTTGGAATTTGATTTGGAACTGGCAAAGAAGACGACGAGTGAGAATCCGGTGTACTATGTTCAATACGGGCATGCGCGCATCGCGAGTATTTTAAAATATGCCAATGACCAGGGACTTTCACCCAGCGCGGAGTTCTTGACCGAGCTCAACCAGCCGGAGGAGCGGGAGCTGATTAAGACGATTCTCGATTTTCCCGATACGGTTCTGCAAGCCGCGCTCAGCCGGGAGCCGCACCGGGTTAGCTATTATCTGTTAGAATTAGCATCGTCGTTTCATTATTTTTATGAGCGCCATCGGGTCGTCTCGCCCAAGCGCGAGCTGAGCGGTGCCCGACTGTATCTCTGTCAGTTGACGAAGAACGTGCTGAAAGAAGGTTTGACCCTGTTAGGGGTCGGTGCGCCGGAAAGGATGTAGGATGACTACTCGAACGAGGCTGTGGTTATTAAATTCTAAATCCAAAATACTAATCCGCCATACCCCTTGGCGGACTAAACAATCTCTAAATTCTAATAAACAAAATTCAAAAAGAGTTTGGATATTTAATATTGGGAATTTGTTTACCCCGTTAGAAATACCATTTTCTTTGGACTTTCTTTTCTTGTTCAGGTTAATTGGATACTCCCTGCAATTTCTAACGGGGTTTAGAATTTCGGGTCCTGTGCTCCCCGTCATTCTGAACCTGAGCGCAGCGAAGGTGAAGAATCTCACTTCACCGCTCAGAACAACTTTAGAGATGAGCATTCGCATTAGCCGAAGGAGGGTATATGAATCTCTCGTCATTGCTTAAGCCGGAACGGATTAACCTTGGCCTGAAGGCAAAGAAGAAAATCGATAGCTTGAGTGAACTGTTACTCTTGATTCGCCCCGCGAGTGATGTCGATCTTATTCTTCCGACCCTGCTGAAACGGGAGGAGCTCGGTTCGACCGGCGTCGGCAAAGGGATAGCGATTCCTCACTGCCGGTCGCTGATGATTGACAAGTTGGAGCTGGCGGTGGGAAGATCGGATAAGGGCGTTACCTATCAGTCGCTCGATAAAAAACCCGCCCACCTTTTCTTTTTGATCATGGCTCCGCCCCAGGACCCGGGTAACCAGTATCTGATCACGTTGGGCAAGGTGGCGATGATTGCCCAGGAGATCGTCAAGCAGAAGAAAATTTTTGAGCCCCAGACGCCGGTTGAGTTCATTAAACTCGTCAAAGACCTGGAGGGAAAAATTAAATGAAAAAACAGTTGGAACTCTTAATTAAGCTCCATGATTTGGACCTGCTCTTGAAGGATTCGAAGAACCCCGAGACCATTAAGAAATACAAGAAACTCGGATTTAAACTGATGGAGCCATCGGTCGAGGTGTTACGGGCACGGCAGGAATTGTGTCAACTGGTCGATGCAAAACTGCTCACCGCCTATGAGCGGATCATGAGGCGATACGGAGATCGAGCGGTCGTGCCGGTGATCAACGAATTCTGCGGGGGGTGCTATAGTAAGCTGCCGGCGGAGCTCGTCACTCACCAAACCGAGCTTCTTACCTGCCCCAACTGCGGTCGTTTCTTATACTGGATTAAATAGGTTTTCTCGGATTTCGGTAGGGGCTCCGACCGGACGGTTATTTTTTTGGTTTCCCTTTTTTAATAGCCCTTTTAAAACTGTCTTCGCTCACTTTGATAATAAAGAGGGTGCGTAACGCACCTTTGCTCACCTCGACGACTTTGCCTTCCAACGGCACTTTGATCGGCGGCTTGCCGATGAGCGGGTCTTTTTCGCCGATAGAGTATACACCCCGCTGGAAATCGAAGACCTTGAGTGCTCTGACTTTTTGGGGATTGGAGGGATAAGGGTAATATTCCTCCAACCGCACCCGTGAATTATTGGTAATGTCGGCATTGCCTACAAAATCGACCTCTAAGTCCATTACATTCTGGTCGACATCCCTGGTTTCGTCGAATACCGATACCCGGTTTCTTCCTTCTTCTTTTGCTCGATAGAGGGCTTTATCCGCCTGTCCGATCAGGCTTGGGCTGTCCTTGGCATTCCTGGGAAACAGGCTGACGCCGATGCTGACCGTAATCGATAAATTGCTGGCACGAGCATTGAGCTTGGGGATAACCGATTGTTCCACCACCGAGCGCAGCCGTTCGGCTAAAGCGCGAGCTTCGGCTTCGCTGAAATTGGGAAGGATCACCGCCAATTCCTCGCCGCCGTAGCGGAACGCCATTCCTTTATGGGTAATCTCTCGCTTCAGCAATCCGCCGACCGTCCGTAAAATCTGGTCGCCCTGCTGGTGGCCATGCTCGTCATTGGTGCGTTTGAAATGGTCCAAATCTAAAAGAATCAAGGCGAGCGGCGTATTCATCCGGAGCGCCAGGCCGATTTGACGGGGGAGCTCGCGGTCAAAAAAGTCTCGGCGGTAAAGACCGGTGAGACTATCGACCAGTCCGGTTTTGCTCGCTTTCGCCTGCCCCAGTTCGGCGCTTTCATATAAATCGCAATCTTCACACTGGACAAAGCTTCGGGTATCAACTTTGATGCCCCGAACCAAGCAGGACGCCTGAATGACGGTCACCGATGGTTTTCCGGCGCTATCTTCTCCAACCAGGACTCTTGCTTTTAAATGGATGCAGGGATAATCCGGGATTGGACAGCGGATACAGACTGCGGGCGTGGTGGGATAAAGCGAAGGGAGCGACTGGATGCGGCAGATAACTCGGTCACCTTCATCAGTTTGACGATAAACACATACCCGTCGAAACTCATCCATTAGAGAGGATTGTATATTTTCGTTGGGCGATGTCAACATGGTGTTGGTGATATTTTTCTACACCGGTGCCGATTAAAACCCGGCTCACTTTTTTCCGGAGCGGTTGTTTCATTCCACGCCCGATTGACATTTTTCCGCATTTTCTTACTATTGCAATCATACTAACTTGAATCCTGATAACCATGAACCTTAACGAAGACAGGAGAAAGTATGGGTTAAAGATCTCGGTCGTCGAGGGCGTGTTTGCCAATATCCATATCACCCTCACCGGCGGTGTCTTTTTAACCGGCTTTGTCCTCTATCTCGGAGCGAATGCATTCGAAATCGGTCTGTTGGCGGCAATACCCGCTTTATTCGCCAGTTTCAGTTTAGTTTCCGCGTTTCTCATCAACCGGCTTGAAGAACGGCGCAAACTCACCATCTGGACCGCAGGTATCGGCCGCGCCCTGTTCTTCATCCCGGTTCTGCTCATGATTTTGAAATACAAAATCCACTTGGGGTATTTTCTTCTGCTGATTGGGGTTTTTAACGGCCTCTTGACGATTGCCGGTAATGCCTGGACCTCGTGGATGAGCGATCTCGTGCCGAAGGAAATCCGCGGTCGGTACTTCGGCATCCGCAATACGATTGTCGGATTGATGGGTATGGGCATCTCATTTTTGGGGGCTATTCTCCTCGACTATTTTAAAAAAACGGATAAGACAATCCAGGGCTTTGAGCTGATTTTTACTATTGCGGTCATCGCTTCGGCGATAGCCACTTATCTCCTGACACAGCAACCTAAAATTTCAATTAGCCGCCAGCGGACCGAATGGAAAACGATACTCGCGGCGCCGTTTCGGGATGCCAATTATCGTAAGTTCCTGTTCTTCATTGGATTTTGGTATTTGACCGCGGGCGTTGCCGGGCCGTTCTATCTTGTTTTTATGCTCCAGAATCTGCAGCTCTCCTATAAGTCGGTTGCCCTGTATGGAATTCTCGCCGGTGCACTCGGCATCATCTTCCAGTTGCTCTGGGGTCTGGCAATCGATAAGTTCCGCTCCAAACCGGTACTGACGATGAACTTTTTTCTGGTCGGCTTTCTGCCGCTGCTCTGGCTCTTTCCGACAAAACAGTTTCTTTTACCGGTCTGGCTCGACGCCGTTTTTACCGGTATCTTCTGGTCCGGGGTGAATTTAAGCGTCTTCAATATCGTCCTCTCCCTTTCGGATAACGATCAGATCAAAGAGAGCTACTTTGCGATCTTCGCAACCATTACCGGCATTGCCGGTTTTGCATCGTCGATTCTGGGTGGGTATATCGCCAATCTTCTGCGGAATTTTAAGTTGGTAATTTTCGGCCATGAATATATTAATTATCATCTGTTGTTCGTGTTCGCCGCGGTAACCCGATTTATCAGTCTTTTCTTTTTAAAAGAGGTGACCGAACCGAAGGCATATCCGACCCTGTATGCCTTGGAGGTTATGGGAGATTATGCCGTGCGCCGGCTCAGCTACGGCAAAGAACTGATCCTGAATACGCTCCGCTTCCTCAAGCCCCGATAAAAAATAACCACGAATGGACACGAAATTTGACGAATGTACACGAAGAGAGGGTTGGACTTAAAGAAGGAGCGTAGAATCGAGATTGAAAACCTTTCCCTCAATATTTATCTTCAGAAGTGAGAGAGCGATTTCCGGTTGCGAAAATTGTCGTCATTTTGAGCGAAGCGAAAAATCTCGGTTTTTAACCATTTTTTTAGTGGAAACGGCGAACATTCCTTAGCGTAGCGAAGGGTCTCATGAATTGAGATTCTTCACTTCCTTCAGCTTTTCTCCCTTGACAGGAGGATATTTCACGAGTATCTTAAGGTAGGATAAATTAGGAGGACATATGGCTAAGAAAAAAAAGGTGTCGGTAACCATTGATAGGGTAGTACTGGCGAATATCGAGCGGATATCAGAAGAAAAGGGTATCTCGAGGTCGAGTGCGATTGAATGGATGCTCAAGGAATGGGAGAAGATATACTTGCGGGAAGAGTTGAAAGCGGGATATGGGGCTATGAGTGGAGAAGATAGAAAAACGGCAGAAGAGAGTCTGGAAATTGTGAGGGAGGTGATAGGTGAATAAGGCATTTCCAAGAAGAGGGGAAATCTGGGTAGTAAATTTTAATCCCGGAAGAGGGAACGAACAGAAGGGGATAAGGCCAGCCCTTATTCTTCAAAATGATATAGGTAATCAATACGGGGGCACCACCATCATTGCGGCTATTACTACTACAATAAGACTATATCCTGTGACGGTCACATTGGAGAAGGGGGAAGCAGGGCTCAAACAGAGGTCTACGGTAAATTTGGCACAGATTCTCACAACCGACAAAGAAAGACTAATGAAGAAACTCGGCTACCTTTCGCCTCCCAGAATGATAGAAGTTGAGAAGGCTTTAAAGATAAGCTTGGAGTTAGAAAAACTGTAAACCCCGATCCAGCGATAACTTTTTTGGATAGGGATATGGAGGTCTGGGCTTACTATATTTATGGGAAGCCAGGCGGACCTTAAAATTGTTGTCGTAGTTTTGCTATTGACTTATCTCTAAAATTTATTATCATTGAGATATAAACTCTAATTCCAAGGAGGAATAATGGCAAAATCAGCAAAGTGGGCCGTGGTCATACTTACCGCCCTCGCATTGTCAATGACACTTGGCTGCGCCAAGGCGAAGAAGGCGATGTCGGATGCGGACTTCTCGAAGATTACCGGTGAATGGCTGACCGAGTATCTCGGGGTCGCCATGCAGAAGGCTTTTTCCGGTGCTGAAGTGAGCGACAAAGAGATGGAGAAATTAGCCTATGATACCCTGGACAAAGTCTGTCAAAAATACGGCTTTACCCGGGCTCAATTCGAGGAAAAGGCAAAGAAATCCGGTAAGAAACTGGAAGACGTGCTGAAAGGTGGCATGGAAGAGCAAGGGTGGAAATAGGAATAAAGAAGCCTATTTAGTTAAACGGAGGATTGGTCAAGCGTCCTCCGTTTTATTTTTTACCGTTTAACGATTTAACCCTTTAACCTTTTAACCAATTTTAGTATTTCCTGCACTATTCTTTCTTGTGCGCCTGTCGATCCTAACCTGCGTTTGGTCTCGATAAATTTCTTTTTTATTTCTTCCCGTTTGTATTTGTTCTTTAAGAGGTCGAAAACTAACGGATACAGGGTTCTAAAAACGGGCTGGACGAGTTCAGGCATTATCTCCTTGCCGGCAATTAGATTCGGAATGGTGAAGTTGTTTAATTTGACGGTCAAACGGGCGGTCAGGTATGAGAGAGGAGAAAGGGTGTAGATGCTGACCGCCGGGGTCTGAAGTATCATCGCTTCTAAGGCGGCGGTGCCGGAAGATAAAAGAATGAGGTCGGAGTGTCTCAGTACTTCGTATTTGTCCTGGTCGACATAAAAAAGGCGGTCAATGTGGGGTAAATCCTGGAATTTGATATTTTCGGAAAGAATGACAAAACCGTTGAGATTTTGGAAGTTTTTGTTTAACTCAGAAAAAACCCTGAGCATCAACGGGAGGTGGTGGCGAATTTCATCCGGTCTTGAGCCGGGCATCAGTGACAGGATATAGGAGTCAGGATTCAGGGAATAGGTTTTGAAAAAAACAGGCCGGGAGTGCTCGCTTTTTATGTGGTCGAGCAGTGGATTGCCAAGATAGGCAGCGTCGATACCGAGATTTTTAAAGAATTCTTCTTCGAACGGGAAGAGGCAGATGACTTTATCAACATACTTTTTTAAAAAATACTTGCGCCACGTTCCCCATGCCCAGAGTTGGGGAGGCCCAAAGTAAATGGTTAAATGGTTAAATGGGTAATTGATTAAATGGGGACTTAAAAGAAGCAGATTGAAATTGGAAAAGGCGATGGGGAGGAGGAGGTCGGGGGGATTTTTTCTGAGATAGGAGATTGTTTCTTTGAGAATTTTCCTGACCTGGGGATAAGACTTAATTCCTTCGTAAAATCCAAAGATTGACAGCTCATCAATCGATTTGATAAGTTTAACTCCGGCTTCAGCCATCAAATCGCCGCCGATGCCGGTGATTTCAATCCCGGGTACCTGGTTTTTTAGTTCTTTCGCCAGAATCGAACCATAAAGGTCGCCCGATGGTTCACCGGCTGAGATAAAGATTTTCATCAGGACATTCTAAAATTTTTGTCGCATAAGGTCAAGCTTCATATCAGAATTCCATCCCTGCCATTCCTGTAGAAACAGACCTTTAGGTCTGTTATCAAGTGTAGTGTCCCCAATATTTATTAGACATGAGCTGACGCTGTAATAAATTCAACAGGTCTGAAGACCTGTTTCTACATCGATTCTGGCCTCAGGTATTATTTAACCAATGTCAATTTCCAATGGGGCTTGACATACCTATGCTATGAACCATACTTACGATTGTGGGGCTTACATGAGATTTAAATCGCTGATTCCGATAACAATTCTTAACCTCTGGTTCGTCTCCAGTTCTTATGCCATATACGGCCACATCACCCACGACACCACTTGGTCGGACACGGTCTTCGTCACCGGCGATGTGGTGGTGGATTCGGGGGTAAAATTGACGGTCTTGCCTGGAACCGTCGTAAATTTACTGACGGATTCATCATGTTGGGATGCTGGGAATGGCTGGGGTGGGCTTTGTGATATCGTTTTTTATAAATCACGAGTTGAAATGGTTGGTAATAAAGAGGATAGCATTGTGTTTAAAGGTACCGCAGATACCGTTGGCGCAAGGCCATATTTTTATAATTGGGGGGAAATAAGATTGATAGCTGTTATTTGTTCACTTGCTTTTTTAAATGTGAAAGGTGCGGGGTGCTGTCTTAACATCAAAGATGCTGACCTTGTAGTGGAAAACAGTTCGTTTTCTTCCTGCCAGAATTCTTGTTTTTCTACGATGGCGTCGGACATTAAAGTAAAAAATAGTTCATTTACTTCTCGCCACTTCGGGATTTTCGCAACTAAAGGGAAATTGAACATCCAGAACTGTAGAATATTTAATATTCAAGGTTGGGATGATAACGATAGTTATGCGCTCGGAATTGAGTGTTATGATGTAACAACAGCATTCATCTGGAGAAACGAAATTGATTCATGCGTTGGTGGGTGGAGTAGAGTTTACGGCCCGGGCATTGGAATATCTTGTATAAATTGCGATTCATTGATTATCGGCGAGAATAAAATTTCAAATTGTATTGGGGGTGATGGTAGATTGGACCATGGTGATCCGGGAAGTGGTGGGAGTCCAGGTTTTGGGATTAGCATTGAGTCGTGTAATGCAATAATATCAGATAATGCTATATATGCTTGTGTTGGTGGACAAGGGTCGCATGATGGCCAAGGAATTGGAGCTTTTTTTAAAAGTTGTTCTTCAATTATGCTAAGTAATAATCGGATATCAGATAATTCTTCCATTGGGGTTGAGGTAGTCGATAGTAAGGTTGTTATTGGAGGTTATCCAGACAAGCAGAATGATATTTATAATAATTCAAGGTTTAATTTAATGAACCAGAGTCCTAATGATATCATCGCTACCTACAACTGGTGGGGGACAACCGACCGGGATACAATTGAAAAGTATATCTTTGATAAAGCAGATTCGAGCGCCTTAGGCAGGGTGATTTACGACCCCTGGGCGGATAAGCCGCTGGCAATTGAGGAGCAAAAGAATAAAGTTGAGCCGGTTAGAAGTAACTATCTTCAAATTTCTCCCAATCCCTTCAGCCGAACGACTGAAATTAGTAGCGAGTATTCAGGAGCGAGGAGTGAGGGGAACACCTTAAAGATTTATGACATAGCGGGCAAGCTGGTTAAATCTTTTTATTTAAGCAGTCACCAATCACCATTTACCACTCTGGCGTGGGATGGAAAGGACGATGCGGGCAAAAGGCTTCCTGCTGGGGTCTATTTCTGCGAATTGAATGCCGGAACGACTAAGGTAACCAAAAAACTGGTGCTGGTGCGATGATTGAAATCAAGACCTATTCCGGTTATAAAGGCGAAGAGAGGCCGAAGTCGATTATCATTGACGGCGAAGAACATCTGGTTGAGAGCGTCGTTCGAAAGGAAGTGATTGAGGATTTCAAGACCCGCCAGCGGCAAACCGTCTTCTGGTGTGAGGTAAATAGAGAGTTTTTAAAGATTACCCACCGTGCTTCGGGTGAGTGGGAAGTGGCGTTTCTGCCCCCGGAAAGGAAAAATGAAAGGTAAAGAGAAGAGTATCGAGCTGGCGGAGATGTTTGACCGGATCGCCGATGCGTTGGAGTATAAGGGCGAGATGGCATTCAAGATCATTGCCTACCGGAAGGCGGCACGGACGCTGGAAGAGCTGACCGATGATATTGAGGTGTTAGCCAAAGAAGGGAAACTGAGAACAATTCCCGGCG
>CAYHGV010000004.1:0-49099 GCA_964356135.1 uncultured bacterium
AAACGAGCTCACAAGTCGCTTAAAACAGGTGTTCACTTTCATTTGGCATATAACCACTATACAGTAACCTCGGAGAAACCTTGGTTAGTTTAATCTATACTTATAATAGTTTCGTTCAGAATAATCTCTTTCGTGAGACCTATTTAGACATGCGGCCCTTTATAGAAAGAGTTCTAAACGATTGCAAAAGAGGTTTCTACCGCAAGAGTGAGCTTTCTCTTGATATGGTAATCAAATCCCTCTGGTTTGGCATTCAGGAACGCCTGAAAGGGGCCTATTTATCAATAGAGGACTCTGAACCCAGCTATCCCCCGTACCGTGGAGGATTACAAAGAGTCATCAAAGCTTTGGAGGTTCCTATATTGTTTAGCCTAGGCTTGGCAGGGGAACCATGGAGTGGATTTGTAACTATTGGAGAAGAAAGTGAGTTTAGACATATCTACAGTCTACTAAATCTTCCGATGGAGAGAGCTTTACATCCCCCCCTTTGGTGGGGTTTGTCCCACGAGATGTCCCATGTAATTACATTTTTCAAAAATATAATCAAAGGTTACAAAGAAGAAAACGATTCTGAATTAAGAAAGAAACTTAAAGAGTTCTTGGTTAAAGACTTAGATGAGTTTTATAGAACAAACAGACGCCTTCTTAATGAAATAGCAACCGATCTGATAGATTTCACATGTTTTTTTCTTAATGACTGGCATGTATATAAACACCAGGTATTAAATCACTACCTAGAGTATTTTAAACGCCAGGACGTTGCTGATCTGGACCGCGGAGGAATTTATCTCTTAAGATTACTCTGTACTTATGCATACTTTCTTTGCTTTATTAAAAGACAATTATCAGAAAGAGATCTCAATAATAAAACAACGATCAGAAAACTAGTAAATCAAATCCTTGGTCCTAACAAATCTAAATTTTTTAAGGAGCATACCGATGATGAAAGAGCGATAACCGAGACCATTGATACTTTTTTACGCATTTATAAATTCCTTTCGGTAGTTCATGTTAGAATGTTCAAATCTAGCTGGTTTCGAAAAATGTCTAAGCGCAAAAAGATAGAAAGTAATACTAAGAAAGTGCTATTGTCATTAAAAAAAGGAGAAATTTGGTTTATGCAAATCACCGATCCTTGGTTGGTTTTATACGCACAACTTCGTCGAGATGAGAATATGCTCTTCAAGGAAGAAATTGCAACAATTTTGACGTTATGGCACCAGTACGCTACCTTTTGGGCAAAGAAGATAAAGGTTTATTAATAATAAAATTAATTGATCTCCTTTTAGGATCCAGTTTAATGAAATGCAATAGCCTATTAGACACTTTCAGAATACTATTTGATTTTACGAACCCAATGAGATTCTCGTTTAATCTTTGATATTTTCTTGTTTGCTCACTCAGCTTTTCTATGCTCGGAATTGGTCTTATTGACACTCAACGGCCGAGAATGAACTTACTAATGAATGTTTCTTCTGGGCTAATTACTGCAAGGAAGGATAAATTACCTTTTGATATATCTTAACAGAAGGGAATTGATTAAAACTAAACCTTACGGTTATCAGAACCCCAAAAATTAGGGCTTCTGGTAGGAACTAATATCAAAGTGTCCTCTTTTCCATGCAGCCGGTTGTAACTTGACTTATCTTCCTCCCCACCTATAATCCAGCGATGCGGTTGAAAGAGTTACATCTCTACGGCTTTAAATCGTTTCCCACCAAAACCAAAATCGAGTTCGGGGATGGGATAACGGCAATTTTAGGGCCGAACGGCTGCGGCAAGACGAACCTCTTTGATGCCCTGCGCTGGGTGCTAGGTGAACAGGGTTTTTCGGTCCTGCGCTGCGGCAAGAATGAAGACTTGATTTTTATGGGTGCGAAGGACGTCCTGCCCCTGGGCTATACCGAAGTTTCCTTGATTCTTGAAAATAATGACAACCTCTCGGATTACGGTTCCGAGATTGAAATCAAACGGAGATTTTACAAATCGGGCGAAAGTGAATACCTCTTAAACCGGAATCCGTGCAAGCTGCGCGATATCCAGGATCTGTTTCTCAATTCCGGAGCCGGCGCCCAAGCCTATTCGATTTTCGACCAGACCCGGCAGCGTGAAATTATTGCCGGCGAGATCCGGCCGATGTTCGAGGAAGCGGCGGCAATGGCGAAATATCGGGAACGAAAGAACCAGACCGAACGCAAGCTCGAGCTCACCGAAGCGGATTTGGTTCGCCTCGACGACATCATCCGGGAACGCGAGCGGATTACTCGCAGCCTGCGCCGGCAGGCGCGTCAGCTCGAAGCATATAATGAGGTAAAAAATGAATACGACCAGATCCAACTTTCGCTTCTTAAAAATCGCTACCAGGCAACCCTTGAACAGGCGAAAGAACTGAGGGCACGGCTCGACTATTTGGAAGAAGAACAGAAACGACTGCTGTTAACCACCGCCACTCAGGAAAAACGACTCCAGGAATTAAAAGGGGTGCTCAAAGAACTTCGCGAACAGCGCGATCGAATTATTGCCGAGAAGGAACGCCTGACCTATCTGTCGCGGGAACACACCCGGCTCAGCGTTGGCGAGAAGGATCTCCTGACTAAACTGTCCGATCTCAAAGCGCTCCACACCGAAAAAGAAAAGGCTTTAGGTCGTCTCTTTTCCGAAGTGGAAAAGGCGAAATCCGAGTTAGCTCGTGAGCAGACCGGGCTCAAAGCGGAAGAAGAGACACTTTTTGCTCGCCGTCAGGAAGTAGCCCGGGAAGAAGAGGCTCTGCGCTCTATTTTTAATACGATTACAAACCTCAATCAAAAAATTTTAACCCACGAAGCAAAATTAGAGAATCTGAAACAGTATCTCCAACAGCTCGCGGCCGAAGAAGAGGAAACGGTTCGCAAACAGAACCGGCTCCGGGAAGAACGGCGCAGCATTGAACAGTCATTGGACACTACGGTCAAAACTATTGCCGCAGTCGAACGGAAGTTAGGGGAGAACCGGGCAGACAATGCCACCAAAGAAGGAGAGCGCGCTGAAGGCCAGAAGACCAGAGCCGAACATGAACACCGCCTGGGAGAGATCAAAAACGAAATCGGCCTCTTGAAGTTGAAATTAGAAGAGGCCCAGCCGCCGGCTTTCGATACCGCCGTTGGCCCGGTCTTTGAATTGTTAAACGTAAAACCCGGTTGGGAGTGGGCAGTGGAAACGAGTCTCTACCCGTTCATTGATTTCATTGTCGCCCGGGATGGCCGCATCGATCTTACCACCTTGAATCGCGATAAACGCTTCGGCTTTATCTTAAACCAGGAGGTGAAGCGCACCGCCGTCGACTACCCGGCCGGCCATGAACGGTTAAAAGATTATGTCGAGTTCAACTCGCCACCGCCGCCGGTGATTGTGAATATCATCGAAACGGTCGTGATCGTCAAGAGTTACCAGGAAGCGCAGCGCCTCGCCACCACCTATCCGCACTTGATATTTACCACCCGGGACGGAATCGCTCTGTTCCCGGAGGGGATTGTGGTCGCGGAGGCTTCTCTGTCCGGGAAACTCTCTCTCCGGCGACAACTCGACACTCGGAATGAAGAGCTCGACCATCGGATCGTCGAGCATACCGCGATCGATACAAAGCTCTCCCTTCTCGACCAGCAGTTGAAGGAACTTCATCGGCAGAACACCGCCGCCACGCAGGAACTGGTAAGCTTGATTCGCGAACGTTCGGAAACCGAAGGGGTGCTGTCATCGGTCCGGCGAACCGATGAAGAGACCGAGCGCGCACGAAAGCGTCTGGTTGGAGAAATAGCGACCAACCGCACTCAAAGCAAAGAATTGGAGAAGGAATTGGCACGGCTAAAGAACGAACAGCAGGATGAACGCGCCCGGCAGTCAAAGACCAATGGCCGGATTGCGACTCTCGAAACCGAGCTCTCCGCCAGTGAAGCGGCTGCAAAAAAACACTTAGCCGGATTGAATGGCACGCTCTTGAAGGTCGCCCAGCTCGAGGAACGGATTCATGCCCTCGAAACCGAAATCGGATACCTGGTTAAAGAAGAAACCGAAGCCCAGAAAGAACTTGCTTTCACCGGCGAAGAGCGCGCACGGCTCGAGACCGACCAAAAGACCCTCGAAGGCGAACTGGCACACGCCGGCACATGGGAGGGGGGAACGCTCCCCGATCTGGCAAAAGAGGAAGAGCGCCTGGATGGAGAACTCAGCAATAACCGCACCGCGCTCGAGACGATTCGCGAAGAACTATTGAAATACCAGGTTCAGTGGTTTGGAGCTGACAATGAACGAAAACGGCAGGAACGCGAATCGACCGAAACCTATCATACCAATCTGGTAGAGTTTGAAATTAAATTCGAAGGCGATTTAAATGAACGACTCGGCATTCTCACCCACCGCCTTGAACTCTTAGGTCGAGCCAATCCGTTAGCCCAAGAAGAGTATAAGCGAGAAAAAGATGAACTCGATCGGCTTTTGACGCAACGCCAGGATGTTCAGAGCGCAAAAGAGAATTTAACCGCAACGATTGCCGAAATCGATGAACGGGTTAAAGACCAGTTTCTTTCGACCTTCAGTGCGGTGCGAACCGCATTCCAGGAACTCTTTGTAGAAATCTTTGGCGCCGGCGAAGCCGACCTCATGCTCACCAATCCGGCTAATGTCTGGGAATCCGATATCGAGATCGTTGCCCGCCCCCGGGGAAAGAACTTAAAGCGGCTGGAGCAGCTCTCCGATGGTGAAAAGGCACTCTTGGCCATCTGCCTGTTATTTGCATTTTATAAGGTGCGCCCGGCGCCATTCTGCTTCATTGACGAAATCGACGCACCGCTCGATGACGCCAATGTGAGGCGGTTCAGCGAATTCTTAAAAGAACTTTCTTCGACCACCCAGATTGTCATCATCACCCACAACCGGGTAACGGTTGAACATGCCGATGTTCTATTTGGAGTGACGATGGAAAAACCGGGCATCTCCAAAATCGTCTCGGTGCGCCTGAAGGATTTTAAAGATGCTCTTACCCCAGCGTAAGGTTTACGGTGGTGGAGATAGATGCTCAATTGTTTTCTTTAAAAAATAAAACCTGAATCGGGACATAACCACGAAAAAACACGAAGAAAAAATTAGATCTAAACGAAAAATAAAAAAATTATTTCCCTCAATATTCGTGTTCATTTTTCGTGGTTTCTTATTGCTGGCTTAGGGTAATTTTGAATTTTCTTCGTTCAATATTCCGACTGGCGCCGGCCCTTAAAACCCGACTCCTCAATTCTTTAAAAACCAGAGACCTCGACCAACTGACCGAGACCCTGCTCTTAGCCGATGTCGGGCCCACCGCTACCGACTATCTCATCAAAAAAATTAAAACCAGGTCGGGTGAACCGGCGGCAATTCTTCGCGACGAGCTCGCTATCCTTTTAACCAAACCGGTTATTTCGAAACCGATTCGCCCCCAGATTATCATGGTTGTCGGGGTCAATGGTTCCGGCAAGACGACAACCGTCGCCAAGCTGGCGTATCGTTTTAAAACCGAAGGAAAACGGGTTTTGATCGCCGCCGCTGACACCTATCGCGATGCCGCCACCGACCAGATAGCGATCTGGGCAGAAAAAGCCGGGGTCGAACTGGTCTCGTCCGAGCAAGGACAGGACAGTGCGGCGGTCGCCTACGATGCGGTCAAGCGTGCCTGCGCCCACAACCTTGATGTCGTCCTGATTGATACTGCCGGCCGGCTCCAGATCCGTTCCGATTTGATGGCCGAGGCTCAGAAGATCAAACGGGTGCTGGGCAAGACGAGAGCGGATGCACCGGATGAAGTGTTTTTAGTGCTCGATGCAACGGTCGGCCAGAATGGCATTAGCCAGGCGAAGACCTTCCAGGCCGAACTGGCGCTCACCGGAATTATCGTCGCTAAATTGGACGGCACCGCCAAAGCCGGAATCCTCATCCCGATTGCCCTCGAAGTAGCCCTGCCGATTCGGTATGTCGGTGTGGGTGAAGGACTCACCGACCTCTGGGACTTCTCGGCGGAAGATTTTGTAAAATCTTTGTTGGAATAATTAGTTGATGTAAACCACGAAGATTTCCGATTTCGTAAATTGCAGGTCGGTGGTCTGTTATTTTTAGAATATCTTTTTTTATCCCTCTATATCCCCTGTAATGAATCGGCGTTAATCTGCCCAAGCGAGTTATATCATCTGCGTCGCCTCGTTTTCGGCGGCTCCTTTGGAGCCGAGCGCTATCTGCGGTTAAATATTTGTGGGTAAGTTTCAGTCCCCCTGTCTTGACAGCAGCCGCAATCCGATTTATGGTGGTAACAATCTATGAAATCCAATATCGGCAAACCCGAACAGCTCATCCGGATAGTGGGCGGTGTTGTGCTGCTGGTAATGGGGTTCCTCGCCTGGCAGTATATCTTCTGGCCTGGAATCATCATTGCCGCGATCGGGACACTGGCACTCGTTACCGGAGCTTTTGGTTTCAGTCTGATTTATCAACTCTTTAGAATCAATACTGCAAAAAGAAAGGAGGCTTCGATGGCACAAGACCCGGTCTGTGGAATGACGGTGGATGAGAAAAATGCCAAAGCCACTTCCCAGTATGAAGGCACGACCTACTATTTCTGTGCGGTCGCGTGCAAAAAGGCGTTTGACGCCAATCCCCAAAAGTATCTAAAAAAAGGCGGTTGAGATGACTACTCCGTTACCCGCGGAAAAACTGCGCTGGAGTCTGGACCCAAAAAAGCTGGACTTCAAATCAACTACCGAATTGAAACCGGCAGTTGAAATCATCGGTCAACTCCGGGCGATCAAATCGCTCCGGTTTGGTCTCGACATTCAGGTGCATGGGTTCAATATCTATGTCGCCGGTTATCACGGTACCGGCCGGACGACCGCCGTCAAAGCCTTTTTAGAAAAACTGGCGGCGGGTAAGCCGGTGCCGCCGGATTGGTGCTATGTCAATAATTTCAAAGATTCCTATCAACCCCAGGCATTGAGACTACCTGCCGGTAAAGGTAAAGAATTTGCCGAGGATATCCGCCGCCTTATCGACGAGGTGCGTCGGGAAATTCCGAAAGTTTTTGATAGCGAGGAGTATGCCGCACGGCGGGATGAGACGATTGCCGTATTCCGCAAAAAACGCGAACAGCTCTCCGAGCAGATGACCAAGCGGGCAGAAGCCGAGGGTTTTGTCCTCCAGTCGACGCCGATGGGTATCTTTATTGTTCCCGTCATTAAAGAAAAACCGGCGACGGAAGAGGATATGGCTGCGCTGAGTGAAGATCAGCGGAATACAATCATGAAAAAACGGGAGCAGCTGGAGAATGAACTGAAAACGACGATGCGCCAGATTCACAACCTCGAACGGACCGTCAATGAAGAAGTCAAGGGACTGGACCGGCAGGTGACACTCTTTGCCGTCGGCCATCTGGTAAAAGATCTGGAGGAGAAGTACAAAAAATTCCCGGAGGTGGTGGCGTACCTGAATGCAGTTCAGGAAGATATTCTGGAGAATATCAACCAGTTCCGTTCCGAGCCCGAAGCCCAACCCCCTTCACCCTTCCCTGCGCCCTGGCTCCAGGAACAAATGTTTCGCAAATACGAAGTGAATGTCCTGGTCGACAACTCCGGGTTAAAGGGTGCACCGGTCCTGATCGAAACCAACCCCACCTATCCCAATCTCGTAGGCCGAATTGAGAAAGAAGCCCAGTTCGGAGCGTTACTCACCGATTTTACGATGATCCGGGCAGGTATGCTGCACCGCGCAAACGGCGGCTATCTGGTGTTACCGATTTATGAGGTACTCATTAACCCGTACTCATGGGAAGGTCTCAAGCTCGCGCTGCGCAACCGAGAAATCACCATTGAAGAAATCGCCGAGCGACTCGGCTATGTTACGACCAAAAGTATTCGACCCCAGCCGCTTCCGCTCGATGTCAAGGTCGTCCTCATCGGCACGCCCTCCATCTACCACCTGCTCTATGCCCAGGACGAAGAGTTCAATGAGCTGTTCAAGGTCAAAGCCGATTTTGATACGGTCATGGAGCGAACCGACGCGAACGTAAAACAGTATGCTCACTTCATCTGCGGGTTATGCAAAAAAGAAAACCTCCAGCCGTGCGATGCCTCGGCTGCCGCCAAAATCCTCGAATACGGCGCTCGCCTCGCCGATCACCAGGAAAAACTCTCGACCCGGTTCTTAGATGTCGCCGACATCATGCGTGAGGCGAATTTCTGGGCACAGGAGGATAATGCCAAGACCGTCAGTGCCGCTCATGTCGTCAAGGCGATCGAAGAAAAGGTCTACCGGTCAAATCTTATTCAGGAGAAGATCAATGAGTACATCACCAAGGGGATCTTTCATATCGATACGACTGGTGCCAAAATTGGACAGGTAAACGGCTTAGCGGTTATTGGTACGGGTGATTTTAGCTTTGGCCGACCTTCCCGCATTACGACCAGCATCGGGGTTGGCCGGGAAGGGGTATTGGATATTGAGCGCGAGGCGAAATTAGGCGGTCCGATCCATACCAAAGGGGTGTTGATTCTCTCCGGTTATCTTACGGAGAAATTTGCCCAGGATAAACCCCTGACCCTTTCCGCACGGCTGGTCTTTGAGCAGAGCTATGAAGAAATCGAAGGGGATTCTGCGTCCTCAACCGAATTGTACGCAATTCTCTCACATCTCTCCGGTCTGCCGATCAAACAATCGTTGGCGGTAACCGGTTCGGTCAACCAGCGAGGCGAGGTCCAGGCAATCGGCGGCGTCAATGAAAAAATCGAAGGATTTTTCGAAATCTGCAAAGCCAAAGGCTTGACTGGCGAGCAGGGAGTACTGATCCCGGAAACCAATGTAAAAAACCTGATGCTCAAAGAAGAAATCGTTGAAGCGGTTAAGAAAGACCGGTTTCACATCTATCCGGTTAAGACGATCGATGAAGGGATTGAAATTCTCACCGGCGTCAAAGGCGGCGAGCGGAAAAAAGACGGCAGTTTTGCCAAAGGAACGGTCAACTACCTCGTCGATAAGCGGTTGCGGGCGATTGTCCGGACCTTGCGAACCTATATGAAGGACGAAGCAGGAACAAAAAAGAGAAAATCTTCGAGCAAAAAGAAAAGGAAATGATCATGGTTGGGACAATATTACTTGATAAGCTCAAACATTGAATAAAGGACTAAATCCTACTGTTAAGATATAATAATGAAGAAAGTAATACCAGCATAAAGAGGGCCGGGATGAAAGTCATAGACCCGGTTTGTAAAATGGCCATCGAGGAAAAGGATGCTGTCGCCTCCTCTAAATACAAAGGGACTGTTTACTATTTCTGCTCCAAGACATGCAAAGATCGTTTCGATCGGGAACCAACGGCCTATACCAAAGGCAAGATTGCCCAGCTAGAAATAAAAGAATCGCTTCCCGGATCCGCTCTAACTTATACCTGTCCAATGCACCCTGAGGTGCGGCAGGCTAAAGCAGAAGCATGCCCCAAGTGCGGTATGTCGCTTGAACCGCTTTCTCCTTCGGTAGCTTTGGTCAAGACTGAATGGACCTGCCCAATGCATCCAGAAATAGTCCAAGACGCCCCGGGTAATTGTCCCGTCTGCGGCATGGCATTAGAACCACGGACCGCTCTGCCGGAAGAAAAAGAGAACCCCGAACTCGTTAATATGAAGCGCCGTTTTTGGATAAGTGCTGTTTTGGCGATCCCTTTGGTCTTTCTTGCGATGCGGGATCTTATACCGAATCTGTCTCTTGAGCGATTTGTCTCCCCAGAAATTCTTAAGTGGATGGAACTCGCCCTCGCGACACCGGTTGTCCTCTGGGGCGGCTGGCCCTTTTTTGTCCGGGGGTGGCGGTCGATCAGACGCTGGAGCCCCAACATGTTCACACTGATCGGACTCGGGGTTGGTGTCGCTTATACCTACAGTCTTATTGCTGCCCTTTTCCCCGGCATATTCCCCCCATCTTTCCGGACCGAAGCCGGTGAGGTCAATACCTACTTTGAGGCTGCGGCAGTAATTGTGACCCTTGTGCTCCTCGGTCAAGTCCTTGAACTAAGAGCAAGAAGCCAGACCGGTGCGGCCATCAAAGCCCTGCTCGGATTAGCACCTAAAACTGCCCGCCGAATCAAAGAAGACGGGACCGAGGAAGACACACCGCTTGAGTATGTGCACCCGGGCGACATCCTTCGAGTGCGACCAGGTGAGAAAGTGCCGGTTGACGGTATTGTCATCGAAGGCGTCAGCTCGATTGACGAATCAATGATTACCGGCGAACCGATTCCGGTCCAGAAACAAGCCGGCGACCGCATCATTGGTGCTACGGTTAACGGCACCGGCGCCCTTATTATGCGGGCGGAAAAAGTTGGGTCCGAGACACTTTTGGCCCGGATCGTGCAGATGGTCGCAGAAGCGCAGCGCAGCCGTGCTCCGATTCAAAAGCTCGCCGACATTGTTGCCGCCTACTTCGTTCAGATTGTGGTTGCAGCGGCAGTGGTAACTTTCATAGTCTGGGCACTGGTGGGTCCAGCGCCCCGCTTTGCCTATGCACTTATCAATGCGATAACCGTGCTCATCATAGCCTGCCCCTGTGCCCTCGGTCTTGCAACTCCGATGTCAATCATGGTCGCCACCGGAAAAGGGGCTACTGCCGGCGTGCTTTTTAAAAACGCTGAGGCGATTGAAATTATGAAAAAAGTCGATACCCTGGTTGTCGACAAAACCGGAACGCTCACGGTCGGCAAACCAAAACTGACTTCAGTGCTTCCGGCCGAGGGCTGGGATGCGAAATCCGTGCTCCACTACGCAGCAAGCCTGGAACAGGGCAGCGAGCACCCTTTGGCAGCCGCCATCATTGCCGGCGCGCAAGCCGAGGGAGCGGCGGTCACCCATGCCGAATCTTTTCTGTCGGTTACCGGCAAAGGTGTCACCGGTCGAGTCAATGGACATGCGGTCGGACTCGGTAATCTCAAACTGCTCATGGATTTGAACATCGGTTTCGACGCGTTTTCCGAACCGGCAGAAAAAATGAGCGCCGACGGCCAGACCGTGATGTTCGTCGTCGTAGATAAAAAAATCATCTGCCTTTTAGGAGTGGCAGACCCGATCAAAACAACTACGCCTGAAGCCATTGATCGGCTTCATGACGAAGGTGTCAAAATAGTGATGCTGACCGGTGACAGCCGGACCACGGCCGAAGCGGTTGCAAAAAAACTCGGGCTGGATGAGATTGTCGCCGAGGTGCTGCCGGACCAGAAAGCCGAATTGGTAAAACGCCTTCAGACGCAGGGTCGGATTGTAGCGATGGCTGGCGACGGCATTAACGATGCCCCTGCTCTCGCTCAGGCCCATGTTGGAATTGCGATGGGGACCGGGACCGATGTGGCAATGGAAAGCGCGGGTGTAACATTAGTAAAGGGTGACCTCCGGGGGATCGTTCGAGCAAGACTTTTGAGCAAAGCAACAATGCGTAATATCAAACAGAATCTTTTTTTCGCTTTTGTCTACAACACCCTCGGCGTGCCGATTGCAGCCGGTATCCTCTATCCGTTTTTTGGCATTCTGTTGAGCCCAATAATTGCAGCCGCAGCGATGAGCTTCAGCTCGGTGTCGGTAGTGAGCAATGCCTTGCGGCTGCGTAGAGCGAAGCTTTAATCGACGCCGGAAAAAATTTACGGAGAGACCGCAGTTCACATTGAAGTCGGACTCATAAAAAGATTAGGTTTGCATGTTTGGGTTCTTGGCATTCGCATCGACCTGTTCTTTATATTTCACCTTTCCATTCGGCGCTTCGGCAAGCACGGTCACATTCAACAAGAACGGACCTGCCCATAGAGAGAAACTGTTATTGACGGATGTCCTTGCGGCGCAAAGACTTGGCGAGCCAAAAATCTTATCAGGTTTTCTGTTGTTATCGAAAGCTGCCCTGAGCACCCAATCTTCGGTCGTCACCGCGCTCCGACTCTCCCGGGCAACGTTCAACAAAATTAAACAGAATCTCTTCTGGGCATTTTTTTATAATGTCATTGCCATTCCATTGGCGATCATGGGTCTCCTCCACCCGGTCATCGCCGAAATTGCAATGGCAGTAAGTTCACTTAATGTCGTCACGAATTCTTTACGATTACACCGAGCGAAGATTAAGCCATGATTCAAGCGTCTTTGCGAAGATCCCGGCAGGTAGTATAGCGAGAAGTTAGAGAGTGTTCGTAAGTCCAAGAATTGTATCACGTGCTAACAATGTAAGTTCATTCTTATCTTCGATAAATTTTTCGACATCTCTCCGCGCTTTAACAAAATCGAGTTTTGCCAACCCTTCTCTTAAAAAAGTTTTAAAGTTACTTTCTTTCACCGGTAACGCCCTCGGTTCGGTCTGTTCAATCGCATTGTTGAGCAGTCTAAAATTGGGCATCTCTTTTCTCCCCAGAAACCATAGGAGGTCGTAGAGGTCTCGACCTTTGGTATATTTCCTAAAAAAGCAGGCATGAAGTTTTAAGGCATAGAGTGAAGGAATATCAAAATGCGTCACCGCAAACACAAAATGCTTGCTTATGAGGGTTGTTGTCAGATTCCCACCAGCCGGAGGATTCACATCCACTTCCAGCTTAATTGAAACCTTTTGTCCTTTGAAACCGGAGAGACCGAGCTGGAAGAGCATATTCTTAAATTTAAAAAAAGCGGATTGGACCGGAGGCTGGAGATGACTCTTAACATCTAAGGATAAACCCGCCTTTTCTAAATCATAGCCAATCTTTTTTAAAACGCGGGTGAAGGTATAACCTTCTCGATTAATGAGTGAAAAATCGAGGTCTTCCGAAAACCTTCTCAATCCGTAAAGAAATCTCAATGCCGTTCCACCAACAAAAACAAGGTTTTTGAAATAGCCCCGATCGTAGAGTATTTTCAATATCAATAATTGGAGGAACTCCCGGGTGGTATGCACCTTCGTTTCACGGTCCGGGACTTCAGCAACTGCTCGTTCAATTAAGTCCAGCATCGCCTCAGTCTCCTCGTTTCATAAAGTGCAGGAAATCTTCAACAACGGTCTGCAACTGCCTGGATTGATAGCGTCCCGTATATTCGATAAGCCTTTTCTGCTTCAGAGTTTCCAGATTCTGAAACCGATACGATAAGGAAAAAATATCACGGTGCTGATTTCTAAAGCTGCTCAAGTTCAGGTAGATAAAATCGAGCACCGCCTTTTCCGGTTCCGCAATAAATACCGGTAGCCGATTTTCATCTTCGATCTCTCTAAAACCGAAGAATAACTCTGTTTTTAGATGTTGATAGCGGAATGTGCCGAATGGATTTGAGAACTCAGCGGTCTTCCTCGTCGTAGCCGAGGTAACATCTGCTACCTTTTCGGGGATCAAACCGTAGTAACCGAGGGCATACTCAGTGCTGACATACGACAGGGAATAGAGTTGATTTGCCAAGAAAATCCTCGAGGGGTGAATCTTTCTATCGTTTTTATTTAAAATGTAAACCCCTTTTTTGAGCTTACAAACCAGACCCCGAGCCTGCCATCGGCTCAACTGGCGCCGGAGTGCCTGGGGTTTAACGGTCGGCAAGAAAATATTGGCAGAGACGATAATCGGGAAGTCTCGAACCGTATTTTTAAAGTCGTTATAAATCATTTCTTTAAATAGTCAAAAATGTCCACTTACAGGAATAAGTATAAACAACCTTTTGCGTTCTGTCAAGGAGCAGAATCGTTCACTTTGTCCGCTCATTCGCCAAGGTGCGCGGTGGGTGAGACATTTCGGTTTTTATGAGGTGCCTCAAAACCCCCAAAGACCTGGGGATTGAATAGCTCGGACAATTCACCCTTATACTATTTAAGGAGGCCCAAAAAATTATTTTAAAACAATAATTTTAGCAACATTATTGCCGCTTCTTGCAAAATACAATCCGTTTGTTTCAAGAGTAAAAGAACCTTTGCCTTTTTCCAAACTTTTTACTCTTTGCCCAGCAAGATTATAAATTTCAACTGGCTTCACGCTCTCGTAATTGAAAATTCCTCTTTTTTTATTCAACTCTTGTTATGTTGGGATGGAGTTACAAGCCTCACAATGACGCCGTGCATTCACCTAGTCGTCTAAGTGTAAAATATTAGTCGCTTTGAGTAATAACTTCCGGGCTCAACCAGACGAGATAAACGAGGCTTGAATTTACTTTTTAAATTCTTCCGGCTATGAATTCCGCACCAGTAACAACTTTTGCGTTTGGCAGAAGTTCCCTGCCCGCAAACAAGCGAAATACACCCCGGCGCCCAACCTCATGCCTGAATCATCGTCGCCCTTCCAGACTTCCCGGTTAAAACCAGCAGGCTTTATCCCATCAACCAGCGTCCGTATCACTTTACCCGCGACATCGTAAATCGTGATCCGAACATGCGACCCGGTCGGTAATGAGTACGTAATGGTTGTAGTACCCACAAAAGGATTGGGTAGAATCGCCAGGTTCAGTGGATACGCCGGTAAGGTTTCTTCTACGCCCGCGGCCTTGACCACAATCACCCCCACCATCCCCAATTGCCAGTGGGGTTTGCAGAAATAGGGGTTGCGGCCCGTTTCGGTAAAAACATGAATGAAGGTTACGCCCGGAGCCATAAATCCGGAATCCCATTTACCGTCCGCAGTACCGTTCGTGCCACTCGTCGTCGTATGGTTACCCTGATGGCAAACCCAGCGCACGGTGTCACCAACCAGAATCGAAAGAGAATCCGGTGTGAAGACATAGGGCGTCATCCCCACTTCATGGGTGGTAGCAACCAGGAGACTGAATACACCCGGTAGAGCGACCAGAATAGCAAAAAATATAATCTTTGGTTTCACTGGTTCCTCCTCTGTTTAGAGCCCACCTAAATCTATCATCCGGTTTATATTAAACCCTAAATGCAAGCCGCTGTCGATTGAACCCAACATCCAGTATCGTGTTCCGATCTCGAAACTATTTCCAACCATAAAAATGAAATGATGCCCCCAGGTTTCGAATTTGAGACCGACCGCAAAACAGTTTTCCAGCCCGGCGGTCAAACTGTCCGGTTGTACTACCGGGAAAAACTCACCGACGATCGCGACACTTTTGAATGGCGGCATATCGATTCCCCTTTGAGCCGTGAGCCCGACGCCGATTCCGAATCTTCGATTTTCGCTGTCATAGCCGACATTGACCACCGGCGTGAATGTTTTCAGAATCGGCTCGCTCTGGAGACTGAGCAAACCAAAGACACCGCCGGTTCTCTGATTCGGAAAGGAATCGCTCCCAATGAGCTTTGCATTAAAATACTGACAATCAATTTGACTGCGCAGGAACGCCGGTCGGAAATAAAAGGCGTAGCTCGCACCAAAACTGAATTCTTCCCGTTCAATCACAAAACTTCCGTTCACCTCCAGTCTCGACAGGACCGGATAGCGCAGTCCGACACCGTCATTCGCACCGTATGACATCCCGAAGGTTGGATCTTTGAGGCTGCCATAAAACCGATGTTGAATTTGGACGAGCAGCTGGTTCTTTTCAAGATTCGATGGCACCTTCAGATTCAACTGGTCCCGTTCATCGAGCGCAACCAGCGAAGCGCTCACTCCGGCCGCAAAAATAACTGCCAATAATTTTATCATCCTCATCTCCTAATTGATTAGAACCCGGATCGTGTCACTACTCACTGACGGTCAGCTTCTCCGTCATCTGCCCGTAGATATTGCAGACCCCGGTAACACCAATTTCATCGCCTTTTTTGGCATCGATGATGAAATAGACTGCCTGCTGTTCAGTCGCGTTGAGTTGACTCGAAAATTGCTGCTGGATAATCTGAGTACCGTTTAAGTCGACCGTGACTTTTCCGATGTGGTGCTTTATAACATTTCTGGAATCATGGACGATCGTCGCCTTGAGGATGTGTTCTTTCAGGTCGTAGGTCAATTTAATTTCCGAAGGCGGACTTGCAGTCGCGACCGTGCTCAACGCCAATCCAATTAAACACCCGAGCAATAGATACTTCATTCACTCCTCCTTTTTTGCATTAGAGAAAAAAAGTTATGTAGATCATAAATGCGGCATGGAGTGCTGCAGCGGCTATGATACCATAGCCAAGACGACGATGCCATTTGACGCCGACCTTAATCACTCGCCTGCCGGTCAACAAACCGAGCAAGAGTAACACAAAGAGGAAAATGCCCAGACCGACGATAAATTGGGGTTTAAGAATTACGGAGAGCAGCACAACCACCTCCCGGGTTCAGTTTTTTCGACCACTGCCCGGCAGAATTCCGAAATCCTCTTCCCGGAATGGAATTTGTCGAGCGTCGAGCATTGAACTCATTTTTAAACTTTAGATTACCCGCTCCGCCTGTCAAGACCGTAAATTGAGAGCTCAAACCTAAAAATTATCACGAAATTTTGGAAATCACGAAACCACGAAAAAATAAGCAAGATATTTTCAAGGTGCTAAAAATTTCGTATTTTCTGAGTTTCGCAACTGTGGTGTCGTTTCACTCCATCAATCCGCCATTCCGCCACAAAGTATGGCGGATTGTGACGGATTTCGTGGTAAAAATGATTTATGCAGAATCCTCATGTTTCACGTGGAACATTCTACGCCTTCCGGCCGGTTGGGGTTTCACGTGAAACATCGAGCAGCGGCTGTAACCTCGAGACCATATCTTTCAGGTGGCTGCCCGGCCAGTAGACCCGGCCGCAGTTCGAGCAGCGGGAAAATTCGGTCTGGGTCCGGTAAGTAAAAAAAGGGACCTTTTTTTGGACCTCGTGTTTGGATACCCTCTCGAGTTCCGTGTTGCAGATTAGGCAGCGACTAAAAAACCGGACTTCTTGAGCTAACTGGAAATGTCCAGCAAGCGCAGCGAGTTGTTCTCCGATTTTTTCACTCGCAATAAAAAATACACCGTGCCGGTTGTTGAGCTTTTGGTTCCGGGTTAAGAGTATTCGGGATTCGTTTCGGGCTCGAACCAAAATGGTCAATGGGTCGGCGGCGTGCGCATAGACGGTATCGAACCCCAACATCCGTAAAACCTTCGCCAGCTTGCCCAGCATCGAATCGGCTAAAAATCTCATCGGACGATAATTTTAATAATGAACTTTCGTCTTGACAAGCTTAAAATTTTCCTTATAAGATTACCTATGGTTCGTTTTGAACGAAAACTTTCCAAACCAACAACTCCGCTTGCCACTCCGTTCACTGTCTTTGATTGGTCTGACTCGTCGGGTTTCGCTTGTATCATCAAGAGCAGGCAGTCATTAAATAAAAAGGAGGTAGCTTGAAGAGCGTCTACATCGGTCTTAGAAATCGAACAAGAGGAGGGAATAGATGACACAACTTCATTTTAACTACAAGGATGTATTCCGGGCTTGCCGCTTGGGTTTTTCGGCAAAGAAAATCTGGGTTCAGTTCGTCGGGTTTTTGGTTGCGCTCATCGGCTATACGGTCTTCACTTATGTGGCGCACCTTGTGGCGGGCACGAGCATCGCTCAGGTCTGGACCGACTTTCGTCTCTTTCCCATCCCCGGTATTTTCCCCTGGTACAGCTGGTTAATCTGGGCGGTAGGATTATTGTTTGTCCTGATTGTCTTCCTGGTAGCAGGTACGGCGGTTTCAAAGATAACCTACGAGCAGCTGCGGGGTGATGAGTTTTATGAAATTAAGGAGGCGTGGAAATTCGCATTGAAGAGCGGCCGATCGGTCATCTTAAGCCCTCTGCTTTTGATACTTTTTGTCGCATTCCTCGTGTTCTGTGGTTTAATCTTAAGTCTTTTGGGCGCCATCCCTTACTTCGGCGAGCTCTTTGTCGGGATTATGGCCATACCTGCGTTTGCGGTCTCACTGTTTATCGTCTACCTCGTCATCGTTTTTCTGTTTAATTTGCTTATTGGGCCGGCAGTCGTAGGAACAACCAGGAGCGATACCTTCGATACCCTGTTCGAGGTCTTCTCCTGCGTCAACGAACAGCCCTGGCGCATGATAACCTATGGTGCGGTCTTAGGAGTACTCTCCAAACTCGGAGCCTTGATACTCGGTCTCGCTTCGTTCGGTGCGGTGCGGATCGGTTCAACGGTACTGCGTACCTTTATGGGTGCTAAACTCGACGATGTCTTAGCCAATGCCTTCTCCTACGTGCGGATAACCTTCCCTGATTGGTGCCCTGGTTTTCTCCAGACTTTCAGCACAAAAATCTTAAATCTGGTGGGAATGGGCCAAACGTTAGCGCCCTCGGTTTACGTCCCGTTAGGCTGGTCAAAAGATATCGCGTCTCTTCTGCTGGGCATCGTGTTCTATTTAATCATCCTGTTTGTGCTCAGTTATGGCTGTGCAACCTGGTTTGCTGGCAACACCGTAATCTATACGGTATTAGTGCAGAAAAAGGACGATAAGAATCTGCTGGAAGTAAAAGAAGAAAAAGAAGAACCAAAAGAAGAGGTTACATCCGAAGAAAAACCCGCAGAGGAAAAACCGAAGCGGCGGGTGCTGAGGAGAAAAAAGGAATAGTTCCATAATGGGCCACCCTGAGCCTTCAGGGTGGCCCTTCTGATTGTGTCCAAAAAATACAAAGGATTTTTAATTACGGTTGAAGGTACAGTTCAGGGTGTAGGATTCCGACCTTGTGTTTTTCGCCTGGCGACAAAACTGGGTTTACGGGGAAGGGTTAAAAATGCCTTGGGTGGAGTGCTAATTGAAATTGAAGGCGAAAAGGTTATGGAGTTTATTGACGAATTGAAGGCCCAGCCTCCAAAATGGGCCCGGATTGAAAGAATTACGGTCGAACCACAAGCGGTAAAGAATTTCTCCGACTTCCAGATTATTGCCAGTGGCGGCGATACTCCGGCGCTGCCCCGGATCCTGCCTGATTTAGCAACCTGTCCAGATTGCAAAACCGATATCTTCGCACCCGAAAATCGACGGTTTGGCTATCCTTTTACGAATTGTACCCAGTGTGGCCCAAGATTTTCAATCATTGTAACCCCGCCTTATGACCGGGTACGCACTACCATGCGCGATTTTAGGATGTGCCGGGAGTGTGATGCTGAATACCACAATCCTCATGACCGGCGCTTCCATGCTCAGCCCAACTGTTGTCCGAAGTGCGGTCCGAGCATCGTTTTGTTGAATACCAATGGTAAACCACTCAATCTAACCGACCCGCTTAAACCGGCGGCTCGTTTTTTGCTAACCGGACGAATCCTGGCAATAAAAGGAATCGGTGGATTTCATATCGGCTGCGATGCCACAAATGAAGCTGCGGTTTTAGAGCTTCGACGGCGCAAAAAAAGGCCGGACAAGCCTTTTGCCCTGATGTGCGCATCGGTTGAAGAGGTAAAATCAATCTGCATGGTTAATGATGCCGAAGAGACGCTTTTAACCTCGGTAGAGGCACCGATTTTGCTTTTAAGAAAAAGGGGAGACCGCATCGCGCCGGCAGTAGCGCCGGGTAACGGTTATTTAGGGGTGATGCTCGCCTATGCACCGCTTCACCACCTGTTATTTCACGAGGGTCTACCACCTTTAGTTATGACGAGTGCCAATTTAAAAGACGAACCGGTGCTGGCTACGGAAACGGAAGTACTGGCAAAGCTCTCATCGGTTGTAGATTTTGTACTCACCCATAACCGTCCGATCGAAAATCGAAGCGACGATTCGGTCCTATTCTTTGCTAAGCAACCAGCCCTGGTTCGGCGGGCGCGGGGGTATGCACCCGCTCCAGTCTCAGCGCCGTTCAAACTTATCCCGAGTCTTGCCTGTGGAGCTGAACAGAAAAGCACCTTTGCATTAGGCTCGGGTGATAAAGTTTATCTAAGTCCCCATATCGGTGATTTGGATAACCAGGCAAGCCTTGAATTCTTCCAAAATACGCTCGCAAAATATAGACAGTGGTTTAAGGTCGAACCCGAGATTGTAGCTTGTGACCTCCACCCCGATTATTTATCGACTCGCTATGCTGAAGGACTGGGCAAACCATTGGTCAGGGTTCAGCATCACCATGCTCATATCGCGGCTTGTATGGCAGATAATGATTTGGCAGGTCCGGTAATCGGTTTTTCCTTTGATGGGACCGGTTTTGGCAGCGATGAAAAGGTCTGGGGGGGCGAGTTCTTAATTGCCGATTACAAGGGTTATGAACGGAAAGGACACCTTCAGTATCTACCTTTGGTCGGAGGAGAGGCGGCGATTAAAGAGCCGATGCGGCTTGCCTCCGGTTATTTGTTTTACCTGTTCGGACCTGATATTGTAAAACGCCTGCCAGAACTCAGTAAGTACAGGCAGATTTACGCTCAACTCGAATCCGGGGTTAATATCGTCGCCACTTCAAGTATGGGTAGACTTTTTGACGCGGTTTCCGCCTTATTAGGCCTCTGTCCAAAGTCGAGCTTCGACGGTCAGGCGCCAATAGCATTAGAAGCTGCTGCTTCTTTAGAAGCTGTCGCTTCTTTGGAAGCGGGCACCCACCGGGAACAAAAACCATATCCATTTACCATAGATGGCTGTATTTTACAGGTAAAATCAATACTCGATGGAATAATAAATGACCGTCAAGCTGGAGAAAGCGTATCAAAAATCAGCGGTCGATTCCACAAGACAATAATCGATGCAACCGTAGCGTTAGCTCTAAAAATGCGTGCCGAGACCGCCATCAGCAAAACTTGCCTAGGGGGCGGTGTATTTCAGAACCGGCTGCTTCTCTCTGGCATCCGAGAAAGTTTAGAAAGATACGGTTTTAGCGCCTATGCTTCATTCCGGATACCGATAAATGACGGAGGAGTGAGTTATGGCCAAATCCTCATCGCGAATGCCCAGATTTAATACTTCAATGTTTAAACTGATGAATTAAAGAGCGGTTTCAGCGATAGCAATTTTTTTGGATGTCATCATTAATTAAATCGCTGTAATCACTTGTTTCATTCTTTTTTATATCCGAATCTTGACAAAACGGCAAAAAGCTTTATTTTTAAAGGAGTAGCATTAAAAAATCAGAATGTGGATAAGTAATTCTCTGTGGAATATGTCTTTGAGTTGAAATAGGTTAAATAAAAAGGAGCTGTGGATAACTATGTGGAGAATGAAGCCGAACCATGGATCGCTCTGAACCTTCAAAACTCTGGGAAGGAATCTTAGAGCGGCTAAAAGACCGCGTAAGCCAGGAAGCTTACAGTACCTGGCTCGCCCCAACCAAAGGGTTAGAAATGAGAGATTCTACCCTACTGGTTGAGGTGCCTAACAACTTCTTCCTCGAATGGATTGGGCAGTACTATGCTAAAGACATCGAAGAAGCGATCGTAATGGAATCAGTGGGGCCGCTTAAAGTAGCATTAAAGTCTGCCGGACGCCAGGAACCTGCACCTTTGGGTGCGAAAAAGCGGCAGCGCCTCGTGTATGCTAAAGACGGCTCTAAGCTCCAGGAACGCTATACCTTTGAGAATTTCATCGTGGGTGAATCGAACCGGTTTGCCCATGCCGCAGCGTTAGCGGTAGCGGAGGCGCCGGCAGAGGCTTATAACCCGTTTTTCATCTATGGCGGGGTCGGTTTGGGCAAAACCCACCTTATGCAGGCAATCGGCAACTACGTGAAGCGGCACAAAGACGGTTTGAAGGTCTACTATGTTCCTGCGGAAAATCTCTTTATCGAGCTCATCGACGCGATTGAAAAAGGAAACCGCTTGGAATTTAAAGAGAAATACCGGAATAAGGATGTGTTGTTGATTGACGACATTCATTACCTGAAAGGAAAAGAGAGCCTGCAGGAGGAAGTTTTTCACACATTCAATTATCTTTACGGCACCAACAAACAGATTGTCGTCTCATCCGACCGACCACCCAAAGAGATTCCCACTCTCGAAGAGCGTCTCTCCTCCCGGTTCCAAGGCGGATTGGTAGTCGATATTCAACCGCCTGACCTTGAAACCCGAATGGCAATTCTGCGTCGTCGAGGCGAAGCTGAAGGCTATACCATTCCCCAGGATGTAGCCTATTTCATCGCCGACCGGGTAAAATCCAATATCCGGGAGCTGGAGGGGTGCTTAATTCGGCTTTTGGCCAAAACCTCGCTCGAAAACCGAAACCTGACCGTGGATTTAGCCGAAGAGATACTCAAAGACCTCATTAGCAACAATGACCATATCACGAAAGAAGCGATACTGAAACGCGCCTGCCAGGAATTCGGAGTTTCGGCCTCAGAATTGAAAGGCAGAAAGCGTACCCAAGAATTAGCCTTTGCCCGGCAGGTGGCAATGTATTTGATGCGTTCACTGCTAGAAATCTCCTTGAAAGATATCGGTTATTTCTTCGGCGGCAAAGACCATACCACAGTCATCCATGCCTGCGAAAAGATCTCCCAATTGAGGGAATCGGATCTAAATTTCGCTCAACGCCTCAAGCACCTGACCACGGGGATAAAAAGGGGATAACATGAGGAAAATTTTGGGGATAGTGTAAACAATGGGGAAAACTAAAAAGTTTCAAAAAAACTATCCACACTTTTTTTTAGTCGAAGTATACGACCGAGAACATCTTAGCCGGTTATCGACACTTTCCCCATACCCATCATTGACAACATATTTTAATTATATAGTATTAGTATGTTGGTTATTAAGGAGGCGGCATGCAATTTAAAATTAATAAAGAATTATTTCTCGCACACCTTCAGAGTCTTCTAGGAATTATTCCGGCACGGACGACCTATCCGATCCTGCAGAATATTTTACTTGATGTCCAATCTAACCAGCTGTTCTTATCGGCAACCGATTTGGATACCTATTTTCAGAAAGAACTGCCGGTTAGTAGCGATGTCACCATTCAAGTGGAGGGGAAGATTATTTTACCGGGTCGAAGACTCTTTGAGATTATTCGTGAGGTTCCGGAAGATATAATTTCAATATCCACGACCGATAATAATATTCTCATTGCTTCCGGTCGGAGCCGGTTTATGATGCCGGGCTTGGATCCCCAGGAATATCCAGAGGCTCCGCAACTGCCCTCCGAGACAACATTTAAAATTCCGAGTACGACTCTCCTGGAGGGCTATGAAAATACCGCCTTCGCCGTCTCCCGAGATGAAAGCCGCCCGGCAATGTGTGGAGTTTTTTTAGAAATAAAAAACAGCCAATTGCAGATGGTGGCGACTGATGGTCATCGGCTGGCATTAATTAAAAAGAGCGGTGACACTGCTCAGTATTTGGGTGGGTTGAATGTTAAATCAATTATTTCGATTAAAGTTTTAAGTCTTTTGAGCAACGAGGGTAGCGAAGTTCTGGAGGTGTCGTTAGATTCTGCAAAAATTGGGTTTGTCTTAAAAAATAATAAGATTATCTCGCGATTGATTGAGGGTCCGTATCCGGATTACGAACGGGTGATTCCAACTACGAACCCCAATATTTTAACGGTTGACCGTGAGACGTTAGCCAGCGCCCTGCGCCGGGTTTCACTCTTTGCTCATCCTATGACCAAAGCGGTGAAGTTCAGTTTAGAATCGAAACGGATAGTCCTTAACGCGGAGACACCCGAGACCGGCGTAGCAACCGATAGCATCGACTGCAGCTATAATGGCGATGGATTAGAGATTGGCTACAATGCCGGTTACCTGTTAGAGGTTTTAAAGCACATCGAAACATCCACTGTCGTATTTGAACTCTCAACCGCTTTATCGGCAGGATTAATTCGACCTGAAGCCACGGCCGATGGAATCGAGAAGGTGTTTCTGTTGATGCCGGTCCGGCTGGATTGAGCTGCAGGCAATTTGAAACCACAGATAGACACAGATCATAATTTAACCACGGAAATCACGGAAGACACGGGGAAAATATTTGATGCGAAGCATCGGTTGTTACTCGAAGAGCAGATGCGAAAGCATCCACGTAGTGAAACCAAGCGAAATTAAATGCGGCGCGTCCCAATCAGATAATGGACGCGACATAGATTGAACGAAGTGAAATCAACCACGGATGCATACGGATTATGTAACCATTTTAAATTCTTTAAACCATCTGTGTTTATCTACGTCGGCACCTTCGGTGCCGACATCTGTGGTTAAAATTAAATTATTTGCCGAAGTGGCGGCATCGCTACGCGCACCGTCACTGAGGTATGCGGAGCAGGCCGAAGTGGCGGAATGGAAGACGCGGCGGACTCAAAATCCGTTGGTCGCAAGACTGTGGGGGTTCAACTCCCCCCTTCGGCATTCCACTTCGTTTCATGCCTCGGACGACGGGTCGTTGGCGGGTCGAGCTCGTAATGCTTCATTTACTGGAGGAAAGCTCGACACGAACGCGTCAAGCATTAATTCCTACGTTTACGAGTGGACTGCTTGACGCGCACTCCCCCCTTCGGCATACGGGTAGTGTTAAAACTGTGGGAGCGACTTCCAGTCGCGATATTAGGGTATAAATAAATTCTATCGACTTAGCAAACCGAAAAAAATAAAAGGAGGCAATGAATGTCAGATGTACTGAAGGATAGGTTAGCGAAGTTCGCCTCGCTGCGAGGCGCCGAATATGAAAAACTGGCGAAGATCAACAATCCGCGACTGCACGAATTCCTGGCGGAGTATATCGAATTCTTGAATCCGGCAACAGTCTTTGTTTCGAATGGTTCGGAAGCAGACCTCGGGTACCTGCGGGAGACGGCGATGAAAAATGGGGAAGAAGCCCGCTTGGCGCTTGCCGGTCATACGATTCATTTTGATAATTACTATGACCAGGGACGGGACAAAGAGCATACCGGTATTCTCATTCCCAGGGGTGTTGACTTAGGACCGGCAATTGAGACCAAACCGCGGGATGAGGCGCTGGTGGATATCAAGGCAATTTTAAAAAATATCATGGCCGGCAAAGAACTGTATGTCGGGTTTTACTGTTTGGGCCCGGTCGGTTCGGAGTTTTCGATTCCAGCGGTTCAGCTCACCGATTCGAGTTATGTCGCGCACAGCGAAAATCTACTCTACCGTCAAGGCTATGATGAATTTGTCAAACGCGAACCAGACGCCCTCTTTTTTAAATTTGTCCATTCCCAGGGCGAGCTTGACGAACGCAAGACCTGCAAAAATTTAGACCTCCGGCGTATCTACATCGATCTTGAAGACTCACTCGTTTACTCAACCAACACCCAGTACGGTGGCAATACCATCGGTCTGAAAAAACTGGCGATGCGGCTCGCGATTAATCTCGGTTCGAAACAGGGCTGGCTGACCGAACATATGCTCGTCATGGGAATTCACGGACCGAAGAATCGAGTGACCTATTTTACCGGCGCCTTCCCTTCGCTCTGCGGCAAAACTTCAACTGCGATGCTTGAAGGCGAGACGATCGTCGGCGACGACATCGCCTATTTGCATAAAAAGTCGGGTGAGGTGAAAGCGGTGAATGTCGAGCAAGGGATGTTCGGCATCATTCAGGGCGTCAACTCGAAAGACGACCCGAGTCAGTGGAAAGCGCTCCACAACCCGGGTGAAATAATTTTTTCCAATGTCCTCGTGACCGGAGATAAAAAAGTCCACTGGATCGGCAAAGATGGGCAGGTACCCGAAAAAGGTTTCAACCACTCAGGCGAATGGTTTGTCGGTAAAAAAGATGACAAAGGCAAAGAGGTCAAGTGCTCGCACCCCAATGCCCGATTTACGATCGCATTGAAATCATTCGATAACCTCGATCCGGCATTAAACGAACCAAACGGTGTCCAGGTCGGCGGATTCGTTTACGGCGGACGGGACTCTGATACCTGGCTGCCGGTGGAAGAGGCATTCGACTGGGAACACGGCATCATCACCAAAGGCGCTTCGTTAGAGTCGGAGACAACCGCAGCGACATTGGGCAAAGAAGGGGTGAGAGAGTTCAATCCGATGTCGAATCTCGACTTCCTCTCGATTCCGATTGGCAAATACATCCAGGCGAATCTCGACTTTGGCAAAGATTTGAAAAATCCGCCTCGAATTTTTGGCGTGAACTATTTCTTGAAAGACAAAGACGGTAACTTTTTGAATGAGAAAACCGACAAACGAGTCTGGTATAAGTGGATGGAACTACGTTCACACGGCGAGGTCGAAGCGATCGATCTACCGACCGGTCGGATTCCGAAATACGACGACTTAAAAAAACTCTTCCAGCAGGTGCTCAAAAAAGATTATTCATTAGACGATTACCACAAACAGTTTACCCTCCGGGTGCCAGAGAGCTTAGCCAAAATCGACCGGATAAAGAAGATCTACGAGACCAAAGTCTCGGACACTCCGGCGATACTCTTTAAAGTTCTCGAAGCCGAGCGCGAGCGGTTATTGGAAGCAAAAGAGAAATTCGGCAACTATATTCAGCCGGAGAATTTTTTTAAATAAAGTCTTGTAAGTATTTGGTGCTAAGATACTTACAAGACCGAAAAGTCGGCTACTTAGCGAAAATTAAGTAGCCGACTAATTTATTGAGAATCGAAAAATGCTTACGGTATCACCGCCGCCTTTTTGGTGATCGACTTTGCCCGTTTGTACAGGCCGGTATAGACACCATTGCCGGTAAAAGTTAAGGCGTAGATATACACGCCCGGCGCAACCAGTTTTTCGGATTGGTTTTTACCATCCCAGGGATAGGTATGAACCCCCATAGAGTAGGGAGAATCTTTGAGTACTGTTTTTATTAATTCGCCCGCCCGGTTGAAAATTTGCAACGTCACCTTACCGTCATCGGGCAACGAGAAGATAAAGGTGGTTGGCCCCTGAGGGAATGGATTTGGATAATTGTGCACATTCAGTTCAGGCACGACGGTCGTGAGGGTTCGGGCACTGTCGGTCACCAGCGTATCTAAAAATGAACGGCCGCCGACGCGGTGCGAACCGACGATTGTACTATCGACTGTGCCGACGATAAAACCAAGCCCGGAAGGAGGCGTAATTTTTAAATGGAATCGGATAGTCGCCTTCGAGCGTATCGGTCCCAGATCCGGAATGCCATTGCCGTTACGGTCGGGTAACGGATGGTCTAAGGTATCCAAAACTTCGGCTTGCCAGGGACCGGCAACAACCAGATCGACGGTATCGGTTTCGTTTCCTAAGTTCAGGACCCGCATGATATAGGTGACCGGAGTTTCCGGTCCGGTGGTAGCGGCGGTGTCCGGGTCAACCTGGATATTGGGCAGGATGTTCAATACTTTGGTTACAAGATTCGCTTCGTCGCTGACGCTCTGGTCTAAGGTCGAATGGCCGACAATCACGGTCGTATCCCAGATACCATGGCGTTCAGTGATCGGCGGTTTGAGTTCGACCCAGATTTGAGTTTTACCGCCGTACGCCGGTACAGTATCGACATCGACAGTGCCGTCCGCGTTGTGGTCACGGAGACGAGTTACACCGGTCGAGTCAAATAGTGATATCAGCCAGGAGGGATGACCTAACGCCGGCACGATATTAATGCAGTCCGGACCGTTGCCGTTGTTGGTTACCGCTAACCGGTAGCGGACCGGCTTCCCTGCCCACACTGAATCGACGGTATCGGGCTCGACCTGTATTTCTGCCCGGGTCCGTATTGTCGTCAACAACAAGGCGGTATCGGCAATCCCGGGTATGAGATTGGAGAGGCCGATCACCTGAGTGGTGTCAACCGTGCCGGCTAACGCATTCAACGGTGCTTTGATTCGGGTCGACAAAAAGAGTGAGCCGCCGTTGGCGGAGATCAGTCCCAGATCCGGCAGGCTATTATTATTCTGGTCGGGCAAGGAATTGGTGCCGGCCGAATCCCAGAGATTTGCCGACCAGTCAGCGCGGGTACCCTGGAGCTGAATATCAACCAGGTCCGGGTTGGTCCCCTGATTGGTCACCTCGAGCAGATAGCTCAAACTATCACCGCTATAAATTGAATCGCTCTGGTTCGGTTCGACAATGAGTTTGGCCCGGACGATGACGGTCGTGAAGATTGTTGCCGTGTCGGTCACGCTGGTATCGACCGATGAACGGGCGATAATCTGGCAGGTATCGATTTCACCGGGCGGAGCGCTATCCGCCGGAGTAATCTCGATAAAGAAATTGGCTTCGCCGCCGTGCCGCTCGAGCGAACCAACATCCGGCAGCTGGTTGTTATTGTGGTCGGTTAACGGTGCAGTACCGGTCGAATCGTAGAGTGTCATACTCCAGTTTGGCCGGCTGTGGTTGACCCGGAGGTCGATGACTTCGTTCGAATTGCCGGCATTGGTTACGATTAACTGGTAGCGGACCGGAACCGCCCGCAGCGTGGAATCGCTCTGGTCCGGTTCAACTTTCACCGCCGGCCGGAGGATAAACCAGAGGGGCGCAAAATCAGAACCGGCCGCTTGCAGATTGTTGGTACCGGTTTCATAGACACAGACCGGTTTGGTGGCGGTTACCCGATAAAAGGTATTTTTGGAGGTATGTTTTTGAAACTGTCCTTTATTCAACACACCACGCCAATCGACGGTGCCGGTCCGGGTATCGGTGATTTCGACCGCGGTGCTGTCCTCAAAGGAATAGACCAGGATGAAGTCATCGAGCAATTTGGTGGCGGCGCAGGCGCAGACGTAAAACTTTCGACCAATGCCCATGCCGGTAGAATCGATACAGCGCTGCATGTGATAGTAGTCACTGCGGTAGGAGAAAAATGGGGTAATGACCGCCGAGATCGGTTTATCACTTTGAATCGTTACGTAGACATGGCTCGCGAGAACGGTGTGCACTTTTCCTTCGTTCAGTTGACCGGTCCATATGGTTGCACCGGATTCGGTATTGGTTACGGTCACGGTGGTTGAATCCTGCCAGGGAAAGATGTTGAGGTCATTTTGCCAGCCGCCGCTCGAGCCGACTCTCCCCACCCAGGTATAGAATAAAGTGCCAACGAAATTTCCTTCGCTCGCCGGAATATACCAGTCCTGGTCTGCGTAGGAAAGGGCAGAAACCGGTTTAGTGGCAGTTACCATGACCGGTATCTTACCTGGATAAAAGGAATAATGTTCGGCTTTATCGAGCGACCCCTGCCAGAGGAGCTCTTTGGTTTCAAGATTACGGACGACGACATCGGTCGAATTCTGGTAACCGAAGACGATGAATGTCTCATCGGTCTGCCAGCCCGGGGTGCTAAACTTCAAAGGCATATAGGTGAGCAACTTGGTCGACAATGGCAGTCCGTACTGGTCGACCGCAAAAAAACCGGTGCAGCCGGCAGAGGTGGCATCACCGGTGAGAATTGCATAGCGCTTGTTCCCCTGGATGAAATAGCCGCCAGTCAGAGCTGGGACGAGCAGGAAGGTATCCGCATTTAAAATTCCCGACCAAACGGTCGCGCCCAGCTCATCCTTAATTTCGAGTTCGGTCGAATCCTCGTAGGAAAAGGGGATGATGTCGCCAAAACTGTAAATGTAGGTAGAAAAGGTATCGACCCAGGCTCGGTTGAACCGTACCGGCTTGACCGGTTCGGGTAGCGCCGGCACTGTTCTGGTCGGCGGTGCTCCCGCAGGCGCGGCGAATGAAGATAGGCTGAGTACTGAACCGAACACCAAAGCTATCACGGCATAGCGCATCAATCCTCCTTCGGTAGGGTTAGAACTTTTTAATGAACCAGATAAATTGTCCGACGATTATCTAAGTTCTTTTAACGTTCGCCCTCACCCACTACTCTGCCGTCCGCGGCTCATTTTTTATCTGCCGGTGGCGGAGGTCATTATTCTGCTCAAGGGATTACCACCGCCTTTTTGGTAATCGTCCTGCCATTTTTATACTGGTCAGTATAAACACCATCACCTTTAAACGTGAACGGGTAGACGTACAGGCCGGGAACGACCGGTTTGCCGGATTCGTTCTTTCCATCCCACAGGTAGGTATGGATGCCCATCGGGTAGTGTGCATCTTTCAGGACGGGTTTTATGAATTCACCTGCCCGGTTGAAAATTCGCAAGGTAACATAGCCATCATCGGGCAACGAGAAGACGAAGGTGGTTGGACCCTGAGGGAATGGATTGGGATAATTGTGCACATTCAGTTCAGGCACGACGGTCGTGAGGGTTCGGGCACTGTCCGTGACCAGCGTATCTAGAAATGAGCGACCGACGACGCGGTGCGCGCAGACGATTGCACTATCCAACGTGCCGACAATATAACCAACACCGGCCGGCGGAGTGATTTTAAGATTGAATCGGCACGTCTTGCCCGGTGGGATTGGCCCCAGATCGGGAATCGCGTTGCCGTTGCGGTCGGGTAACGGATTGTTGAGACTGTCCAGGACCTCGGCGTTCCAGAAGCCGGCGACGAACAGGTCGACGGTATCAATTCCGTTCCCCTGGTTTAGGACGCGCAGCGAATAGGTTATCGGTTCTTCCGGTTGGGTAATGCCGGTGGTATCCGGTTCGACCGTTATCTGCACTTTGAGATTGAGTACTTTGGTTCTTAAATCGGCAATATCGCTGACCGAAGTTATAACTGAAGAACGGCCGGTAACCCGCGTCAGATCCCAGAGATTGTGGGGCGTATCGGGCGGCGGGAGAAGTTCAACCCAGATTCTGGTCCTGCCACCGAATTCACTGAGGGTACCGACATCGACGACGCTGTTAGCGTTGTGGTCGGTCAACGGCGCCAGTCCGGTTGAATCGAAAAGGGTAATCTGCCAGGCGGGATGCTCCACCTGGGTGGTGATGTCGATGCAGTCCGGGCCATTGCCGTTGTTGGTGATATTTAAAAAATATCGTATCGGTACTCCGGCCTGGGTCGAATCGGTCGTATCCGGTTCAACCACGACCGAGGCGATCGGTTTGATTGTTGTCTGGAGCAGGGCAGCGTCGGAGGCGCCGCTCCCGAGATTCGAATAACCGACGACCCGGGTCGAATCCCAGATATGGGCTAACGCCTGAGTCGGGCTCTGGATGCGGGTTGTAAACCAGACCAGACCATTGGGAGGAATTGGCCCAACGTCGACTTTGCCATTGCTGTTATGGTCGGTCAACTGTGTCGTTCCCGCCGAATCCATCAGAGTTGCCGACCAGTCGGCTCGAGTATCAAAAAGGCTCAGGTCAACTAAATCCGGACCGTTGCCGAGGTTGGTGACGGTCAGCCGGTAATCGATCGCCTCACCGCCGAAGATAGAATCAATCTGGTCCGGTTCGACCAAGATGCCCGCAATCGTCCGAATTCCGGTAATGAGGGTAGCGGTATCGTACACGGTCGGGATAAGCGAAGAAAAGCCGGTAACGACGGTGGTATCAATCGTGCCCGCCAGGGCATTGGTGGGTGGAGAAATTCGGGTAATCATCCGAATCGAATCACCGGCGTTCAACGGACCGGTATCGGGAATCGAATCGCCATCGGTATCGGGTAACAGGTTGGTGCCGGTGGTATCGTAGAATTCGGCAAGCCAGGTGGCTTTCGTCCGTTTGGTTGTCAGGTCAATGGTATCGACCGTGCTGCCCAGGTTGGTCACCGTCAACCAGTAGTTGACCGGCACCCCGGGTCCGGTTGAATCGGCGCTGTCCGGTTCTACTAAAACCTTGGCGACGGGCCGATAAGTAAACTCGTAGACATAGTTGTCCGCGCAGCCTAAATAGACACGGGTCGTGTCATCGCTGCGGCCGGCGGCTACCGCCACATCGTGGAACCAGCTTCCTTTGCGTTCGGCCTGGCCAATCTCTTCCCTCTTCCACTCCCCTTGTTCAAAAGTGAATTCATAGACGACACCTAAACCATTGCCGGCATAAATCCGATTTACTCCATCGTGCCGTGCCGGTCCCATTGCCAGACCATAGAGCAGGCTCGGTGTCAGGCTCACCGTGTCTTTGTTCCAGGAACCTTTGTCAAAGGTATATTCGAAGACCCCTCCGCCTCCGCTCTTCTGGCAGGCAGTATAGACCCGGTTTTTTCCATCATTTCGACCGTCGCCGACAATGACACCCCAGTTCATGTTGAGGTCAGGGTCGAGGGCGATGCCTTTCCAGGTCTTGGTAATGTTGTCCCAGGTGTATTCTGAGAGGTTACCGTCAATATCATCACAATGGGCACTGTATACCCGCTGCTTCCCGTCGTTCCGACCGTCACCAATAAAGATGTCGTGCACGGCATTGGTGGTGCCGGTGCCGATCTGACCGACCGAGGTCCAGGTCCATCCCAGGCCATTCCAGGAGAGTTCGTCGGTCACCCCTAAATTATAACCGGTATAAACTCGGTTGGTGTCATCGTTCCGACCTTTGGCAACCGGAGCATCGTAACAAACCTGACCCATCGTACCCAAATTCTCCTGGATCCATTGGCTGTCGCTGAAAGAAAATTCGTAGAGTACGTTATCCCAGCAGCTTGCATAGACCCGGTTGGTGTCATCATTTCGACCGATGCCGATTCCGATACCGTGAAATGCAATATTGGGCGGGGTGCCCTGACTGCTTCCCATGATGGTTGTATCCCACGCCTGGGAAGCTGTATTATAACCGTATTCATACATGAACCCATCATTACAACCTCCATAGACCCTCATGATTCCATCGTTGCGTCCGGGTCCGACTGAACAACCCTGAAATCCTCCGGTCCCGCCTCCGATTCTCAGTCCGGTCCATCCTGCCCAGAGTAACGGGGAAATCATGCAAATTCCTAACAGCATTCGGCGCATACGCCCTCCTTGAGTTAAGTGAAAATAATAACGCTATTCGTCTAACAGTCAAGGGAATTTTAGAGTAGACCTGACAAAGTATCAAAATTATCACGAAAGCACGAAAGGACGAAATGCACGAAAAAATATATAGTGTTTATAAACCCTTAAAAATTTCGTGTTTTCTAAATTTCGTGACTTTCGTGGTAACAAGGCTTTTTCAGTGATCTCTTTAGAGCTTGACTTGACGATTTTCGATTTTTCGATAGAATGTGGCAGATACGGTAACAGGTGTTAGATCGTGTGAAAACTTAAGCCCGAGGAGGATTGCTATGGCGGTTTTAATGATATTAGTTTTAGTTGCCCAGGAAAACCAGGTGATTTTCGACTGGGGGGCAGTGCCCAGTTACAGTACCTATGAGCTGGCACCGACGCTCAAACCCGGGACTTACAAAATCGGTTTTGCGACGAATAACTTTTACATTTTCGGAGATCTTGCCGACACCGTTTCCTACGACCTGCGTACCGTTGACCTCTTTGCCCGGATGGGGCTGACCGAACGAATCGATTTCGGCATAAAATATTCTTCACCGAGGGCAGGACTGGTAAGCGTCAAATATCAGTTCCTTACTCGACCGATAGCGAGCTCGTTCTCCCTGGGCTTCGGCTATATGAAAGCAACCCGGGTGGTTCGACCGGACAACCTGACCTACTATCTCTTCGATGTCTACCCGGCGCTACAATTCACCAAACGGTTCGGCAGCAATTTCGGTTGCTATGGCAGCATTAAAAGCATTATCTCGCGTTATGTCGAGGAAGACAAGAGCGACGACTGGACGGTCATCCATTACGGCGCAGGGCTGGGTTTACTGTTCGGTCCGGAGCGGTTCCATTTCATGGTGGAAGCCGATTACTACAAAGCGCAGACCAATAAACACACCACTTACATTGCCGGACAGTCCGGCATCGGCGTCGAAACACAGTTTTAGATACAAATTACAAATAAATAAAAAATATATCACGAAATTTCGAAAGGACGAAATCACGAAAATAACATCGGGTGTGTTTAAAAAAACTGATTCTATTGATTTTTCGTGTTTCCTCAGTTTGAGCTCCTTTTAGTCGCTCTATCGCGCGTCCATTCTTTAAATTGGACGCAACGGATTTCGTGACTTTCGTGGTTAATGTTTCTCCTTGACGAAAACGAGATTTTGATTTATAAACCCCTATGAGAGTGAAAGCCGCACTCATCGGGCTTTTAGTAGTAACGGTCAACTGCAGTTTTTTCGCCTACCGTTCAAGCCGGGCAGAATGGCAGAAAAAAGAAGCGGCAATGGCACAGGTCTATCTTAACCAGGGTATCAGTTTTTACAATCAGGCACACTACGACCAGGCGCTGGTCAATTTTGATCTTGCCGCGGTCTGGGACCCGGACAATCATGAGATTTCGGTCTGGCTCAACAAAACCACCCAGGAGATACAGAAAAAGAAACTACAGGAACTACTGGCAATCGGCGAGGAGTACTATAAAAAAGGGAATTACATCGAAGCATTGGGAACCTTCGAGCAGGTGCTGGCAATCGATTCCACCAACCAAACCGCCGTAACCTACCAAAATCAAACACGGGCACAGCTGGTCGAAAAACCGGCAAGTCCGGGTCGGCAAAAACGGGAGCGGGGCCAGCTCATCAACGAATATCTGGCCAAGGGTTTGGATGAATATACAAAAGGTAATTACGAGCAGGCGATCGCCGAATGGCAAAAAGTACTGAAGCTTGCTCCGGATAACGAGGATGCCGTTGCCTATATCGACAAGACCAAAAATCACATCGAGCAGACTATCAGAACCGGCTTGGCAAGGATTGATAGTCTGGCTTTAAAGGGCCGCTGGCTTTTGGCACGGAAAGAATGTGATTCGCTGTTGGCGTTTGCACCGACTGACCAGCGGATAGTGTCAAAGCAGCAGGAAATCGAAACTAAGATTACGGATTTGATTGCCGGGTACACAAAAGGGGGTAAAGCAAAATTTGACGAGGAAGACTATTCCGGTGCGGAAAATGAGTTCCGTAAGGTTTTGATGTTTGATCCGGAGAATCCAACCGCCAAGAGCTATTTCAAACTGATAAAAGCCAAGCGGAGCGTCAATCGGGCGGATGTGGAAAAATTTTATTACCTGGGTATCGAAGCATATACCGCGGATGATTTCTTTTCGGCAATTTCTTACTGGGAGAAAGTATTGGATATTGAACCGGGGAACAGTCGGGCACTGAAGAATATTGAGCGGGCGCGACAAAAACTTTTACTCCTGGGAGGCTAAAGTGAAAAAAATTCTCATGGTCAGTGCGGGATTGCTGGTTCTGCTCAGCGGCTGCGAATTCATTTCCGGCGGGAGTGGCCTTCAGGTATACTACAACCCGAACCCGGGTCATAATCCCGAATACCGAAGCGGGGATAATCGCTATGAATGGGGCCCGATTCAGGTCACGGTCGAAGATACCTCGGGTATTGGTGCGGTTTTCACCAATACCGGTCCCTCCGGCGAAGCCCTGAAGGTTGAGTACTATCCGGGGGGAGCCTATGCTTACTCTGAGACCTACGGCGCGACGGTTTTAAAAAGCTGGTTTGGAAGCGATACCATTCCGGCATACGGCAGGCTGGTGGATACCGATGCCTATTATCAGTTGGCAAAAAATTCCGGTTACGTCATTGAGACCTACTATGCGACCGATACCGACGGCAACCAAATTCAGGTCTCGGGCAGAATCGATTTAGCGCCGTAAACGAAGGATTTTAAAAAATTATACCACAGATAGATACGGATAAATAATAATAAACCACGGTCTGTGGGAAAAAATTTTAGGGAAACTAAACTACTACTTTATATATGATGTTTAGAATTGTTGGAGCGGTGTTGGTTTTAGTCCTATGGTTTGCCGGCTGCAGGAATTCAGGCGAGCCGGGAAATCGTTACGATGGGGCAGAGCTCATCTACGCACCGGAACTTCCGGCAAGCGCACAAAATCCAGCTTTCTCGCCTGACGGCAAGACCATTCTCTTCACCATATTTCATAAAGGCTATAACCAAGGTCCGGCCGGGCTTTATCTGTTCAATCTTGCTGATCGTCTTCCCCAGGTACTGCTCGATGAACCGGATGTTGACAATGTAAATATTCCCGGTTCGAGCTGGAACGAAGCGACGAACCGCATTACGTTCGCTTCCGACCGCCAGGATATTGATGAGGTCTGGACTATGGTAACGGACGGGACTAACCTTTTTCGCGTTACCCATCATACCGGGAAAACGTATTTCATTGAGCCGAGCTTTTCACCGGATGGCCAGTGGATAGTTTTTGAAGTCGATAATGACGCGCCCGAAGACGAACAGCAGGGGAGCATCTGGAAAGTGCGTGCAGACGGCACTGACCTGACCCAACTTACCACTGGACCAGGTGGCGGCACCGACGATCGGTTACCCAACTGGTCTTCACAAGGCGACCGAATTCTCTTTCAGCGCCGTACCCCGGGCAGCGATGACTGGAATCTCTATACTATAGCACCTGATGGGAGTAACCTTGAGCAGGTAACCGCCGACTCATCCGCGGATACCGATGCCAGTTGGTCACCGGACGGCACGTGGATTGTTTATTCGACCGATTACGGTTGGATTCCCCACCCAAATATTTTCGCCGTTTCTGCCGACGGTGGCATACCCCTCCGCGTTACCTCTGACAGCACCCATGAAGACGGCGCGCCGTCCTGGTCGCCGGATGGAAAGTGGATTGCCTTTGAATCACATACCACTTCTGACGAAAACTCGCCATCCACCCTCTGGCGGATCGCGGTTCCCGCCGGGATTACCGAATGACAGCGATTTCGAACGCGCGGTGAAATCGGGAGGGTGTTGAAGCGGCACTTTTTTTTCTGCGCCGTCGTTAGTCTCGGCGCAATATTCTGCAATAATCCACGATTTGAGCGCGGAACGGTCTCCGTAAATAACCAGTCGTTAAAAGTTGAAATTGCACAGCGCCCGCAGGATAGAAATCGCGGACTGATGTATCGAAAACAGCTGGGAGATATTCAGGGGATGCTTTTCATTTTTGAAAAAGATGGTTACTACGGATTCTGGATGAAAAATACTTATATTCCACTCGAAATACTATTTATCGATCGAAATTTTGAAATTGTCGACCTCGATACGATGATGCCCCTGGATACAACCGCCTATCTACCGCTTGCTCAGATTCGATATGTGCTCGAGCTACCGCTGGGCAGCCTTGAGCGGTATAGGATAAAAATTGGGGACAAAATAAGTTATAAATTGCAAAGTGGAGAGTAGATTTCTTAATCAATTGACAGACCTTAGATTGCTTCTATAATAATGTAAATGACTGAGAAAAGGGAATACTGGCAGATAAATACGGAAAAATTAGCTAATGATATAAAGGCGATAGCTACCATACCCAATATCTCAGAAGAAGACCTCAAAATGAAAGTTGAACCCTTACTACAGGATGTGTTTGAGAAACTGGGCGTGGATGTTGCTAATGTACACTACGAAAAGACTGCCACTGCCTACCGAGGGAGATCGGATGCCGTCTATGGTTATTTATACATCGAATATAAAAAACCAGGAAAACTTACTCACACTACTGAAGTTAAAAAAACTGTTCAGCAACTCGAACGGTATTTAAGCGAACAGGCAGAACAATTCGGTGCTAAAAGAGAGGATTTTCTGGAGAAAGCAGTTGGTGTTGCCTTCGACGGCAGGCATATCCTTTTCATAAGATTTTCAAAAATATCCACCCTTCTGCCTACCCCCGTGCCGATTGAAGAAGAACAAGTTGGTCTCTTTCCCGAGGAGAAGGCAGTTCGGGGCTTTCAGATTTCAGGCCCCTATCCCATCACCCCGTCGAGTTTAACCAATCTTTTAATATTCGCTAGGGCATCGGCACTCCGCCCATTGACTGCAAAAGATCTTGCGACCGTATTCGCACCTGAATGTCAGATTGCCCGGCAGACCGTATCCGAGCTTTATTCGGAGCTGATGAAGGCACAGCTGCGTCAGGGACCTTCCCGGGTTAAAGCCTTTTTTATAGAATGGGATAGAATTTTTGGGGTGATTTATGGACAGGAACTCGAAAAAGCTGAGAAAACTGCCGAAGAGACCGCAAGGCTCTACCAGATGCCGGCAGGTTCGCGGTTAAAAGAATTGTTGTTTTCAATTCACACTTTCTATGCTTTTCTATTGAAGATAATCGCCATTGAACTTATTTCTCTCCAAAGAGAAAAAACCGTAGAATCTTTTGTTCGGGGATTGGCGGCACTGGGCGATGATGCTTTACGCGATCGACTGGTTTATTTAGAAAGCGGCCATGACTTCATAACAAAGGGGATTGAAAATTTTTTGGAGGCGGATTTTTTCTCCTGGTATCTTGACGCCTGGACTTCCAAGATTGCCAATGTCTTCCGGGATAAGGTTAGGGCGCTTGCCGATTTCGAGCCGGCAACGCCGGTGCTGGAACCGGAATGGACAAAAGATTTGCTGCAAAAGCTCTACGAGGTTATCGTGCCCCAGAAATTAAGGCACGACCTGGGAGAATATTATACCCCGGACTGGCTCGCCGGTTATGTCGTTGAAAAGAGTGGTTATTGCGGGCGCATCGGAACTCGGTTTTTGGACCCGGCATGTGGTTCCGGGACTTTTTTGGTTCAGGCGATTAACAAAACAATAAAACAGAACGAGCATTCTAAAAAAGTTAAACCCGAAGTGCTGGCGCGTAACATTCTCGACAATATCGTCGGCTTCGACTTAAATCCAGTCGCGGTCTTAGCTGCCCGGACGAACTATCTCATCGCATTCTTAAAATATCTCCGCTATGTTAGGCCGATTACTATTCCCGTTTATCTCTGTGATTCGGTAATGGCGCCCAGCCGCTATGAGGAAGAGGGTAAGTTACCGTTCAATGACGACGAGATAGTTTTTACGACGACCAAAGGAGATTATGTCTTCCCGGTAGCAATGCAGAGCAAAAACCGCATCGACCGTTTTACGACAATGCTCGATGTTGCTCTCAGAGGCAAACTTGAGCTGGAGCAGTTTGAAAGACAGGTGAAAAGCGAATTTAAGTTTTCTCCGAAAGAAACAGCGCTCCTCACCAATATCTATCAGCAGATAAAAAAACTGGACGAGGATGGAGAAAATGGCATCTGGGCGCGTTACATAAAGAATGCCTTCGCACCGACTTATTTGGATAAGTTCGATTATGTGGTTGGCAATCCGCCCTGGATACGGTGGGGATACCTATCAGACGATTATAGAAAAAGAACCCTCAAGTTGTGGCATAAATACGGCATCTTTTCCTTAAAGGGTCACGAAACGAGACTTGGGGCAGGTGAAAAAGATTTTTCGATGTTGTTCACCTATGTTTGCGTTGATAAGTACCTCAAAGACGAAGGAATTTTAGGATTTGTTATCACGATGGAGGTTTTCAAATCGAAGGGAGCGGGCGAAGGATTCAGAAGATTTGGTTTTAAATATAACGATACCGAGATTGCGCTCAAAGTTATAAGTCTGGATGATATGGTTGACTTAAAACCTTTCGAAGCGGCGAATAAAACATCGGTTTTCTGCCTTAAGAAAGGAAGTAAAACCAAAAAGCAGGTGCCGGTTTTAGAATGGAAGCGAAAAAAAGGGCTCGGTCGTATCCCCCGCGAATGGTCTTTAGATACGGTAAAGGCAAATTCCGAGATAAAAAAATTAATAGCAATACCCGTCGACCCAGCGAATAGTGTCTCATCCTGGCAGACTGCTCCGGCTCCTACATTAAAAATTTACTCGAAATTAAAAGGGACAAATCCCTATAAGGCTTATCTCGGCGTGCGCGCTGAACCGTACGGGGTTTTCTGGTTAAATGTTAAAGAAGTCAGGCCGGACGGTCGTCTGGTTGTTATCAATAGACCTGAAAGGGGAAAACGGAAGATTCAATCGGTGAAAGACGCAATAGAACCCGATTTAGTATATCCGGCTGTTAGTGGTGGTGATATTGTGCGATTCGGGATAAAATCTAATATGTATCTCTTGATATCGCAGGACCCCATTAAAAGAGCGCCATATAAAGAAGATTGGATGATAAAAAATGTCCCGCTGACCTTCGCCTATTTGAAACAATTTAAAGATATCTTATTAACAAGAGGCTCCCGAGTAGTGAGGGAGTTAGCAGAAAAAACTGAATTTTATGCTATGTTTGGAATAGGAGAATATTCTTTTTCCCAATACAGGGTGGTGTGGAAACGGATGGCTTCAAAACTTGACGCTGTGGTTCTATCCAGCATTAAGACAGATTTAGGAATAAAAAGAATTGTCTCAACCGACACAACATCTTTCTTTACCGCAAAAGACAAAGACGAGGCTCATTATTTGTGTTCAATACTAAATTCTAAACTCGTCAACGATTTCGTCAAAAGTTTCTCATCTGCCGGGAGGGGATTTGGTGCCCCATCCGTTATGAGTAATCTCGCAATTCCCAAATTCAACGGTAATAAAAAACTTCACCGCCGGCTTGCCGAGCTTTCGGAAGAAGCCCACGAATTGGTGAAAAAAGGGAAACCGATAGTTGAAATTGAGCAAAAGATGAATTCACTGGTTGAGGAATTATGGAATATAAAATCCTAACCCCTCAAGATTCAAACTACCCCCGCAAGCTTATCGAGCGGCTGGGGAATAAAGCTCCGGAAAAAATCTATTACTATGGGCCGTTGGAGTTTCTCGACCGCTGGACGATGGCGGTCTTGTGTTCGCAAGAAGCAGGTGGGACGATTCTCCTCGAAATGAACCAGGTTTTATTCACCGTGCGCGAATACGATATAAATTACATCGGAAGCTGGCATTCGGGGATGGAGACCGAGATATTCCGGCTTGGGCTCTACAAAAAGTTCGAATACAATTCGGTAACTTTATTTACCGCCAAAGGCCTTGGAATTGAAACTTACGAAGAATATTTGCTTGACCGCTTTTATCCACCTTTTGATAAAATTCCTGAGCGAGACGAGTATCTCCGGAGGGCAAAGGAGGGCGAGTTACTGATTCTTTCGGCAAGTCCACCGGAGGAAACCAGGCAGAAACACAGAAACATAATGCTCCGAAATTGGATTGCCTGTGCGCTTGGTGACCTGGTCTTTATTCCGTTTGGGCCCAAAGGCTCAAAGACTTATACGACTGCAAAAAAAGTAGTTGAGGCTAAAATTCCGGTTTTCACCATCGACCATGAAATCAGTGTTGATTTGCATAAACTCGGCATCCCGGGATTCAACCGCAAAACCGTCGGCGTTTTCTTAGAAAAAATGGGCGCAAAAAAATATGTTCCAAACAAAGAACCAAAGGTGATTACCCAACCTCCAGAAATTACTTCTTACAAGCCTCAAAAACCCGCCCAAACCGAATTAGATTTTGTAAAAGATAAGAGAAAATACAAAAAGCAAAGAAAAAATTAAAATTTTACACAATCACCGCAATCATCGCACAAACTTTCTCAAGAAATTCCCGGTCTGTTTCCGTGAAAGGAGAGGAGCGGTGGGAATCAATATCGAGCTCGCCGGCGATTGCACCGGCTTTAAAAATTGGCACGACTATTTCCGCTTTTACATCCGGGCTGCAGGAAAGATAGTTGGTTTCGTGTGCTACGTCCTGAACGATAAAGGTTTCTTTCCGTTCCGCCGCCTGGCCGCAGATGCCCTTCCCAAATGGAATTCTGGTATGTTCGGTTGGTTTCCCGGCAAACGGACCGAGAACGAGTTCCCGGCTGGTTTTTTCATCCACCAGATAAAATCCAACCCAGTCATAGTGCGGAATTTGTTTTTTGAGCAACGTGCAGATTGCGGCGAGTGTTTCATTTTTTGAAGAATGACTTAGTAATAGTTTTTCAATCTTTTGCAGGAGTGAAGCGAACAAGCTATTCATTGTAAACTCCTCTTTTCGTATACTGCTGAATGATAATTCCAGCAACAATCAAGACGAGCCCAAAGGCGGTAGAAACCAATATCCGTTCGCCAACTACCAGTCGAATGAGAATGAGTGATAAAAACGGGCTTAGATAGATGAGATTACTTACCTGAGCCGTAGTCTTTGAGAGTTTCAAGGCCGAAAGCCACAGGACAAAGGTTATCCCCATTTCAAACAGTCCGACATACGCCGCACCGGCCATGCCTTTCGGGGGAGGGATTGTTATCTTGGAAAAAACGGCAAGAGCGATAAAAGTATAGCATAAGCCGAAGAGGAAATTGAGAAAGAGTCGGGCGACCGCGTCTTGTTTATCCTTGATATTAAAAATCCAATAGAACGACCAGATGACGGTCGAGCCCAACGCCAGCCCAACCCCCAAAGGATTGGTAAAGTGGAATTTTAAAATAGAACCCTGGGTAGCAACGATTATCACTCCGACGAAACTTAGGACAATTGCCAGAATACTTTTTAAGCCTATCTTCTGCTTGAGCAAAACGACCGACAGCAGAGGAAGTACAATCGGCCAGGTGTAATTTAAAGTCTGCGCTTGCTGGGCAGGGAGGAGCGAATAGGCTTTTAAGAGGACGCTGTAGTAGAGGAAGGGGTTTAAAAAGCCGAGGAGCAGAGAAAGGAAAAAATCCTTTTTAGAAAATTTCCTGAACACAAGTAGTTTATGCTGAAACGCCAGTAGTATAAAAAGCACAATGGTTGAAGTAAGCGTGGAAAAGAACAGGAGTTGAACGAAATCCAAAAAGCGGAGCGAAATTTTAAATGCCGACGCCACGGTTGACCAGACCAGGACGGTAGCAATCGCGTAACGATACGCCTTTTTCTGATTATCCATGACAATTTTCAATCACGATGTAACCACAGATTTACCCCGTTAGATAGTTGGTCGGTTTTGAGAAAGCCGTTATCAGACCAGAGGTCTCTAACGGGGTAAACGCAGATAATCTTTGATGCGAAGCATAGCGACCACTACCTTTTTGGACAGAGTTTTGTTTTAGCGCACCCGAATCGCCTTTTGAATCACAGTTTTTTCTAAAACCTGGAGTTTGCAGAAGTAGACTCCGGCCGGAACCTTTCGGCCGGCATCATCTCTTCCATCCCAGAGAAGCGTATAGAGTCCTGGTTTGGGATTTAATACTTTGGTAAAATCCCGGACTGCCCGACCGGTTAGATCGTAGATGCGCAGACTGGGGTTGGCGGTTGTTCCCGAGACCTGGTATTGAATGACGGTTTGATTGTGGAACGGACTCGGGGAGCAGGGGCGCAGCTCGCAGAAAAAGTTGGTTGAAACCGGCGGCTCTTCCGCTACCGAACTTTCCCGTAAATAGATCGCCTCGGCTGAATCCCCGTTTTCGAGAAGGCGTGCCAGGCTTGAGCCGCCGACAAAGGCGAAGGCAACGACGGTTGAGTCGGCCGGTCCTAAATCGAACGGACCGGCGGAGACGATTACCGAGACATCGGTATCGGCGAGCGCAGCGATTTTGTTAACACCGTTCATGAATTGGAACTGGGCATTATCCGACATCCCGCCCGATGGATAGACAAAAGTAGCATTGTCGAAAACACTCACATTTTTCGCGGTCGTCGGGGCTAACAGTTTAATGCCGATATGGGGATTGGTGTTAGCCACGCGCCAGACATAGGCGAGTCGTGCGCTGTCATCGATACCGCCGTTATTGGCACCGGCATCGGTCATATCGAAATCGGCAAACTCGGCGGCATAGAGGCCATTGAGTGGAAGGCTATCATTATTTTTGAACGTATACTCAAGGATGACACAATCGTTGTAGACGGTATTGCTGTAAGCCATACTTCGCTGTTTCACCGATAATCCTTTCGGCGCGGGATGGCCGCGGTCATCATAAAAACCGACGATCTCCTGGTCCGACCGTTCGGGCGGCTGGATAAACCTTAATCTGCCGTCGGGATTGGTCGAAACCAGAAAATCCCCATCATTTCTGCCGCTCGGTCCGTAGTAGTTATCGACCAGGTAGTTGACGCTTGAGCCCACCGCCAGGCTCGCATAGTAGAGCCAATTTTCGCTGCTTTTGGTATATTTGAATCCGGTGCCGTTGCTCCGGTCGGAATTCAAAAAGCCGATGGCGCCATTTTCGGTAACGGTCAAAATACAACTGCCGATATTGTGGTCAGCGTAGGCATAGCGTGTGGTGACACCGCTGCCGACATACATATAGGCAGACATCGGTAGAGCGGAATTGGAAATCGTGTTGACTCCGCAGGAAGTATACGCGCCGGAATTGGAGTGGCTGTTGGGATTGGTAAAGGCAGAATCGAAACCGGTGTTGTTCGTGGCACCGGGAAACGGGTCGCCGGCATTACCGGCATCGGTGCCGCTGTACAAAGCATCCTGACCATCTGCCTGTTCAAGCGCAACACCGTAGGGAGGTCCGCCACCGGCGTTTACCAGGTTATAGTTCCGGCGGGCAGCAATGATGTTTTCGTCTATATGGTAAATGAAAAAACCGGAACCGAGCAACCGCTGGTCGAACTTAATTTTCTGGCGATTTTCAATCAAGAAATACTCTTTAGCCGGAGTCCCGCCTGCCGGGAGTTTATATGCTGCCGGGTTGTCTTCAATCTGTTTTAATTCGTAGGTATTCGCACTGGTCACGACCGTTGGACTCAACCAGCCCATATCCATTTTCCCCCAGACCGAGAGGTGGGTTGGAGACCAGGGGCTTGACCAGTCTCCACCCCAGGAACCGCCCGCCATCAAACACCAGAGTCCTAACCCGGAGCCGCCGCCGTCGGTATCGTAGAGGTCGGGTAACCCCAGGGCATGACCCCATTCGTGACAGAAGACACCAATGCAGCACATTTCCCCATTATTGGAAACCCCACTCCGCTCCGGGTCTACCGTGTAGAGGCTGATTTTGATGTACTGGCCGGGGTGATGAGGGTCAGGGTCGTTGGTTGTAATGAAGGGCTGTAACGACGACATATGGGACCAGATATCCTCGCCGTCACCGGTCTCCTCCATTCCTTTGCCGGCATGGACAACCGTGAAACAGTCGACAAATCCGTCAGCGTTGTTATCGAAATCGGCATAATTGACCACCGGGTCCGACTTGAGCGCTGCTTCACGGATCAAACTGGCCGGGTCGCCGGTGGACATACCGTAGTGGGCTTTGTTGGAATCGGCAGAAAACCAGCCGTAGACCGTGCCGGCGAGGGTGAGTTGATTGTAGGATATTTCCTTATAATAGTCGGTAGCAGTGCCCGACGGCCAGGTTCCGAAAAGCATGGTCTGGAAATCATTTTTAGGATAGGTGCTGTCGAGGTCAGCGTATTTCATCAATACAACCGGGAAATTTTTGGTGCCGGAGACGAGGGTGATAAAACCGGTCTCAATGCTATTGAACATTCCTTTTTTGCCTGCGTCGCGGACCGGGTCAGAGGGAATATCGATTCCCAAAGCGTGCCGTTTCGCAAGCACTTCTTTTGGTATTTTTACGCCCGGCAGCGGCGGCATTGCCCAGACGGTTACGATACCAAAGCTAATTAATAGAGAAATAATTTTAATAACCATGTTTCCTCCTTAAAGTAGTTAAATAGTTAAAATATTCATTCATACCGTCGCAGAGGTTAGCGGAGTTTTTTCTTTTCATTCAGTACAGCATGGGCAGCGGCTAACCGGGCGATCGGCACCCGGAACGGTGAGCAGGAGACATAGTCCATTCCTGCCTTGTGACAGAAATCGATCGATTTTGGCTCGCCGCCGTGCTCGCCGCAGATACCGACTTCGAGGTCGGCACGCGTCTTTCTGCCCCGCTCGATACCGATTTTGATCAGTTCGCCGATTCCGGTCTGGTCGATCGACTGGAACGGGTCGCCGGGGATAAGCCCCTTTTTGATATACTCGGGGAGAAAAGCGCCGGAATCGTCACGGGAAAAACCGAACCCCATCTGCGTGAGATCGTTGGTGCCGTAGGAGAAGAACTCGGCAACCCGGGCGATTTCGTTTGCCACCAGGCAGGCGCGCGGGATTTCAATCATCGTCCCGTACATATGCTTGATGGTTTTTATCTTGTATTTGGCGAGCACTTCTTTATAGACCTTCTCGACGATCACCCGCTGGTTTTCTAATTCTTTGACTTCGGCGACGACCGGCACCATGATTTCGGGGTAGGGGTTTTTCTTTTCTTTCATTAATTCTGCTGCCGCTTCGAAAATTGCCCGGACTTGCATCTCCGAGACTTCAGGATAGGTTACACCGAGTCGCACTCCGCGGTGTCCCATCATCGGGTTGGTTTCGTGGAGCAGTTCGGCTCGAGCCGACAGCTCAGTAATCGAGACATTCAAGTCCCGAGCAAGTTGTTCAAGCTTCGCCGGTTCGCGCGGGACAAATTCGTGTAACGGCGGGTCGAGGAGCCGAATTACCACCGGATAGCCGTCCATCGCCTCGAGGGTGGCTTTGATATCTTTTTTCACGTAAGGGAACAGTTCATCCAGGGCTCGGCGCCGTTCCTCTTCGGTTTTGGAGATAATCATTTTACGCAAGCGGAACAGCGGTTCTTCCGAACCTTTGCCATAGAACATATGCTCGGTTCGAAACAGGCCGATGCCGCGTGCGCCAAACTGTCGCGCCCGTTTGGCATCTTCGGGCGTATCGGCATTGGCGCGGATACCGAGCCGTTTTACCGAATCGCAGACCTTCAAAAATTCGAATAACAGTTTATTTTCTTCCGAGGCGTCGAGCATCGGCAGCTTGCCGTCGTAGACATTCCCTTTCGTGCCGTTGAGCGTAATCCAGTCGCCTTCCTTCAAAATCTTATCGCCGACCGAAAGCTCTTTTTTCTCGGCATCAACATGCAGGGCACCGCAGCCGACGATACAGCTCTTGCCCCAGCCGCGGGCGACGAGCGCTGCATGGGAGGTCATACCGCCGCGCGCGGTTAAAATCGCCTGGGCGGCACGCATCCCTTCGACATCTTCGGGATTGGTCTCTTCCCGAACGAGAATCACTTTCTTGCCCTGCTTGGCTCCGGCAACCGCATCCTGGGCGCTGAAGACAATCTGGCCGGCGGCTCCGCCCGGTCCGGCCGGCAGACCTTTGGCTAACGGCCGCAAGCCCAGCTCGGCTTTGGGGTTGATGATCGGATGGAGCAGTTCATCGATCTGTTCGGGCGAGACGCGCAGGACCGCTGCTTGTTTGGCGATGAGTCCTTCTTTGAGCATATCCATCGCCATCCGGACGGCGGCCGGACCATTACGCTTTCCGACTCGACACTGGAGCATGAAGAGTTTTCCTTTTTCTATCGTGAACTCAATATCCTGCATATCGCGGTAGTGTTTCTCCAGCCGTTGTTCGTATTTAACCAACTCCTGGTAGAGCTTGGACATTTTCGTTTCGAGGGTGTCGAGGTTCTTGTTGTACTCCGATTTTGAATACTCGTTGATCGGTGCCGGCGTCCTGATCCCGGCGACCACATCTTCGCCCTGGGCGTTCAGCAGGTATTCACCGTAGAAATTTTTTTCACCGTTACCGGGGTTGCGGGTGAAGCCAACGCCGGTTGCCGAATCGCTCCCTAAATTACCAAAGACCATCGCCTGGACGGTCACCGCGGTTCCCCAGTCGTCGGGGATGCCTTCGATTCTTCGGTAGCTGACCGCCCGCTTGCCGTTCCAGGAAGCGAAGACCGCACCAATACCACCCCATAATTGTTTTGCGGCATCGTCGGGAAACTCTTCTTTAAAAACCTTTTTTATTCGCCATTTAAAGAGAGCGCAGAGCTCTTTTAAATCGTCACCGGTTAAATCGGTATCGCTTCGGTAGCCTTTCGCCTGTTTCATATCTGCCATAATCTGTTCGAGCTGGCGGCGGATTCCGGATTCGTCATCGGCCGGTTCAAGCGGACCGTGCGGCTCGTTCCGAGCCGAGTCCGAGCGTGCCTTTTCCATCACGACATCAGAGAACATCATAATCAGCCGGCGGTAGGCGTCGTAGACGAAGCGCCGGCTGCCGCTCCGTTTTATCAACCCGGGGATGGTCTTTTCGGTTAAGCCGATGTTGAGCACCGTCTCCATCATTCCCGGCATCGATGCGCGGGCACCGGACCGGACCGAAACCAAGAGCGGGTTTTGGGCACTGCCAAACTTCCGGCCTAAGAGAGCTTCGGTCCATTTCAGCGTTTTTTCGACCTCGGGTTTTAAATTTTTGGGAAAGGTTTTTTTGTGCTGGTAATAGTAGTTACAGACCTCGGTCGTAATCGTAAAACCGGGCGGAACCGGAATCCCGATATTGGTCATTTCGGCTAAGTTCGCACCTTTACCACCGAGCAGCGCTTTCATCTTCGCTGTGCCGTCTGCTTTTTTACCACCGAATCGGTACACCAATTTCATGTAAGCCTCCTTGTAGCTTTTATTTTTTATCGGCGCGCAAATAGATTGACGATGACCGTCAAAAACAGTGAAAGAACCAGGCTTGAAACTAAAGGGATGTAGATGGTTACGCCCGGTTTGGTAATGAGAATATCACCGGGGAGCTTGACAATACCTACCTTCCCTAAAACGACAATGCCCAAACCTACTACAACGATAAAAAATCCCAAAAATAGTAAAGTTTTACCGAAGAGAGAAAATTCAGTCACTCTTGTCTTCGCCGGCGAGGAAAACGACTAACAGTTCCTGTGCCCGTGGCAGGTCCTCTTCGGCAACCAAAATCTCACCCCAGTCCGGCCGCATCGCCAGTGCGATGCTGTCATACATCGGAATCTGATATGATTTTAAAATCACAAACAGCCCATCGCCTTCCAAAAATCCTTTGAGCAACTGGGCTTCAATCTCAGTCTTTGGTTTATAGAGTACAACTGTAGCCATATTTTACTATAGCCGATAGCCTGTGCCTGTCAAGGATGGTGGGATTACACCTGGAACGTAACTCCGCGCCTCTATCCGTGTATCTCCGTGTTGAATACTACGGTCGGGAAAGGTCAATTGACAGTATCGTTACACGCTCTCCTCGATAAACGGTTTTCTCTAACACCTGCCAGCCCCGGTTTTCATAAAACCCGGCATGGGGTTTGAGGGTAAAAAGGTAGAGTGTTTGCACCCCTAATGCCCGTGCCTGCGCGGTTGCCCTCTCGACCAACTTCTCGGCAAGGCCGGTGTTCCGGTATTCAGGCAGCACATAAAGCGATGCCAGCCAGGGGGTATACTCCATCCGCGTATCCATATCATATTCTTCAAGACTTACTGTGCCGATGAGCATATCGTTTTCAACTGCAACCAAAGTTAACGGCACCCGGTCGGTATTGATATTTTTCTTGAGAGGGCCGACCAGGTCCTCAACCGTCCGTTTGGGATAGAGATACCCCCACTCGGCGTGAATCAATCGAGCAAGGTCAGGGATGAACTGCGGCTTTTCTTTCAGGTACGTAATCTCCACAGATTGAGGGTAGTAAAAAAAATGGCCGTGTCAAACGGCTGTAGCAAGACTCAGGCTAATTATAAAACCAACCAAAAACCAGCCTGGAGCTTGTCTAAAAACTCTCAGTAATCTTTGATTTTTCCGTAGTAAAGTCTT
>CAYHGV010000005.1:0-48536 GCA_964356135.1 uncultured bacterium
CGTCCGGAGCACATCGTCCGTATAACCCGGAAAGAAGGTTTCATCTGCAGCCTCGATACCCCTGCCAGGTCGGCACCGGCATAAGCGCACCAGTTGCAGCAAAAAACCAGAATTCGCGGCTCGAAATTATTCACGGGCTTTTACCGGTTCCGCTTCGAGCGCTCGCTCGTCTTCGAGCGCCGCGTCCACCATCGCCCAGAGCTGCAGTTTCTTAAATCCCAACTGCTCCATCGCCCCTGCCGGACAAGCGGCAGCACAGGTGCCGCAGCCTTTGCAGAGCGCTTCGTTGACTCTCGATTTCCTGACCTCTTTGCCGTCTTTCATTTCCGTCACCAACTCGGGCGCATTGTATTCACAGATCGAAGTGCAGATCCCGCACCCGGCACACAGCTCTTCGTTAACCGATGCGACAATCGGCTCTGCCGTGTATGTGTCTTTGGACAGTATGACCACCGCCCGTCCGGCGGCTGCCTGCGCCTGACCGATCGCTTCATCGATCGATTTCGGACTGTGTGCCATGCCGGCAAGAAAGATACCTTCGGTGGCAAAGTCAACCGGCCGAAGCTTGACATGGGCTTCCAAAAAGAAGCCGTCCTGGTTCAATGGCACCTTGAGCAGTTTGGCAAGTTCTTCGTTCCCGGGCGCAGGTACAGTGGCGGCACTTAAAACCAGGAGGTCGGCATCGAGCACGAGCTTTTCCGAAAGCAGAGGATCATTGATGAAAACTTTCAATCTGTCGCCATCCCGACTGACCAGCGGTTTCTCTTCGGCTTCAAACCGAACGAAGACGACACCCTGGGAACGTGCCTCCTCATAGAACCGTTCTTTAAACCCATAGGTCCGGATATCCCGATAGAGAATATAGACCTGGGCATCGGGATTGAGAGATTTAATCCGAAGACTGTTCTTAATCGCATCCGAGCAGCAGATTCGACTGCAATAGGGCCGCCGCTCGTCGCGCGAGCCGACACACTGGACCACAACCACGCTTTTAAGTTCTTTAATCTTGGGGTCACCGGCAGCGAGCAGTTTCTCCAATTCCAACTGGGTAACGACCCGCGGATCCCGCCCGTAAAAATACTCATCCGGCCGCAATTCCCGGGCACCGGTGGCAACGACGAAGATGCCGTGTTCCAATTCTTCGGTCGGACGGTCCTTAGATTTTATCGTTGTTTTGTAATTTCCTATAAATCCTTTGACCGTTGCAAGCAGGGAATTTTTGTAGACCGTTATCTTCGGATGGTGCTCCACCGCTTCGATCATATCTTTTAAGTATTCCTGGACGTCATTGCCTTCCAGGGTATAGTGGATATGATTGAGATTACCACCCAGTCGTTCATCCTTTTCAACAATCGCGGTCTCATAACCCTGGTCGGCGATTGTCCGGGCAGCAACCATACCGGCAAGCCCACCGCCGATAACGAGCGCCCGCTGGACGATTGGCAAACTCACGGTCTTAAGCGGTTCAATCAGTGCGGCTTTTGCCACCGCCATTTTGACCAGATCCTTCGCTTTGCGGGTTGCGGATTCTTTCTCCTGCATATGAATCCACGAACACTGGTCGCGGATATTTGCCATTTCAAACAGCGAACGGTTAAGGCCGGCATCCCGAATCGTTTCCTGGAACAGAGGCTCATGAGTGCGGGGGGTGCAGGAAGCGACAATCACCCGGTTGAGCAGGTATTCTTTAATCTTCTCTTTGATTTTTTTCTGGGTATCCTGGGAGCAGGTATAGAGGTTCTCTTCCACATAACTGACACCGTCTAATGTCTTCGCATACTCGACCACCTCCCGGACGTTGACAAATCCCCCGATATTAATACCACAATGGCAGACGAAAACACCGATCCTCGGTTCTCCGGTTATAAGTGTTTCCGGCGGATACTCCTTGGGAATAACCAGGCTGCCCCGGACATCAGACAGGAGCCCGCCCGCCAGAGCGGCTGCGGCTGAAGCCTGGGTTACCGTTTCCGGAATATCCTTCGGCCCCTGAAATGCCCCAACCACCAGGATGCCCGGGACCGAGGTTTCGATCGGTTTAAATTCATCGGTTTTACAGAACTGATACTGGTTCAATTCCACACCCAAACGCTCAGCCATTTCCGTAATCCGATCCTGGGGTGAGAGCCCGACCGAAAGAACGACCAGATCAAAATCTTCTTTCAGAAGCTTTCCTTCGTCAGTTTCGAACTTGATACTTAAACTCCGGGTTTTGGGCAGCTCTTCAATATTCGCAACCCGAGCCCGGATATAGCGCACGCCGTACTCTTTCTGCGCCCGCTCGTAATAGCGGTCGAAATCCTTGCCGTGGGCGCGAATGTCCATAAAGAAAATGGTCGCATCCAGATCCTTGCCCGCATGCTCTTTGGCAATGACCGCTTCTTTCGTTGCATACATGCAGCAGACCGATGAACAGAAGTCTCTGCCGACATGGGGATCGCGTGAACCGACACACTGGATGAAAGCGATTTTTTTCGGTGGATCACCATCCGACGGCCGCAAGACCGTTCCTTTGTAAGGACCGGATGCCGAAAGAATCCGCTCGAACTGGATACTGGAGACAACATTCGGGAAGACGCCGTAACCGTATTCCCGCTTGAGCTGGGCGTCGAACTCTTCAAACCCCGGAGCTAAAATGATCGACCCGACTTTGAGCGTCGCCCGGTCATCTTTATCTTCGTATTTAACCGCATCTGCCAGGCAGAGATTTTTACACAAGCCGCAGCCGATGCACTTCTCCCGGTCGATGACAAAGGTCAACGGCACCGCCTGCGGATAAGGGATGTAGACCGCGCGCTGAAGCGACAGCCTTTCATTAAACCGGCTGATGGCATCGACCGGACAGCGCTGGGCACAGACGCCGCAGCCGGTGCATTTCTCGGTATCAATATAGCGCGCTTTTTTCAGAACCTCGACCGTGAAATCTCCTGCCTGACCGGACAGACCTTTCACTTCGGCATTGGTTATAAGTTCGATGTTGAAATGGCGACCGGCCGCGACCAGTTTGGGTGCCATAATGCACATCGAGCAATCATTGGTGGGAAAAGTCTTATCGAGTTGCGCCATGGTTCCGCCGATCGAAGGTGATGAATCCAACAGATAAACCCGAAATCCTGATTCTGCCAGGTCCAAGGCGGATTGAATGCCGGCAATTCCGCCGCCGGCGATTAAAACCGCTCCGACCTTATCTGCCACCATTTCCTCCCCGGATATTCAGATAGCGCGGTGTGTGGCCGTCAAAATCTGCGATGCACACCTGTCCTTGATCAGCAAGGTATGTAAGATACCCGAAGGTCGCCCGGGCGGAAAGACCAAGACTGTGCGAAATCGCTTTGCAGGTGAGCGGCGTCTCTTTAATCGCCTGCAATATCCGTTCTTTCTGAAATTGTTCTACGATATTTCGAACCAAGAGCTCTTCGACTGAATCTTTGGTAAGTTTTTCCCCGTAGACGTTACCTGATTCTACGAGTTCATACTCTTTCCCCACCAGCCACCGAATCCGCTCATCTTTCACAACCCGGGTTGCCAGCTCTAATCGACTATGCAGTTCTTCCGGTGGATACCCTTCTTTCACACCCAGCGGTCCGAGTTCGCGGATGTGACTGGTGAAACTATTGACAACCTCCGCAAACCTTCCCCCTTCTGCCGCCGAAACATAGTCGAATGCCATCCGCTCCGGCAACAAGCCGATCTCGGCGATGACCCGTTTGGTCATCGCCATCTTCCTCTCCTCCTGGTAGTTACCGGTCAAATAGTGGCAGTCACCCGGGTGGCAGCCCAGGACCATGACCCCGTCCGCTCCTTTCAAAAATGCCCGGAAAACGAAGACCGGATCAACCCGGCCCGAGCACATGACCTTAATCACCCGGAGATTCGGGGCATACTGGATTCTCGAGACCCCGGCGAGGTCGGCACCGGCATAGGCGCACCAGTTGCAGAGAAAACCGGTAATCCTGGGAATAAACTCTTTCATCGGGTATGGACGGTATCGATCTGGGCTTCAATCTCTTCGTCGGTGAAGTGCTGAAGGGTAATCGCCTGCTGGGGACAGGACGCACCACAGACACCACAGCCTTTGCACGAAGCCGAAATCGTCTCCGATTTTCTTCCGCCTTCAACCAGCTTTAATTCTAAGGCACCGAACGGACAGAGACTCACACAGAGACCGCAGCCGATGCATTGGTCCGCGTCAACGCGCGACACGATCGGTTCGACCCGCCATTCACCCCGGGCAAGAATCACCGAAGCGCGTGCCGCCGCCGCCAATGCCTGGGCTTCGGCTTCATCCGAGGTCTTGGGTGAATGGGCAAGTCCGCAGAGGAAAATACCATCGGTGGCGAAGTCGACCGGCCGGAGTTTGACATGGGCTTCTAAGAAAAACCCGTCGGTCGTCAAAGGAACTTTTAAAAGCTTGGCAAGATCTTTGTTAGTACGCGGCACGACCCCGGCACTCAAAACAACAAAGTTCGGACTGATGATGAGTTGGTCTCCGAGCAGCGGCTCGGTTACCTGGACATCCAATCTGCCGCCCGACCCGACGCTCACCGCTGGTTTATTGTCGTCGTCGTAGCGGATGAATACCACCCCTTGTTGTCGCGCCAGGGTATAGTACTGTTCCGAGAGACCGTAGGTTCGGACATCTTTGTAGAGCATATAAACATCGGCGTTTGGATAGCGCACCTTCGTCTGGAGAGCGTTTTTCACCGCCTGCTGGCAGCACAATCGACTGCAGTAGGCATGGGTTGCATCCCGCGAGCCGACACACTGCACCATCACGACCGATTTCAGATCGGTGAGAGCGGGGTCGGCACGCGCGATCATCTCCTCCCATTCCCGTTGGGTCACCACCCGCAGATCATCCTCGTAACGATACTCGGTCGGTTTATACTCCTCGCCACCGGTTGCGACGATGATCGCACCGGTTTCGACCTCCTGCCGGCTGTCCTTCGATTGGATCGTTGCTTTGAAATTGCCGACATAGCCGGACATACCGACGACCTGGCTTTCCGGATGGAGTTTGATTAAAGTGTGGTTTCGCACCTGACCGACCAAATTTTCGAGCTTGGTTTTCATCGGCGAACCGTCGGCGCGAAACTGGATCTGCCTGAGATTACCACCCAGTTCCTTTTCCCGTTCAACCAGGTGAACCAGAAAACCCTGATTGGCAAGCGCCAGGCTTGCGGTCATGCCGGCAAGTCCGCCGCCGATGACCAATGCCGACCGTTTCGCAGCCAGGGAAAACTCCTCCAACGGCTTAAGGAGATTGCTCCGGGCAACCGACATCCGCACCAGATCCTTCGCTTTTTCGGTCGCTTCGGCCGGCGCCTGCTTGTGCACCCAGGAACACTGGTCGCGAATATTGGCGAGATCAAAAAGGTAGCGATTGAGACCCGCTTCCCGAATCGTCTCCTGGAACAACGGCTCGTGGGTGCGCGGGGTACAGGAAGCAACGATCACCCGGTTGAGGTCATACTCTTTGATCGTTTTTTTGATCTGTTCCTGGGTATCGGAGGAACAGGTGTAGAGATTTTCGGTCGCATAGACCACGTTCGGCAGTGTTTTAGCGTATTGTGCGACCTCGGCGACTTTAACGACGCCGGCAATATTGATACCACAGTGGCAGATGAAAACTCCGATCCTCGGCCGCGCTGTGCTCACGTCCTTCTCCGCCGGATACTGCTTGGTGCGCACCAAGGACCCGCGTGCTTCTTTCAGGAGCGCGCCGGCCAATGCCGCAGCACCCGAAGCCTGGGCGATCGATTCCGGAATATCCTTGGGACCGGAAAAAACACCGGCAACATAGACCCCGGGTTTTGGGGTCGTCAGGGGTCCCTCGCCGGTTTTGCAGAAATAGGTCGGATCAAGCTTGACCCCCACCCGCTCGGCTAACATCCGTGCCTGGTCCGAAGTCTCCAAACCGACCGAGAGGACAACGAGGTCAAACTCTTGCTTGTTGATTTTTCCATCTTCGGTTTCATATTTTATAAAAAGGTTCCTGGTCTTTTTGTCTTCTTCGACCGCGGAAACCATCGAACGAACAAATTTTACTCCTTCCCGTTCCGCCCGATGGTAATACTCTTCGAAACCTTTGCCAAAGGTGCGCAAATCGCCGTAGAAAATAACCGGCTCAACATCCGGCTGATGCTCCTTCGCGACCAGCGCCTCTTTGACCGCATAGCTGCAGCAAACCGCCGAACAGTAGTTATGGTTCGCATCCCGCGAACCGACACACTGAATGAATGCAATCCGCTTCTGGAGCTTGCCATCGGCCGGCCGCAAAAGCTTTCCCCCGTACGGTCCGGCGGCATTCAAAATCCTCTCAAACTCAACGCTCGTGACCACATTGGCGAATTGCTCGTACCCGTACTCCGATTTTTTCCGGGCATCGAACCGCTCAAAGCCGGGAGTAAGAATGATCGCACCGACCTCCAACGTTTGCTCCACCGGTTGCTGATTGAAATCGATCGCTTTGAGCATACAGACGTTTTCACACAGCCGGCAGCCGATGCAGACATCGGGGTCAATCGTGCAGACATTCGGTACCGCCTGGGGATAATCGACATAGATCGCTTTGCGCGAACTAAATCCTTCATTGTAGCTATCATTAACATAGATCGGACAGCGCTCAACGCAAACCCCGCAGCCCGAGCAGCGGGTAGCATCAACATAGCGCGGTTTTTTCTCGATCAACACCCGGAAATCTCCGGCTTCACCCCGCACACTTTTCAGGGTCGCATAGGTGATGAGCTCGATATTGAGGTGGCGGCTGGTCTCGACCAATTTGGGCGAAAGGATACACATCGCACAGTCGTTGGTCGGGAAAGTCTTATCGAGTCGTGCCATAAAGCCGCCGATCGCCGGTGACTCTTCCAACAAATAGACCTTAAATCCGGATTCGGCTAAATCGAGCGAACTCTGAATGCCTGCCACCCCACCCCCTACCACCAAGACCGAACCGATTTTACTCATCGCACCCCCGCATAGCGCGGCGCCCGGCCGAGTTCATCGTAATCATAAATCAAACCTTCGTGTTTTAACTGGAGGATATATTTGAGCACCGACGGGGGATTCAAACCCAGCTTCTGGGCAATACCCTCGCAGGAGAGTGGTTCCTCTTCGAGCAGATACGTAATTCTTATTTTACTCACTTCTTCATCCAGGCACTGTTCGATCGCTTTGGTGATCGCCCCCTGCTTGCGACCGAATACATCTCCATGCTCGATCAATTCTTTCTCCCGGCCTAACAGCCAGCGCAACCGGTCTTTATTGACCACCGCTTTCGCCAACGCCAACCCCGCCCGGTTTTCCCACGGTCCGATTTTCCGGACCCGCTCGGTGAAATCCGAAACGACTTTGGCGAATTTTTTACCTTCACTCGCACCCATAAATTGAATATCAATTCGCCGGGCGTCCGCCCCAATTTTTACAAGCAGTTTTTTTACCGCCAGCACCCGGCGCTGGGCGACATAGTTGCCGGTGACATAGTGACAGCTGCCCAACGGGCAGCCGAGGACGAGCACGCCATCCGCGCCTAAGTCCAACGTTTCAACGATAACCGAAGGCTCGATGCTGCCCGAACAGGGTATTGCAATTATCCTTAAATTCGACGGATAGGACTCAGCCTGGACACCGGAAGAATCGGCCCCCGCGTACGCACACCAGTTGCACAAGAATCCTACCAGCTTCGGTTCGAAGATACTAGTCAAGGGCGGCTTTGACCTGGGCTAACAGATTAACTACCTTATACGGTTTCAATTCGATCGCCTTCTCGGGACAGGCTGCAACGCAGATACCACAGCCTTTACAAAAGACCTCATCCGCACGAGCCTTCAACCCCTTTTCGGTTTCGATGACCGTAATCGCATTCGCCGCGCAGAGGTAGGTGCAAAGCTGACAGCCGATGCAACGCTCCTCGGAGACCTCGGAGATGCTGCCCACCGACGGCCCGACTTCAATCGACTCTGCCGCCAGAGGCAGAGCAGCACGTCCTGCGGCGGCACAGGCTAAGGTCACCGCTTCGTCGATATCGCACGGCCAGCGGCAGGAACCGGCCAAATAGACACCGTCTTTTGCCGAATCGACCGGTCGCAGTTTAATATTTGCCTCAAGGAGAAATCCTTCGTCGTCCTGGGAAATCCCCACCGCCTGTGCCAGCTCGGCTGCATCTTCTTGTGGAATGAGCGGAGTGGAGAGGACAACCAGATCGGTATCAATTTCAACCTCATCCCCCAAAAAATCGTGATAAAACGTGACCTTTCCCGGTTCGACCTTCGGTGGTTTATCCGGGGTGTAACGGAAAAACGCGATCCCCATCCCCCGGGCCTTCCGGTGGTCATCCTCGTATTTAATGCCGTAGGTTTGAATGACCTGGTAGAGAACGACGACATTCGTCTTCGGGGAGAGTTCTTTGATCAGCATGCTGTTCTTCAATGCAACCATGCAGCAGATCTTTGAACAGTAGCTCTTCACCTGTCCCATTGCCGCGACACACTGAATCATCACCACCGTCCTGGCTTTCAACCGACCTTCTTTCAGCAGTTTCTCCAATTCGAGCTGGGTGATGACATTCTTACCGTCATAGGCGTAGAATCCATACGGCTTCAGCAGTTGGGCACCGGTGGCGACAACAATCACACCGACCGTCAGCTGCTGGTCGTCGACCGTCACCTGGTAGTTGCCGATTTTCCCCGTCACCGCTTTCACCTTTGAATCAAGATGAACGGTTATCTTTTTGTTCGCGCGCACGCGCTGAATCATATCTTTGACTACAACTGCCGCATCCTGATTGGTGGGATAGAGCTTAAAGAGCTCGTTCGCAAGCCCACCCAGCTGGTCGGTTTTCTCTACCAGTTCCACGTCATATCCTAAGTGGGAAAGTTTTACTGCCGCGATCAAGCCCGCTACTCCACCGCCAATAACCAGTGCCCGGGGTTGAATTGTCAGCCGCTGGGTCAAAACCGGTTCTGCCTTCAACGACCGGGTAATCGCCATCTTTATCTGAGCGAGTGCCTTGGCCGTAGCCCCGGCCCGGTCACCGCGATGGACCCAGGCACACTGCTCCCGAATGTTGGCAATCTCAACGAAGCTGGTATTAACCCCGACTTCGTGGCAGGCTTTTCGAAACAGTGATTCGTAGAGCTTGGGCGTGCAGGCAGCAATGACCACCCGTTCCAATTTTTTCTCGGTAATGAAATTTTTTAAAAATTCGATCCCTTCTTTGGTGCAGAGCGCGGGATGAACCTCGCACTCATCGGCACAATGTCGTGCCTTCTCCTTCAAAAACGGAATATCAAGCAGCTCGGTGATGCTGTCCGAACAATTGCAGATAACGACGCCCAATAATTTACCGGGCAAGACGCACCTCCAGAAATTCCGCTGCCCGGGCGGCGGCGGCTGAAGCCTGGGCAATCGAATCCGGGATATCGGCCGGTCCCCGGCAGAATCCGCAGGCATAGATTCCGGCACGGGTCGTTTCCATCGGATAGATCGGGTCGGTATCGATGAAGGCATAGCGGTCGGTCTTGATACCTAAAATCTCCGCCAGCCGTTTTGTGCCTTTGCTCGGCAACAGCGCCGGCGCGAGCACCACCAGGTCAAACGCCAGCTGATTGATTTCCCGCGACTCGGTATTTTCATACCAGACGACCGGATTGCCTTTCCGGTCCTGGGTGATTTTTGTTACCCGGGAACGGATATAGTTAATCCCGTAGAGCCGTTCTCCCCGGGCACGGCATTTTTCGAACTCTTTGCCAATTGCCCGAAAACCGGTATGAAAGATCTGCGTAATCAAACCGGGATTGAGATGGGAGGCAAGCATCGCTTCTTCGACCGAAGCCATACAGCAGATCGAAGAGCAGAAACTGTTCTGCCGGACAGTGCGCGAACCGACGCAGAGAATATAGCCGAGCCGGCGGACCACCTTGCCATCCGACGGCCGGGTCAGCGGTTGGTTCGCTAAATCGTTTAAGGATAAAAGCCGTTCGTGCTCCAAATTGGTGATGACATTTTTATAGAGCCGATAGCCGTAGTTACTCATCGCGCTCGGGTCATAGGGATCCAAGCCGGTTGCGACAATCAGCGCGCCGGCGTGCACCTGGATCGATACCGGCTGCTCATCGAATTTGATTGCCTGCGCCGGACAGGAATCGGCACAGAGACGACACCCTTCTTTTGAATGAAGGCAGCTTGTATCGTCGATTAAGAACGGCGTCGGCACGCCCTGCGGAGAAAGAAACCACCGGTAGATCGCCTTTCGCTTCGTAAATCCCAGATCGAATTCATTTCCAACCTCTACCGGGCACTTCCGCTCACACACACCGCAGCCGGTACAGAGTTCACTCGAGACGTAGCGCGGGTACTTCTTAACGGTGACGGTGAAGTTTCCCGCCTCGCCCTCCAATCCAGTAACCTCGGCAAGGGTGAAAATATGGATATTCGGCCGACGGCCGATCGCGGACAGCTCGCCAACCGAAGGAAGAATCGAGCGGTCATGAATCGACAACCCTTTGTGGCAGAGTAAACAGGTTGAGCACTCATCCAACGGAAAGGTCTTGGCAATCTGAATCATCCGGCCGCCGAGACTCGGATTTTTTTCAACCAGATAAACGTCCAGCCCCATATCGGCCGAATCGAGCGCCGCCCGGATCCCGGCGATACCTCCACCGATGATTAACACCGATTGGTTCATTGGGCGAACAGCTGTTCGGCCTTAACCTTATTACGGTCAAGACCAACTTCTTTAGGGCTTAAGCCCTGGGCAAGGCCCAAGAGCTGAAAATAAAAAATGACCGGAATATTGAATTGCTTATCAAAACGCTGTCCCAATCGGATTTGACCCAGATCGTACGAGTCGAAGCACGACGGGCAGATCAGTCCCATGCAGTCGGCATGGGAATCTTCAATTGACGAGAGAACATCGAAGGTCATTTCCGCCGGAGTATACTTATCGATGCACGCTTTGCCGCAGCAGAGCAGCGATTCATGGTGGTGAATCGGCTTGGCGCCTAACGCCTCAATCATCTGCTCCAACACCGTCGGGTCATCCGGATGGTCAACCCGCATGATGTGGCTCGGTTTTAACAAATGACAGCCGTAGTGAACCGCAACCTTGAGATTGGTCAACGGCTTGCGGACCGACTTTTTAATCGTCTCCACCCCGACATCATCCCGCAGGACGGTTACGAGATGGCGGATCGAGACCGTGCCTTCATATTTTTTGCCGATCGTTGCCAATCGCCGGTTGACTTCTTTCTTTAATTCCGGTTTCTCTTCAAGCAAATACTTGACCTCGGCGAGGGTCGCGGTACAACCCGAACAGACCGTGACAATATCCAATCCGGCCTCTTCCGCAATTGCCAGATTGCGTGCCGCGGTCATCGCCCACATCACTTTATCATAGGCTTTGAAGTAAATCGGATCCGGACAGCACGAAAAGCCCTTCAAATCAACCAGTTCGATACCCAACGGGGGTACCGTTTTTCGAATTGCGGCTTCAAATTGAGGATACTTCACGGGAATGAGACAACCGACAAAAAAAGCAAATTTCATCGAATAATCTTCTCTATTTCCTCCGCCGGCACATCCTCAATCGGCTCCAGCCCTAACTCGGCGCGAATCCGCTTTACCGCTTCGGTCAGTAAGACCGGCCGGCCGGTTCGTTTGAACCGTTCGATCGGCTCAGTGACCTCTTTCGGCGCCATCCCCAGACGAACGATCAGATTCTTGATTGCGGTAATCACCTCCACCGGCCGCACATCCTGGGGACAGCGCTCATAACAGGTGTAGCAATTGGTGCACTTCCAGACGATCGAATCCGGCTTTGCCAGCGCCTCTTTCAGACCCAGACGCGCCTGGAGCATAATCAAACGCGGATTGAATTCCGGAAAGTATTTCGCCGACGGACAATCGCCGACACAGGCACCACACTGGTAACAATAATTGTAGAGGTCACCGTCAACCAGTGCATCCAACAGTTCCTTAAATTCAAAATTAAGCTTTACTGGCATTTTTCCAAAAGTTTATCAAGTTTGATTTTATTCATCTTCAAGCCGAGCTCATTACCATTCAAGCCTAATGCCAGACCCAGCACCTGGGGATAGTACAACACCGGCAGATTGTAGCTCGTTTGCGACCGGCTTTCAATCTTCCTCTGGTTATCTTCATACATCACCGAACAGAAGGGACAAATCGAGACGAGCCCATCGACTTCGGTCTTTGCGACCGCGTCGAGTTTGGTTTTCGACATCGCAAGCGCGACGTTTTCATCGATGCCCAGAATCGATCCGCCACAGCAGAATTTCTTGTTTTCGTAATCGACAAACTCGGCACCGGTAATACTGATGAGATCGTCCAACGAATGGGGAAATTCAGGATTATCAAAGCCACCATATATTTCTGAGGGTTTCAAATAGTGACAACCGTAATGGGCGGCAAAGGTGAGACCCGAAAGCCGCTTCTTCACCTTGCGCCGGAGGGTATCAAGACCAATATCTTCGTAGAGAAAACGGACAAAATGTTTCACGGTTACCGTATTCGTGTAGGCCGCGCCAATTTTTGCCAGCCCCTGATTGATGGCCTGCCGGAAATCGGGTTCGGTTTCGAGCTTCCGGCTGACTTCGGTCAGGGTGCCGGTACAAGCCGAACAGAGGGTTAGAATATCCAATCCGAGAGCGGATGCGATCGCCAGATTGCGCGCGGCTAAGAGGTAGGTGGAATGCTCGTCAACCGATTTAATCGGAAAGCCGCAGCAGGCGAAGTTTTCGACGTCGACCAGCTCGACGCCAATATTTTTCGCAACATTCCGGGCGGCGAGTTCATAGTTTTGTGCCCGGACCGGCACCGTGCAGCCTAAAAATAATCCGTATTTCATCAGAGCCATCCTTGTTGTCGGTTCTTCATCGGATCAAAAGGGCGGCATCTTCGAGGATCGGCTTCACCGGTGGCAGCCCCGACCGTTCGCGCTTTTTGTTGTTAAAATCATCGACCTCGTAGAGTCGGCCGAATTGTGCCAGGAGCTCCTTCTGCTTCTGAAAGGAGGGATGGATATGACCGTCTTTGACCGCCAGGTTCTTTAAAATCGTCATGACCTCCGGTATCCTGACATCCTGAGGGCAACGTTCGTGGCAGGTATAGCAGCCCGAGCAGAGCCAGACAAAATCCGATTTTAAAACCCGCTCTTTCATACCCAAGATAACCATCCGGATAATTTTTCTCGGATTGTACCGGTCATCGACCTCCCGGACCGGACAGGAGGCAGAACAGGTTCCGCAGGCAAAACAACGCATAATGTTCTTCGACCCGGGCTCGCGGGCAACCTCGTCCTTAAATTTATGGTCAAGCTCAGAAACCAGAATCACAGCCATTGTTGCTCCTCGCATCAATTGTTATTTTGATTATCTCAATCACCGTCTCCTGCCATGAAACAAGACCGAAATTGAATTGATCACGATTAACGCCATTTTCGAGTTCTTCAAAGAAAATTTTAAAACAATATTCATGGTCGCGAAAATATAAAACTATAGAAATTTTTGTCAAGGGTTATCAAAGAAAACTCTGATAAACCACCGAAGACACTAAATCCGCCATAGTGTGTGGCGCAACGGAAGGGTTCTTATTGGTACTTCATCATAACAATTAATTATTCAGTGATTTCCGTGTCCGCCATATATCTTGGCGGATCAGTGGTTAAAAATGATTTTTCATAGGTCGCTTAAAATTTTTACTCAAAAGTCTTGACAGCAGCCAATATTCGACTATCTATTGATACTAATCAAGGAGGCACAATGACCGCAACTGCCTATGTTTTGATCAACGTCGCTGCGGGCAGGGCAAAGAAAGTGTACGATGAGCTGGTAAAAATAAAGGGCATCCAGCACGTTGACCCGATTACCGGCCCTTACGACCTTGTGGCTACTGCCCAGGGCAACGATTTCAACGTCATCGGCAATATGGTTATGAGCAGTCTCCAAAAAATCGATGGCATAACCGGCACCATTACCTGCAATGTGATAAAAATCGAACCGTAATCCCGGACGCAGAACTTTCCCGCTCTTTTTGGGACACCAGAGTTGCCATTCCAATAAGCCTCTGGACGCCTAAGTGTTATAAAACAAAGCTGGGGTAATTGTCCGGATTGCAAATTTGGGCTTGACAATTCGGAACTTTAGTTTATTATGATAAAAAAGGAGTCAATTTGGTTAAGATTAGATTGCGAAGAATCGGAAGAAAGAATCGGCCTTTTTATCGGGTAGTTGTGGCAGATTCAAGAGCCGCGAGGGACGGCAAATATATCGAAACCTTAGGGAACTACGACCCTAAGAACAAATCCTTTCGGGTGAAATCGGAACGCGTCAGCTACTGGCTCTCGAAAGGAGCGAAACCAACCGCTACGGTCGAACATCTCCTGAAGAGGATTAAAACTGTAGTCGAAACAGAACCGCAAGAAGGAGGCACGCCATGAAAGAACTCGTCGAATTTATCGCAAGATCGCTGGTGGATAACCCGGATAAGGTGGAGGTTAAAGAGATCTCGGGTGAAAAATCCGTAATCTATGAGCTACGGGTGGGTGAAGGCGACCTGGGCAAGGTTATTGGTAAAGACGGCCGAACCGCCAAAGCGATGCGAACCCTACTCACCGCCGCCTCGATGAAAAAGGGAAAACGAGCACAACTCGAGATCATCGAATAAACTAACTATATTTGCCGTTCCCTCGTGGTTGTTCATATCGTAACGATATTTCCGGAGTATTTTAGTGGCGCCACTCAGTGTGGTATTTTACGGATTGCCCAGGAACAAAACCTTTTAAAACTCAATCTGTTATACTTACGGGATTTCACTGACGATTCCCACCGGACGGTCGACGATTATCCCTTCGGCGGTGGAGCGGGAATGATCTTAAAACCGGACCCGATCTTTAAAGCGGTCGAATCGGTCCGGACCCCCCGGACCCGGGTCGTGCTGCTCTCGGCCCAAGGTCGACGGCTTGATCAGCAGCTGGCAGAGGAACTCTCCACTACCGATGAGCTCATCCTGATCTGCGGTCGTTACAAAGGTGTCGACGCCCGGGTCGCCGATCATCTGGTTACGGATGAAATATCGATCGGTGATTACATCATTGCCGGCGGCGAAGCGGCTGCCCTCGTGGTCATGGAGGCGACAACCAGGCTCTGGGAAGGTGTGGTCGGTGATGCCGAGTCGGTCCGAACTGATTCTTTTATTCGGGGGGTCTTAGATACACCCTACTATACCCGACCCGCTGACTTCCGAGACTATAAAGTTCCCGAAGTGCTGGTATCCGGAAACCATGAGGCGATACGACGCTGGCGACTGAAACAAGCGTTGGAAATTACCTGGCAGCGTCGACCCGAACTCTTCAACCAGGTAACCTTGACTCAAGAAGAAGAAAAAATCCTAAGCGAGGTGCGTAATGGCTGAAATCAAAACGGTAGAACCAACGAAAGGAATGTCAATTCAACAAATTGAAGAAGAGTTGATGAGGAAAAATCTGCCTCAATTTAACCCCGGTGATATTCTCAAAGTCTCCCACAAGATACTGGAAGGGGATAAAGAAAAGCTCCAAACCTTCCAGGGACAGGTAATTCAAATCCGGGGCTCGGGCCTGCGCAAGAGCTTCACCCTCCGGAAAGTTACAAAAGGAATCGGGGTTGAGCGGATTTTTCAACTCCATTCACCCTTGTTGGTAAAAATCGAGGTTCGGAAACAAGGTGAAGTGCGGCGAGCAAAACTCTATTACCTCCGGCAGAGGAAAGGCAAGGAGGCGAAACTCAAGGAGCGTCGGGTTGAAAAACGACCTCGACCAGCGGCTCCGGAAACATGAGCCCGGCCTGCTGGCAGGGGTGGATGAAGCGGGTCGGGGAGCTTTAGCCGGGCCGGTTGTCGCCGCCTGCGTCATCTTTCCGAACAATCTAAAAAAAATTAAAGGCCTCAACGATTCGAAACTGCTCTCGCCGCGCGCGCGGGCTCGGCTCTACCCGGAAATTAAAAAACACGCCCTGGCATTCAGCATCGCCTTGGTCGGCGCAAAGCGCATCGACGCGGTGAATATCCGCACTGCTTCCTTCGAAGCGATGAAAAAAGCGATCGACCGGCTCAAGGTTAAACCCGATCTGCTCATAATCGACGGCTTTGAAATTCCAGACCTGCCCCTGCCCCAGCGGGGAATCATTCACGGCGACCGGAAAAGTTCTTCAATTGCCGCCGCTTCGATTCTGGCCAAGGTGACCCGTGACCGGATTATGAGCTTTTTTCATCTCCGCTACCCCCGCTATAATTTTTTACAACACAAAGGCTACCCGACCATTGAGCATCGCCGAAAGCTGACCACCTGGGGCCCCTGCGCCATTCACCGCCGGTCCTACCGGCCGGTCCAAGCCCTGCTCAATGGATAAGCGCGAACGGGGAAAACAGGGCGAAGACCGGGCTTGTGCCTACCTGAAAAAACAGCGCTATAAAATTCTTGAGCGAAATTTTCGCAGCCGCTACGGCGAGATCGACCTCATCGCCCAGGACCGAGCCACGATCGTCTTTGTCGAAGTCAAACTCCGCACCACCACTGAATTCGGTTCACCGTTAGCCGCGGTCGATGACCGAAAGCAGCGGCGTTTACGGCGGATGGCATCGAGTTATTTACTGATGAATGATCTCTACGACCGCACCCCGGTCCGGTTTGACGTCATTGCGATCACCGAGGCGGGGATCGAACATATTCAGAACGCATTCTGAATTCGACCCAAGAAAATTTTTTTTGTGAGTAAACAAGAAATTAAAAAATCACCGACGCGAAATTTTACGACGGGAATCGTTTCGGAATTGAGTTTCCTCTGCCCGGAAATGATTCCTGATTTTTTATTAGCGGTGGGGGCGGCTTATAATTTCTTTTCGTAAATTCGGTAGGCTTTGTAGGGCGCGCCCGCCCAGAGCTCAGCCGGCCGCCTGACCTTGTAGTTATTCTCTAGCGTCCAGGAAAATTCTCCTCCCCGGTAGCCCATTTTTTTCGCGCCTTCAAAAATCTGCCAGTAGAGCAGCGCATCCAGACCGAGCTGGTGGTATTCGGGCAGGACACCGAGGATCAACAGCCGGCACTGGTCAATTTTTCTTTTATATCTCAGAAATTTGATGATCCCGAAGGGAAAAAGTTTGCCGCCGAGATGGCGTAAGACCTGGTTATAATCCGGAATCCCGACCGCCACTCCAACCGCCCGACCGTCAATTTCAACAAACGCAATAATCTCAGCCACAACTAACGGTTTGAGCCGGACGACCAGGGCATCGAATTCGCGGTCGGTCATCGGCACCGCCCCCCAGTTTTTCGCCCAGGCGACGTTATAGATCTTCTTTATTTTTTCGATTTCTTCTCTCATTTTTTTCATATCCAGGTTCCGTAAAACGACGTTCGGATGCCGCCGTTTCATGACCGAAACAACCCGTGCCACCTTTTCCGGCATCCCGGCCGCCGTCGCCTGGTAATAGGCGTACAGGTTCATCGCTTTGGTGAAACCGCAGTGCTCCGCCAGGTCAAGATAGTATTTCGGGGTATAGGTCATCATGATCACCGGTGGAGAATCAAACCCTTCGACCAGAAACCCGACCTCATCGTTGATCGACGGATTCATCGGCCCGCGGATAATTGTCATGCCCTTACTTTTGAGCCAGGCGGCGGCGGTATCGTAGAGCATTTTTGCCACCATCCGATCATTAACCGATTCATAAAATCCGAAAAATCCGGCTTGTTCGTTGTGGGTCGAGATGTGCATCTGATCGACAATCGCCGCAATCCTGCCCACCGGTGTGCCGTTCTCTCGGGCGATATACAGCTTAACCTCGGCATGGTCATAGAACGGGTTGTCTTTCGGAGAAAACATTTTGACCATATCGGAATTGAGCGGCGGCACCCAATTTGGATCCTCGCGATAGATCATAAACGGCAGTTTGATAAACTCTTTGAGACCTTTTTTATCTTTTACTTCATCGACCGTCATGGTATCACGCCGGTCTTTTTGCCGACCGCTTCAAAGATCGCCAACCCCTGGTCCAGATCCTCATCGGTATGGGTTGCCATATAACTGGTCCGGATCAGCGACCGTCCGGGCGGCACCGCCGGCGGTATGATCGGATTGGCGAAAAGCCCGGCTTCGTACAGCGCGTGCCAGAAATTGATCGTCTTGGTATCATCCCCGATGTGAATGGGAATAATCGGAGTTTCTCCCAGGCCGAGGTTAAACCCAAAATTCTTTAAACCGGCAAGCATCTTATGGGTGTTGTGCCAGAGCCGCTGCCGACGTTCCGGCTCGGTCTGAATAATCTCTAATGCGGCCAAAACCGTCGCCACCGCCGGTGGTGGAATACTTGCCGAGAACATCATCGACCGAGCCTGGTGTCGGATGAAGGTGATCACTTCCTTTGTGCCGACCACAAAACCGCCGATCGAAGCGAACGACTTGGAAAAGGTGCCCATAATCAGGTCGACCTCATCGTTGAGGCCAAAATGCTCAGCCGTACCGGCACCGGTCTTGCCTAACACCCCGATCGCATGGGCATCATCGACCATCACCCGGGCGTTGTGTTTTTTGACGACCCGGACAACCTCGGGCAGATTGACAATATCGCCTTCCATGCTGAAAATCCCATCGACTACAATCAGCTTACCCATATCTTTTTTCAATGAAGCCAAGATGCGATCGAGATTGACCGGATCGTTGTGTAAAAAACGCTTGGTTTGGCCAAACGACAGCCGGCAGCCGTCAACGATCGAAGCATGGTCATAGCGGTCGGTAATCAGCGCATCATTCTTGCGCGCGAGACTTGAGATAACGCCAAGATTGGTCTGGAAACCGGTGGGAAAAACGAGACAATCCTCCTTACCCATAAACCGTGTCAGCTTATTCTCGAGCTCTTCATGGATATCGAGGGTACCGTTCAAAAATCGAGAACCGGTGCAGCCGGTTCCGTACTTCTCAATTGCCTTGATCGCCGCGACCTTCAGCCGCGGATCGGTGGTCAAACCCAAATAGTTGTTCGAACCAAACATCAGCAGCCGTTTGCCCCGAATGACGACGGCACGATCGGGTTCAGAATCAATCGGTCGGAAATAGGGATAGAAACCGCTTGCCTTCGCCTCGGCAACCATCGCATGGTATTCGATACACTTATCGAAAATATCCATCCTGAATCCAATGTATCGAAAACGCGGGCTCTGTCAAGATGGTAATTTTAGAAGCCTGACAAACCACTGAAGACACTGAATCCGCCATAGTGTGTGGCGGAACGGAAGGGTTATTATTTGTGGCTCATTATAATTAATTATTCAGTGAATTCCGTGACCGACAAGATTCGTGGCGGATCAGTGGTTAAAAATGACTTATTCTTGACTTTCAATTTCGAGACCGCCCGTGTCTCACCGCCGCACATCAGTCCGACCCGTCTCGGCACCGGCAACGGCGATCGAAGGTCACCGATTTGAAAGCACTACTTTTACTATTGACAAAACTTCAAGCTTGCTTACAATTCTCACAAGTCAAATCTAAGGAGGTCACAAATGCCGTGTGCAGCAAGAGGCGGCAAAAAAAAGCCCGCCAAGAAAAAGAAAAGGTAAAAGGTACTGTGTCAAAGGGGGGCTTGTAAGAAGCCCCCCTTTTTAACTTTAACCGACAAATCACATACTAAAATAAAAAGTGTTACCGAAGAGAATTGTTCCGCGTACCCAGGTCCGACGCAACCAAAGTTTCACGACAACCGTCGAAGGTCTATGGATGAAATCGTTGGACGTTTCTTAGCGAACAATAAATTCAAAACCCTCATTACTATTCTTCACGACCGAAGAATAATTCCGGTCGGAGGGATTGTCGGCTCGGCCCGAGCAGTCTTGGCCTCGTGTCTCTCGTCCCTCACCGGCCGACCGGTAGTCTATATCTGCCCGGAGGAAGCGGTCGCACGGATCCGGGCTGACCTTCAAACTCTCTCCCGCTCCGAGGTTCTCTTACTGTCGCCCGAGTATCCGGTCCAACTCACAACCGTCCGAAAAATAAATTCTGGGGCCAACTTTTTGCTGGTTCTTTCTCCGGGACAGCTGTCGCTCCCCCTTCCGGACTCAATTGAGTTACCCGACTCCATCACTGCCGTCACGGTCGGAGACTCCCGCGCCTTAGCCGAACTCAGCACCTGGCTTTCAGAGCATGGCTATGAACGAACCGATCTCGTTTCCGAAGCCGGTGAATGGTCCGCCCGCGGCGGCATCGTCGACTGCTTCCCGCCCGATCAACCGAATCCAATCCGTATCGAATTTTTTGGTGACCGGATCGAATCGATTCGCCAATTCGATTCTTTGACCCAACGGTCGGTCGGGTACCTTACCACCATCGAACTCCCTCGACTCTTCGGTTCTCTTCATCATTATAAGACGATAACACAATTTTTACCCGCGCCGACCATCATCCTCTCCGAAACCGATTCCCCGCCCGATTTCACCACTATCTTTTTTACGACCGGCACGGTCGATATTGATTTTGGCCAGTATCAACCGAATATCTATCTGGGCAATTTTATGCTCTTAAAATCTGAACTCGAATCAACATCCTGGAATTATTATCTCCTCTGCGGTGAAGAATATCAACGACAGCGACTCGGTCGCATTATTGGCGAACGCGCAACCTTATACCCCGGCTCGTTGAGCCAGGGGTTCGTCGACCCCGGGTCGAACTATGCGGTATTAACCGAAGCCGAACTCTACGGCATGCCGGTCATGCGACCGCCGAAGCGTCGATTCAAAGGCCTGCCCATGGACAGCCTGCTCGCACTCCACTCGGGTGATTACGTCGTCCATATCGACTATGGCATCGGCATCTTTGAAGGAATTACCCGGCTCAATATCGGCGATAATAAAGAAAAGGACTTTCTCCAGATTCGCTATGGTGCGGGCGAGAAACTCTACCTGCCGGTTGAAAACATCGGACTCTTGGACCGCTATCTCGGTGCAGAAGAAAAACCTCCACCATTAGACCGATTGGGCTCCCAAGCCTGGTTGCGAGCCCGGGCTCGGGCAGCCAAAGCCACCGAGGATTATGCCCGGGAACTCCTTGCGATCTATGCCCAACGCGACGTTGCGCGAAAAAAGGCATTTTCGCCCGATACCCCGTTTCAAACCGAACTCGAAGCTTCGTTCCCGTATGAGGAAACCGAAGACCAGCTCAAGGCCCTGTCCGCCATCAAGCAGGATATGGAGAGCACGAAACCGATGGAGCGGCTCATCTGTGGCGACGTCGGTTACGGCAAAACCGAGTTAGCATTACGGGCAGCCTTCAAAGCGGTTATGGATTTTAAACAGGTTGCGGTGATTGTTCCGACCACCATCCTCTGCTTCCAGCATTTCGAGACCTTCAAGCAGCGATTAGAGCGATTCCCGATCCGGGTAGAGATGATGTCGCGATTCATCCCACCTCGGGAGCGAATGAGAATTCTCGAGGATCTGAGGCGGGGAACGGTAGACATTATTATCGGCACCCACCTGCTGCTCGGGCACCAGATACACTTTAAAGACTTGGGACTTTTGATCATCGACGAAGAGCAGAAATTCGGAGTCCACCAGAAAGAACGCCTCAAACGATTCAAATCAACCGTCGATATTCTTCTGCTCAGTGCCACTCCTATTCCCCGTACCCTGTATATGTCCCTGGTCGGATTACGGGATGTTTCCTCCATCCATACTCCGCCCCTCGGCCGAAAAGAAATAACGACCGAAGTTACCCCCTGGGATGACACGGTGATTCGCGCGTGGTTACAACGAGAGCACCAACGCCGGGGACAGGCCTTCTTTATCCATAACCGCATTGAGTCGCTCGAGAAAATAGCCCGGCGGTTGAGACTGCTCCTGCCGGATCTGAGAATTGCGACCGCCCACGGCCGAATGGCCGAGAAAGAATTAGCCCGGATCTATCTCGATTTTCTGGACGAACGCTACGACCTGCTGGTCTCGACCGCAATCGTCGAATCCGGTTTAGACCTCCCGACCGTTAATACCATCATCGTCAACGATGCCCACCGGTTCGGCTTGGCCGACCTCCATCAACTCCGGGGGCGCGTTGGCCGCTCGAGCGAACAGGCCTATGCCCTCTTTGTCATTCCCCAAACCGATGAAATCTCGGGTGAAGCACGAAAACGATTATCCGCCATCATCGCTTACTCCCAACTCGGCGCCGGTTTTAAACTCGCTCTCCGGGACATGGAAATCCGCGGCGTCGGAAACCTCTTAGGCACCGAGCAGCATGGTCACGTCGCCCGGGTAGGCTTCAATCTCTACTGTCAACTGTTAAAAGCGGCGATCGCCCAACTTAAAGGCGAAGAGGTGATGCCCGAACCTGAGCTTCATTTGGACATCGAAGCCTATATCCCGGAAAGCTATATTGCCGATTCTTTCGAGCGGATCGCAATTTACAAGCGACTCTTAGATATTGAGAGTACCGCCGAACTTGAAACCCTGCGCGCGGAACTCAATGACCGCTTTGGCCGCTATCCGGCGATTCTCGAAAATCTCTTCAAGGTTGCGGAGATAAAGTTCTACGCCAAGCACCGTAAAATAAAAAAGGTTCGATTGAGTGGAACGGCAATTACGATCGAATGGCAAAATAAGAAAATCGCCCTCACCGGCGATTTAGCTACCGTCCTCGACCATCTGCAAACCGCTTAATGGGCTCCTTTCCCCGACAGCATCACGCCGATGGTTTTAAAGAGAATCTTCATATCCAACGACAATGAGAGGTGATTGATATAGTAGAGGTCGAGTTCAATTTTCTTTTTCACATCGGCGATCGAAGTATCATACTTGTGAACGATCTGAGCTAATCCGGTGATGCCGGGACGAACCCGGAGTCGTTTGTGATAATCCTCGATATGGTTATTCAATTCAGTCACAAAACAGGCACGCTCCGGCCGCGGTCCAATCAAACTCATCTCGCCCAGCATAACGTTTAAGAGCTGGGGAATCTCATCCAATCGGCCCGGTCGAATGAACCGACCGACCTTGGTAATCCGGGGATCGTTCTTCTTTGCCCACACCGGCCCGGTATGTTCTTCAGCATTTTTAATCATCGAACGGAATTTAAACATCTTAAATATCGCTCCGTCTTTCCCGACGCGCTCCTGCACAAAGAAGATCGGCCGACCGGAATCAAAAAAAATAGCAAGTCCGACGAAGAAGGCAACCGGCAGAGATATAATCAAAAGGAAAAACGATATAACAACATCCAAGACCCGTTTGAAACCAAAATACATATTTTATTGTATGATCGGTGTTTATTTTGTCAAGTCAAAATCGCATTTTTTGAACCACTCGACGGTCGTGCGCAGACCGTGGTCGAGATCAACTGTTGGGCGCCAGCCCAGCTCCCGGGTTATCTTCCGAGCATCAAGGCTGATCTTATAAACCTCGCCCGGCAGAGAAGGACCGTAGTGAGGCTCGGGGCGATAACCGGTGATCGCTTTGAGTGTTTTAAAAATCTCGTGTATCGTTGTTCCGGCACCGACTGCGACATTGTAAATTCTGCTGGTGGGGTCGTGAACGAGCACCTCGAGCGCCAGCATATTTGCTGTGGCGACGTCCTCAACATAAACAAAATCCCGTTCCTGGGCACCGTCCCCATTGATGACAACCGGCTCGTCGTGTAACATCGCCCGGCTGAAGATCGCAACCACGCCCGCTTCCCCCCGGGGGTCCTGCCGCGGGCCGTAGACGTTCGCGTATCGTAAAATACTGTGGGGAATCCCGGATTGAACGAGGTAATGTTCTACCGTATGCTTGCTGACCCCATAAGGCGATAGCGGATTAATCGGGTGGGCTTCATCGCACGGCAGATACCGGGGTTCGCCGTAGACCGCGCCCCCACTCGAACTGTAAATAAATCCCCGGACTCCGTATTTTTTACTTGCTTCCAGGAGATTCAGAGAACCCAGGATATTGACCTCGGCGTCATACACCGGTCGTTTGGTCGATACATTGACCGCGATCTGAGCGGCATGGTGATTGATAACCGCCGGCCGTTCCTGTTCGATGATCGCCTCGAGTGTTGCCTGCCGGATATCGGATTTATAAAACGTTGCCCGAGAATTGATATTTTCTTCCTTGCCGGTCGATAGATTATCGACCACGACAACATCGTGACCGGCCCCGATCAACCGATCGACAACATGGGAACCAATAAATCCCGCTCCCCCCGTGACGAGAATTTTCAAACTGATCGCTCCGCTACTCTTTGTACCATTAATGCAGCTCGTTTTCTATCCTCAATTCGATATTTGCTAAAGTAATAGAGTAGTCCCTTGAGATGACGAAATGCGATAATTGAGAAAGGATTTTTTTTGGTTGTCCTCTGTTCGTGATGGATAACCTTTGCGTGGGGGTAATAGAAAACCTTCCACCCTCCCAGCCACATCCGAAAACAGATATCAATATCCTCCGGACTATAAAAAATCTTTTCGTCTAACAGCCCCACTTGGTTTAATGCTTTTCTCCTGATCATCAGGCACGCGCCAATGGCATATGAGACTGGCCTTACATACGAATGATCAAACTCGAACATCAAATGGCGGCTCAGATTCTTTGAATGGGCAATAGCGGGTATGAAAGCCAAACGTCGAAAGACCGGTGTAAGTAAATCAGGGAACCGCCGACAACTTAGCTGAAGGTTACCTTCAGGACTGATGAGTTGCGGTGCGACCACGCTGACATCCAAATGCTGTTCCAGAAAACGGCACAGGGCGGATACTGCACCAGGGGTAACCTCGGTATCTGAGTCGAGAAACATAATAAAGGGGGCTCGTGAGATCCGTATCGCTTGGTTTCTTGTTACGGTCGTCCCCCGGTTCACTTCATTCCTGATAGTGGTAACCTGAGGGAATGTTTCGCTCAGCAACTGGTGGGTACCATCGGTGGAACCATTGTCGACCACAATAATTGAGCAGGACATCCCTTTGGTTGTATCCAGAATGGACTGAATACAATGTTTTAGGAATTTCTTCCTATTCCAAGAAATGACAATAATATCAATCATCACGGTTTTAAGACAGCCAGATAGGCATCCTTTATTTCATTTAAAAATCGGTCATAAGAAAAATCTTTGATAACTTTTTCTCTACCCGCATTCCCGATTTCATCTCTGAAGGCACGGTCACCAGCAAGTTTGAGGATCGCATCGACAACAGCCGTGACATTACCAGGCGGCAGAAGAATACCGGTTTGATTATTGGTGATGACCTCTTGGATCCCACCCACAGCCGAAGCTGCGACAGGTTTAGCGAGGACCATAGCTTCTAATATCGCCAGCGGCAGGCCTTCTCGTTCGATTGTGGTATAGACGAAAATATCCATCTGGGCGAGAATCTCGGTGATATCATCTCGCCATCCCCAAAATTTTATCTCGGATTCCAATCCCCTGTCCGCAATTCTCTTCTGTAGCTCGCGCAGATAGGATCTATGAGCGGACGAGGTAACATCCCCAACAATCCAGAATTTAAATCGACCTATCTGATGCAAAATTATCTGAGCCGCCTCGATGAAAACATGCAGCCCTTTTTCTGGTTCGATTCTCGTCACCGTTCCAACGACGATATCCCTTCTGGTTTCCCGGGCTCGACCGCTTTCGATTGTTGTAAGATCAACACCATTGTAAATTCTTTGAATCTTACGAGCATCAAATCCCAATTGTGTCACATAGTAGTCTCGTATCATATCCGATACAGCAATGACTAAGATGACATGGGGAGCAATAATAAGTCGACACAGTGCTCGAGTGAAAAAATGAGGTTTCAAAGCCCCGTGGCTATGATACACAATCGGAATCTTGAACATCTTTGCAGCCAGCAGGCTACACATGAAAGAGTCCCAGGAATGAACGGCAATCAAATCGACCGAATATTTCCTTATGACCCTTCCAACGCTGAAAGCTGAAAAAACTATTATCACCAGAGATACTACCCAGCGAAGGGGATTTAACGTCTTTTTGATTGCCGGAATTATGAAGGGTATTTTTGTTACTGCTCTGGCGGTAGCTAACCCGAACAATTTTGCACTCCGGCACATAAGAATCGGCTCTACGCCAAGATGCTTAAGATTCAAAACGAGTTTGGCAATAAAGATCTCAGCACCACCGAATGTCATTGGTGTATGAAGAAAAAGAATTTTAACCGGTTTCTTGACCATTATCAATCCTCGTACAATTGACGAACACAGAAGAGAGTGCTACGAAAAACCAGAACAGAATATGATGTTGAGCTGTTAAAAAGAATATCCCCAGAAGAAACGCAAGAAATCCAAAGCCCACCCCTGATACAAACGCAGCATTCTTATTATCTCGGCGGAGCTTAAATACTCGATAAGCTGTAATATAATTTTTCAAAGCAAAAAAAATGATCGCCCCATACGCCACAAAGCCGACGATCCCGGTTCCGGTTAAAATCTCTAAATAAGTATTGTGTGCTGAAAATCTAATAAAGAAAGGTGGGAGCGAGCTGTAGTGGTAAAAATGGTTGATAAAATTATCGACTCCAATTCCCAAGAGGGGATGGTCAAAAAACATCCGCAGTCCCGATAGGAGAAGACTGAACCTAAAATCAATTGACATCATTCGGAGGTTTGAAGTTAATTCCCCCCATTTTAAACCAACCAATGCCTCCTGGGGCAAGACCAGGAAGAAGAACGCTACTGCCGCGCCCATAACCAGAAACAGTTGTTTAAATTTCTTATTTCGAACGAAAACGATGAGCAGCATCAGCACCAGAACAATAAGACCACTCCTTGAAAGTGTGAGCGGAATGACGAGTATGAACGATACTGCACTGATACCAAAAAGAATTTTCAGCCACCATTTTTCAGCATTCCAGAATTGAAAAAGAGCAATCGGGATAAAAGGAAGGAGGATGAGCGCAAAATAATTCGGCTCCTGAACTGTTCCCAGTGCTCGAAACGAAACCCTGAGCACAGTCTTTTGAAGTATGCCAATGACAGCATTAACACTAAAGGTCGCCAACATCAATCCAATAACCCATTTAATCTTATGTATAGAATTTATCAGGTTAACACAAATCCCATAAAACAGAACATTGCCCAAGAAGAAAATGAAACCCCAAATGGCTGCGTTCGAATAGAGAAACGAAAAGAGGGAAAAAAAACACCCAAGAATAAACAAGATAATACTTGCCCCTAAAGGCGATATTTTAGGCTTTAATGTCGTTTTGCTCAAAAGAATAGCCGGAAGTGCACAGACAATTAAAACTGTACCGATTGGCTTAAGAATACTGGTATCTGGTCCGGCTGAAGTCAAATATGAAAAAGGTAGAGCCGCAAGAAAAGAGACCAAAAAGTAAAACGGCTGAAGGATAAACATAATTAAAATTGCTACCGCCGTTATACCCCACAAATACGGTATTCCGATACACTGCCCGATCAGTGAAAGGCTGATACAGCCTATCAAGATGCACCAGCAAATATAAAAATAAGGAGATTTCATCGTCTGAGGATCACGTCCTGAGTACGATCGATGATTCTCTTGCTCATCGCAACACAATATACTCCCGCCAGCAGTAAATCATCAACCGCATCGAAGGCGTCTCCAGTGTAACCGATGCTCGCTGAATTTTTAATTCCACCGGTCGATTCCGTTAGACGTCCGCACAGTGTTAAAACAGTCTTCGATTCACAGTTTGGTGAGGCGCTCCCGGACAGAGAATAGCTCTCTTTGCGCCGGAAACGGAACGAGGCTCAAGGGACGATTGTGATTATTGACAACAAACCCGAAGAGTATTCTAAGAACAGACCGTAACCGGTATCCGAGCTCCATCGCTTAACTATTGTTACACCCTGTCCGCTCAGAGTCAAGAGTGCATTCTAACTCGCCCACTAATTTCTTGGTTAGGTGGTCAGCTTGAAAGGTTCGGATAAGATCCCAATCAGGGCAAATCTTGAGTTCCTTATTTTTATGTTTCTGCCAGCATGCTCCGAGCTGAAGCTTAAGAGCAGCAATATCGTTAGGATAGACTATTATGCCCGATTGTGTCGACCGGATCAAACTTGCCGCTACTGTTTCAGGAGAAGCGAGAGCCAAAATCGGAATTCCGGTCGCGAGATATTCAAACAGCTTACCAGTCACGACGCATTCGGTGCCTGCGCTTGAATCAACAATCAGCAGGAGAACATCACTGTTATAGAGCTGTTTAATATTTTCTTTATGAGCCAGATATCCCTTGATCTGAATAGTCTCCTCTATGCCTAACGCTTTCACGAGCTGCCGAGTGCGCTCATCGAACATCCCAGTAAAAACCACCTGGATATCTTCCCGCGGAATCATTTTATTTATCAGTACTTGCTGCAAAGCAACTAAAAATGTATCCGGTGTTCTTGTTTTCGAAAACGTTCCCGTATAGGTTATGGTAAATTTTTTTGGATGATTACGAAGAGGATGTCTAAAATCATCTGCATCAAATCCGTTACTAATAACTGCAAATTTAGATCGAGGAAGGGTCGGATATAATCTCTGAAAATCATCGATGATCGGCTGAGATACCGCAATCACTCGATCGGCCGCTTTGAGCACCTGAAATTCCATACGCTGATTAATTTTTTTGAGCACCGGGGTAACTGGCTGATAGATGAAGTTTCTCGACCAGGGGTCTCTGAAATCAGCAAGCCAGGGTCGGTGATACCTGTTTTTCAGCCACGCGCCAATGAGATGGGAAGAAAATGGTCTGCCGGTAGAATAGATGGCATCAATCCGGTGGTTTCTCATTATTTTTTGGGCGGTTCTGGTTGCTGCCGGTAACCAGACAAGTTGCGGATCGGGTATCCAGGTAGCGTACAGTATCGTCGAGAGAAACTTTTTCAATCGCCGATAGTGTGGTGCGGCAGTATCGTTACGACCATCGCCTGTTTTTGCTTCTTTTTGTTTGAAAAAAAATCGTACCGGAGTACCCGGAATAAGATTCGTTCGATAGATCTCGGAAGGAAGAGCATGATCCAGAAAGAGCGATGGGTCAATGCGCTGATAGTATTCCGGCTTTATCGTCAAGACTATTGGATTCCAACCAAAACGGGGCAGATATTTGACAAAATTGCGGACTCTCAGACTTCCGATCGTAGCAGCCGGTGGAAAAAAATATGAAATAAAAAGTAAGTTCCTCATCGGTTTGTTACGGTTGCGGTTATAATCTCGGCGATTTGTTTGGCAGTATCGCCTGTGCCGAAAAGGTTTTTACTTTGAGGACCGGTTGGGGATTGAGCCAGCAGAGAAAGGAAACCCGAGGAAGCAGAACCAGCAATTTGATTCCAGTGATTGTCGAGCGTCTCCACCCATTCGGTTTCCGTTCGCAACGTAATACAGGGCACTCCAAAAAAATAAGCTTCTTTTTGAACACCTCCGGAATCGGTCAGTATTTTGAGGGCGTGCTGTTCTAACGTCAGCATCGAAATATAACTCACCGGCTCGATGATTTTGAACGCGCGATTGCTCTCGAGCCGGCGGGCGAGACCAAAGGTTGCGAGCATCTTCTTGGTCCGCGGATGGACCGGAAAGACGACCGGCGTATCGATGGTAGATAATTCCTCGACGACCGCGGATAGCCTGGTCGCATCGTCCACCGTTTCCGCACGATGGAGCGTCAGCAGGTAATACCTCTTGGGCATCAGGTCAAGCCGTTGTAAGATCTGGTTGGTCGCAATCGCCGGCGCATACTCCACCACCGCGTCATAATTTACATCGCCCGTATGATAGACTCCGCCCCGAATCCCTTCGTTGCGGAGATTAGTAACTGCCGTCTCGGTCGGGCAGAAAAGGTAATCCGATAGGTGGTCGGTGACGAGCCGATTAATCTCCTCCTGCATACTCTTTTTAAAACTCCTCAGACCGGCTTCGACATGACCGAGCGGTATCCCCAATTTAGCTGCCGTTAACGCCCCGGCCAGAGTCGAATTGGTGTCGCCATAGACCAACACCATCGCCGGCTTTTCTTTTACTAACACCGGTTCTAAGGAACGTATCATGTCGGCGATTTGGAGTCCGGGCGAATTGGGTCCCACCTCCAGATTGTAATCCGGGTTTGGGATCTTGAGTTCATCGAAGAAAATTTTCGAAAGCTCGACATCATAATGCTGACCGGTATGCACCAAAATTTCTTGATGGTGCTCCCGGATTGCTTTTGACACCATCAGCACCTTGATGAATTGGGGGCGTGCCCCTACCACCGAAACTACTTTCATTGTCCCAAGCGGCGGGGCTTAACCGCGTTCAGTACCCAATTAAAATCGCTCTTTTGAAACCGGAAAACTTCTCGAAGCTGCATCCCACTTTCTCGGACAAACCACCCGAACGAAGATGCGCCGGCAGTAATATAGGCAATCGAACTTGCTAACGCCGCACCAATAATACCGATCCGGGGTATTAACAGAAAATCGAGAGCGATTGTTACCACGACCGAAATCGACGAGATATAGGTCAAATACTGGGGCTTGCCCCGGCCCGCCAGATCGGACGATACGATTTTCGAAATCGTTAATCCTAAAATACCCGGCAAGAGCACCAACAGCGGATTCACCGAACCCAGGAATTGCCGCCCGAAGAGCAGCAGCACAATCGGCCGCCCCAAAAAAAACAATCCAATGCCGGCGACGAACGTCAACAGGAATGAAGTTCGGAGGATCTGGGCGGTCAACAGATTGTTTTTTTCGGCGGGGAGGGACGAAACTTTCGAAAACAGCGTAATCGCAAACGAATTCGGGATGAACCACAACATCTCGGCGACATTAACACTGACACTATAGAGACCAACCTGATATGCCGCTAAAAAATAGTTTACTAAAAAAACGTCGAACCGATAATTAAAAAATTGAACAATATTCCCAATCTGACCTTTGATGCCGAACGAAAATAGTTTCTGCATCGGCTGGAGGGTCGTCGAGAACCGAACGCCATCGGTTTTTGCGATCACCGCAAAACCGGCGAGGGCGGTAATCAAGTAACTAATGACGATGCACACGAGGGCACTGGTTATCGAAAGTCTCCCCGCCGCAAGTAGGACATAGACTAACACACACTGAATTGCCGGACGCAGAATCAAAAGAATCGAATACCAGCGGAGGCGATACTCTCCACGCAAGATCGCGGATGTGAAATTCCCGTGCCCGCCGAAGATCACTAACCCGAGGGTTAAAGCCAAGTGGATCGGTAACACCCCTTTCAGCACCTTCAGAATAACGACATCTTTGATCAACCAGGTACCGATCGCCAGCACCAGACCGGCCCCCAAACCCCAGATGACACTATACCCCAACAACGTTTTCGTCGGATACTTCCGTTGCCCGACGAAATAAACCAAAGAAATACTGAAACCGGAATCAACCAACAGGACGAGCAGCGACGACAAGCTCATCGCCACTGAAAAGATGCCTTTCCCATCAGGACCCAAACTGCGGGCAAGTCCGACGTTAACAACCATCCCAATCAGAAAACTGATAACGGTAGCGGTGAAAACTTTTAACGAATCTAAGGTGATGCTGTCATCCATCGACCGTCGACCGTAATGCCTGCCCGAGGGCTGCTACCACCCGATGGACGTTTCTCACCCCCATCGTGCTGTACAACGGAAGCGTTATCTCCCGTCGACCGACCTCCTCGGTCACGGGCAACTGGGCAGCGGGCAAACCGTCGGTCGGTCGATAACACGTAAAGAGATGAATCGGCGTATAATGGACACTGGACTGTATTCCCGCCTGAGCGAGCGAAGCCATAATCCGTTCTCGGTCAAAACCCTCCGCCAGGAGAATGACAAAGAGATGGTAGGCGAGGGCCCCACCCGCCTGCCGAAACGGAATTGAAATAGCCGGCTGCCCCTCTAACCGCTTTCGATAGAGCCGGACCAGCTGTGCCCGATGGTGATTGGCGCGCTTTAACTTTTTGAGCTGGACGATCCCGATCGCCGAACGGAGTTCATCAATCCGATAATTATAACCGGGCAGCACCACATCATACGACCACCGGGCGTGTTGGTGCCGCTCCCAGGTCAGGGAAGTCATACCGTGCGAGCGGAGCAGAACAATCTTTCGGGCAAGCGAATCGTCATTGGTCACGATCATCCCGCCTTCGCCCGTCACCAGATTTTTGTTTGAAAAAAAACTAAAACAGCCAATATCGCCAACCGTTCCGCATTTCTTCCCCCGGTATTCACTACCCACCGCATGGGCGGCATCTTCAATCACCGAGAGGTTATGGGCTCGGGCGACTGCCATTATTTCATCCATTGCACAGGGATAGCCGCCGTAGTGCATCACGATAATCGCTCGGGTCCGGGAAGTAATTTTCTTCTTTATATCTGCCGGTGCGATTGTCCAGTCGTCGAGGCTGGTACTATCGGCGAATATCGGAGTCGCGCCGGTATGGAGGATAGTATTAGCGGTCGCAACAAACGAAAGCGAAGGACAAATAACCTCATCGCCGGTTTTCAAACCAATCGCCTGGTTGGCAATTTCGAGGGCAGCGGTACCGTTGGCGACGGCAAAGGCGTATTTCACACCCAAGAATTGAGCAAAAGCAGTCTCGAATTTTTTGGTCAATGGCCCCATCGTCAGCCACCGCGTTTTTAAGACCCCGACGAGCGCTTCAATTTCTTCCCGGCTCAGGTCAATATCACTTAACGGAACCTTCCACTGTTTCATAGCAACAGTTGGCCCTTCATTTCTTCAAACTCTGAAACCGCCTGGGCGTAATCTTCAGGCCGGCCAATGTCTAACCAGTAGTTCGAAGCCGGATAGCCAACCACGCTCTTATGCTCCTTCAGCAAAATGGCAACTAAATCTGGAAAGTCCAGATAGCGATTGGGTTGAATGTACTGTAAAACCTCCGGTTCATAGACATAAACCCCCATGCTCACCTGGTAATTGAGCCGAGGTTTTTCAATATAATTTATAATCCGGTGATTATCAACTTCAATAACTCCTAAATCTACCTTGACTTCTTTTTTTCGCATTGCCACCGTGAGCAGTGCCTCGTTTTTCTTATGAAAATCCCACAGTTGTTTATAACTGAGCGTCGTTAAGATGTCCCCGTTGATAACCAAAAAGGTCTCGGTGAGACCAGGAATCAGAACTAAAGCGCCGGCGGTGCCTAAGGGTTCAGCTTCTCGATACAACTGAATCGATGCATTGCTGAATTGTTGAGCCCGAACATCGAGATAGGCTTGAATCAGTTCGGCTAAGTAGCCGACCGAAAGGCAGATATCTCGAAATCCGAAATGGAGCAGTTGCCGGATGACAATTTCCAAAATTGGTATATCGCCAATCGGCACTAACGGCTTGGGCAGAACCGTCGTATAGGGCACTAACCGAGTGCCTTTGCCGCCGGCAAGAATCACCGCCTTCATAGATTATAGAGCTCGGTCTTGTAGCGGGTAATGTTCTGCCGAATCCATTCAACCGTCACCCCGAGACCATCCTTCAACCCGACCGTCGGTTTCCAACCCAATAGACGGTGCGCCTTCCCCGCGTCCGCGATTAACCGCTCGACCTCGCTCTCCTCCGGTCGCAACCGCTGTTGCTCGACTTCGAGCCGTAAGTCTTTACTGAGGAGCGACCCAACCAGCTCAACCAATCTTTCGACCGAAATTTCCAGTCCGGAACCGATGTTGATCACTTCGCCCGCGAGCTGCGGTGCCGAACCCGCCCGGATAAAGGCATCAACCGTATCGACGATAAAATTGAAGTCCCGGAGCGGCGAGACCGCGCCGACCTTGATGGTATTGCGGGTGAGCGCCTGAGTGATGATCGTTGGTATGATCGCCCGGGCTGATTGCCGGGGACCGTAGGTATTAAACGGTCTCACAATCGTCACCGATAATCCGAATGCCCGATAAAAACTCTCGGCCAATTTATCTGCCCCAATCTTGCTTGCCGAATACGGCGATTGGCCCTGCAACGGATGTTCTTCATCGATCGGGGTGTAGCGCGCGGACCCGTAAACCTCACTGGTTGAGGTTTGGATAAATTTTTCAACCCCGTATTTCACTGCCGCACTCAGCAGATAACCCGTTCCAACGACATTGGTCTGGATGAAATCGAGAGGATGAATATACGAATAGGGAATCGAGACCAGCGCCGCGAGATGGAAGACCACGGTGCAGCCTTTGACCGCCTTCTCGGCCGCATCCGGGTCTTTTAAGTCACCGGTTACTATCTCCAGATTCTTTTTCATCGCCGCCGGCAGCAGTTCCAAGAGCCCCCAATCGTTCCGGGAATTATAGCGGACAAAGGCGCGAACCTGCATTCCGGTGCTCGCGAGCCGCTCGGTTAAATGGCTGCCGATAAAACCGCCCGCACCGGTTACCAGTATCTTTGCGCCTGTCATCCGGTTTTAGGTTTTACCGATTTTTATTATTTTGGCTTTTCCCGTTTTTACCGCTTTGGTGCCGTTTCGGGTATCGACGATGAGTTTGGCATGCTTGACGATCATCGGGAAATCATATACCGAATGGGCGGCGGTAATTAAAACGCAATCGGCACTCCGTAACGCTTCGGGGGTAAGTTCTTTCGATTGATAGTGATTTCCGTTGATAACGACCTCGGGCACATAGGGGTCGTTATAGGAAAGCGCACCCACTTTATTCTCCAGAATCTCCATAACCTTAAGTGCCGGCGAATTCCTGGTATCGTTAATATCATTTTTAAATGCCGCTCCTAAGATGAGAACCGTCGCCCGGGAAGGACAGATGCCGGCACCACTCAACGCCTCAACCGTTTTCTGGGCGACAAAAAAGGGCATATTCTCGTTGGTCTGGGCGGCAAGCTCAATGAAATTAGAATGAAAATCGTATTCTTTCGCCTTCCAGGACAGATAGTACGGATCGACCAAAATGCAGTGGCCGCCGATACCCGGTCCGGGATAAAAGGGCATAAAACCGAACGGCTTGGTTGCAGCCGCGTCGATGATTTCCCAGATATCGACCCCGCCCATCCGTTCGCAGAGCAAAGCGAGTTCATTGACTAAAGCGATATTGACACTGCGAAAAATATTCTCTAACAGCTTCGTCATCTCCGCTACCCGGGGTGAGGAGACGACCATAATCTTCTCGACAAACTGGGCATAGAAGAACCGGGTCAACTCGCCGCAGGCCTCGGTAACTCCACCCACGACCATCGGGGTGTTATGAATGCCGTAGCGTTTGTTGCCCGGGTCGATCCGTTCCGGAGCAAACGAGAGATAGAAATCCTTTCCCACCGCGAGCTTCGAACGCTCTAAAATCGGTAACAGCACCTTTTCGGTCGTTTCGGGAAAGGTGGTGCTCCGCAGGATAATCAAATGCCCCGGTCGTAAATAGTTCACCAGTGCTTCACCGGTATTGATGATATAACTGATATCCGGGTCTTTGGCTTTCGTGAACGGTGTTGGAACGCAGATGTTTATAACATCGCACTCCCGGAGTAACGAATAGTCGCTGGCAGCACTAAATTTTTTAGCCTTGACCAACCCTGCGAGCTCGGTCGACGAAATATCGGCAGTGAAACTTATTCCCTGGTTTATCTCCTTCACCCGTTCCGTCGCAATATCGATTCCAACCGTTGTGTATCCGGCTTTAGCAATTTCTACCGAAAGCGGCAATCCGACATAGCCTAAACCGATTACTCCGACTTTAGCTTCTCGGCTTTCGAGGCGTTCTCGTAGTGTCATGATTTTTTTTCCTCCTTAAAAACCGAAAATCGTCTTTCACCATACCCCACATCCGCTGTAGTTCAGCATAATCCTCCGGTTGCCGTTTCAGCCGAGCCCACCATTCGGCAACCGTCGCAGCAATAATGCCGACAATCAATCCTAAAATAATGAATAAGCCGACGATCAATGATTTTTTCGGCCAGGAAGGCACAAAGGAAGGAGCAGCCGATTCCAGGAGCACAACCGTCGGCGTGTCTCGCGCCTCAAGGATTTTCGCCTGCTCATACTGCTGCATTAAAAGGCCATAGACTTCTTCCTGGATTTTTACATCCCGGAGCCTCCGGGTAAATTCTGCACCCACCGCCGGCATATTTTTTAATGCCACCCCGAATCCCACTCCAAAACCGGAGAGGCCTCCTCCCTCTTCAATTTCCACTAATCGGCGATTCATTTCAGCCAATTCATTCTTGGTGCTCAGGTAGAGTGGGTTATCGACTGTCGCATAGGATTTGATAACGTCCAATTCGGTCTCCTTAGCCACTGCTTGAGCCTTAAAGATCGCGTATTGCTCCACCGCCTTTTTTGTCTCCTCCTCCAACGCCACGGTCTTATTACGCTGCTGGAATACTCGCAAAGAGTCCTCGGCGGTTCTCAGGTCGTTTGCCACTTCCCGTAACCGCTTTTCTACGAATAGTCGGGTATTACGCCCTCGGGTCATATTGGTCTCTTTCACAAATAGATCCAATTCCGCAAGGTAAGCATTGGCAATTCGGGCAGATAGTACCGGCGAGCGAGTCTCGACAGAAACTACCAAGAGACCTTCAGGCAGCGGGCGGATATCGGTTTGCTTCTTGACAATGTCGACTGCCTTCCCCTCAGTTTTCACCCGATAGGCTTTGACCAGGTCCAAGCTCCTCACAACCCGCTGGGCAATGGTATTTGACTCCAATATTCCGATGAACAGGTCGAAGGGAGTTTGAAATGCTGACATCCCCGACACCTGCAACCCAAGCTCCTGTTGCAATCCGGATAGCAGGGCTACACCGGTCCCCTGCTCTTCGGCCGGTGGTAGAATTTTAGCCGATGATTTATACCGTCTCGGAATCGAAAAACTCAATATAACACTGGAGACCAGAAAGCCCGCTCCGATCAAAACCACTAACCGCCGGCGCTGAAACAGAGTCAATAAAAATTTTTTAAAATCGACTTCCATCAGCGAGTTAAAGCAATCCAGGAAGTGATGAGCGAGGTAATGGTCGCACCCAGGGTTAAAAAGGTTTGCCAGTTGAAAACCGGTCGGTCCGGCACCCAAATCGTCCAGCCGCGCTCTACTATCGGGTTGCTCTTGGCCGAAAGTTTGCGCCCGTCCTGCCGCATCAACTTGATATTGTTAATATCCGCCCGGGTGGTAAATCCGCCTGCCCGACCGATGTATTCGCTCACCTTCAGGTTCTCCAGAAAGAATTTCGGTCCGGGGTCCATGACCTGACCGTGGACATAGACATAGTATGCCTCTAACGGCACGACCGCAACGTCGCCATCGACCAAAATCGGATTGTTGGATAAATCCTTGTTAACCATGATCGCATGTAAATCAACCGCTATCTTCTCCCGCCGGTTCGAACCGGCTTGTAACCGTTCGATGTAGCAGTTTTTCAAATCAGCCCAGGGAACCGGTCCGCCTGCCCGCAGGACCAGGTCAAAGAAGGTCTCACCCGGCCGCAGCTCATAGGTCTCGTTGGTTGAGACTCTCATGGTATCACCAATTTGGAGGGCATATTCGGTCCGACCCACCACCCCGCCTCGAATCGTCACCCGGTTCTTTATTATCGGAACAAAAACTACATCGCCATTACTTACCAATGGATTATAATCTAAGTTACCCGACCGCTCGAACTTTTCCAGATCAACGGATGTAAAAAACTTTCCCCTTCGCCGAAGCTCAATGTTACACCGTGAGCCCATCGGCGCCAAACCCTGGGCTTTGCTTATAACGTCGGAAACCCTTAAAAAGGATGAAGCGATATAAGCGCCCGGAAACAGCACCTCGCCCAGGACAAAGACCTTAAATCTCCTTGGCGCGAACAGCGAAAGAGTCACCTTGACATTCCTAAGATATTTTGCCAGCCGCTCGCCTAAAACCCCTTCCCCCGCTCTGATCGACAGACCATCGACATTAACCTTATCAACAATATCCAACTCGAGCCGGGTTGCCGACAGTATCGGCAGTTTACCCATTTCACTGACCAAGAAGGGATTGCCGGTAGGAATCTGGATGAGCAGGTCGCCGGAAGGAGTAAGTCCGGTCAGATAGGAATAACTCAGATTGCCGGACACGACCACCAGCAGACTGTCACCGGCTTCAAGCAGATACTTTTCCGGGTCAACCGGTGCTTCGGGTAACAACTCAAGATTTTGCTCCGGGTAGCTAGGCAAAGAAGGCCGGGTAGGTTGCTGGGCGAAAACCAGTGTCGCCAACCCTGTAAAAAGTATGATTTTACCCTTGTGCATTTGGCTAATAGTATAAAATGGTGCTAAGACTTGTCAACCCCGTTGGAAAGGCGAAAAAAACCACCCAGGGCCATTCGGTTCCGCACTCTACTACCGCCACCCTATTGCCACGGACCCCGGTCCAAACTCCGGTATTGGATAGCCTCCGAAATATGATGGGTTTCTACCTTTTCCCTCCCCTCTAAATCGGCGATCGTCCGGGCGACCTTTAAAATCTTATCGTAGGCACGGGCCGACAGCCCGAATTTCTCGATTGCGGTTCGTAACAGACGCTCGCCGTCCGACCCAATTTCGCAAAATCGCTTTATTTCCCGCGATTCCATTTGGGCATTACAGAAGATACGCCGTTTTCGTTTAAGCCCCCGAAACCGCTCAAGCTGGATATCGCGCGTCCGGTTCACCCGTTCCCGGATCTGGACCGAAGTCTCTCCCGGCTCCTTCTGGGAAAGCTCATCGTATTTCAAAGGTGGAACCTCAATATGAATGTCGATCCGGTCTAAAAGCGGCCCGGAAATCTTGCTCCGGTATTTCTGAATGGCAAACGGCGTGCAGGTGCACTCATGATAGGGATCGGTATAATAACCGCACGGGCAGGGATTCATTGCTGCTGCCAGCATAAATCGAGCCGGGAAACTTAAAGTCAGTTTCGCCCGTCCGATCGTGACAAAACCGTCCTCCAAAGGCTGGCGCAAGACCTCTAAAACATTCCTGTGAAATTCGGGAAGCTCATCCAGAAATAAAACTCCGTTATGGGCTAACGAAACTTCGCCCGGCCTGGGAAAAGCACCGCCGCCAATTAACCCGGCATCCGAAATTGTGTGGTGAGGTGAGCGGTACGGCCGGGTCGCAACCAACGCCTGGCCCGGCAGCATCGTTCCGGCAACACTGTGAATCTTCGTCGTATCCAGTGCTTCTTCCCAGTCGAGCTTGGGCAGTATCGTCGGCAGCCGGCGCGCCAGCATCGTCTTGCCTGCCCCGGGCGGACCGATCAGGAGAATATTGTGGCCACCGGCAGCTGCAACTTCCAGCGACCGCTTGGCATGCTCCTGACCCTTTACCTCTCCGAAGTCAATCGTATATTCGGACGCTTCCTTAAAAACCTGTTCGGTATCGCACTTTGCCGGTTCGATCGTCCGGCTTCCGTTTAAAAACTGGACGACTTCAATTAACGTACCAACCGGATAGACATTACATCCCCTGACCATCGCGCCTTCGTTGCTGTTCGCCTTCGGCAAAATGATTCCCGAAAGACCGCCTTCACGGCAGGCGATCGCCATCGGCAGCGCACCTTTAATCGGACGCAGCGAGCCGTCGAGCGAGAGTTCGCCCATAACTATAAAATTATTGCAGGCTGACCCTTTCACCTCGCCCAACGCCGCTAAAATCCCGATCGCAATCGGCAGGTCGAATGCCGCCCCTTCTTTTTTTATATCTGCCGGCGCTAAGTTGACCGTCACCTTGCGTGCCGGGAAAGAAAAACCCGAATTTTTGATCGCCGCCTGAACCCGGTCTTTTGACTCTTTGACCGCTCCCTCCGGCAGCCCGACGGTCGTAAATGCCGGCAAGCCGAGCGCCAGGTCAACTTCGACCTCGACGATATAGGCGTCAATGCCAAAAACACTTGCCGATAAAATTTTAGCTAACATTTGTCATCCAGGAATAGTGAAATTGAAAATAATTGCTGAAAAACAAAAACCCTCCGTTTTTATCTCTGCTCCTCTCGAGCATGGTTGAATATAAGAGAGATTCCCGGAAAAGTCAAGGAGAATCTGATTGGTGTTTCTCCATGCTGGGTGCAGTTTTCACATATGGGTACGACGTATAACAGGCACCGGTCGATACTTAATGAAGTTTTCCGTAGTGGTGCGATTTATCGCACAACTGGCGATGTCGGATAAATCCGACCACTACAAAAAACAACTATCGGCCTTTTGGACCAATTGGATTTCCGCATATTCTTTACTTTTCACAGTTCTGCTGATTGCACCTTATTCGGAGATAAACAATTTGATTTAATGCATTATGACCAATTTTTCTCGGACAACCGGTTGTCCGTTGATTTCTAATTGACAGAAATAGATGCCAGCGGGTATCCTCTGTCCCGAATCATTTTTACCATCCCAGGTGATGGTAGTAGCGAGTAGTGAGCAGCGAGGAGCGAGGGGAAAAGATTTAACTAATTTCCCAGCTACGTCATAAATGTTTAATTTTATCCCCTCACTACTCACCGCTCGATTCTCGCTACTGATTTTCGTTGTTTTGCTGAATGGGTTGGGATAAATCTGCAAAAGGTTAACCAAAGGCTTTGTTATGTTGGTTTCTTCAATTCCTGTTTTTGGACCGTAGTGGACTATCGTTCCATACTCCCCAACGACCCAGCCATGGGAAGTATCCGGGAAAGATATTCCATTATAACCAACGGCAGGAATGCCAGGTCCTGGGTCTTTCCATTCCCATGCGGCACCCCCATTCGCACTAAACCAGAAACCACTTGTCCATGCATTGGTATAATTCGGGAAGGCTACATCATATCCACCCGCACCTTCAATCTTTTCCCAGGTTGCACCGCCATCCTCCGTTTTTAAGACTAAATCCCCCACCGCCAACCCATGCAGCGAATCCGCAAACTGGACATCCATCAAATCCTTGGCCGTGCCGGTCTCAATCTTTATCCAGTGCTCGCCGCCGTCAGTAGTTCGAAACAAGGTACCCGAATCACCAACAACGAAACCTTTAAGGGAGTCGAGAAAACAGACACCCCTGAGGTCGCACTCGGCTGAAAGACTATCCTGGATTTCCCAATTTCTACCGCCATCGCTCGAATGTAAAATAAGAGGCAACCCCCCACCAAACCCTTCCGAAACAATCCAACCATTGAGCGAATCTACAAATTCAATGTCAGTGAAAACCACATTTGAGTAAGGATCCATTAAGAAGGTATCCACCCAAGTTCCACCTCCATCCCGGGTCGTGAAAAGGGTCTTTCCAACACAAATCCAACCTCTGAGGGTATCTATAAACTTAATACCAGGCCCGATAAGCCAGTTCAAAGAAGTTTGCGAGGAATAGACATTTTGACCATCAAGTCCTTTAGCTTCCCAGTTCTTGCCGCCATCAGATGTCCGTAGCACTAAAAGACTTAAATCCCAAGAGCCCACCACCCAGCAATGAAGACTGTCAATCGCGGATGCATCAGAAAAAACGACATTTTGGTTGCCGTTGCACGGATTATCCTGCACCACCCACTCGCCTTCCGCCCACCCGAAGTTCACAAGGACAAAAACCACGGCTAAATATTTCACCTTTTTCACCTCCTTTACAAACCTTAATCCTTATTCCAGAATTGTCAATCTTTTATTCCTTCACTTACATCTTCCATCTAACATCTTTTATCTGCCCTTTACCTCCTCCCAGAACCAGGTTTCAGCTTCGGCTCGACACCTTGCCAGCGTTTCGCCGTCGGTAATAAAAATCAGCTTCCGGAGCCGTTCCACGACATCTGCCGGCAGGTCGTAATGAATGTAGCTCGTATGAAAATTATAATGATAGGGCGAGTGTTTAATCCGCAGAACCTCGACCAACGGCCGGTAGGTGCAGGCAAGATAATAGCTGAGCGCTTCAATGTCGTTGCCGCGATTGAGCTCTTTCAGAACGAAAACCTGAAACAGCTTGAAGGTAGTTTTTAAGGTTTCGATCCGTGCCTGTAACCTCTTTTGCCAGGCAGCCGGGTCGACCGGTTCGTTTTTGACCGCTTCAATTTTATCAAAATGGACTACCGGCTCGCCGTGAATCTGGTACTGCAAGAATTTATCTTCGCTCGATTTTTTCATGACGGCAATATCGAGTAATAAAAATGGGCTTGCATTCTTCAACCGGTAGAAAACCTGCGAGTGCCCGTGCGGGGTCGGTTCCGGCAGATGGTATTTCAAATCGAATTCGAAAGGTCCTACCAACGCCTGCTCGATAATTCGGAATGTCTCCTCCACCCGCTCGTCCTCGACGACCAGATACAAATCGATATCCGACCACCGGTCGAACCGCCGAAAGCTGATCGCCCCAGCCTCCCAGAAAGCGCAAACATACTCCAATGGTTCCAGGACCCCTTTAAATGCACTTATAATTTCCTTGCGGGTAATAGTCTCTTCCATAATCCTACCTTCGGTGATTGTATCCCCATTTCGCCGTTTGTCAAATAATTTTACCAATTCCCATTCTTTCATGTTTTACCCGGCAGTAACTCTTGACACTAAGTCTGCGACCAATAGAATCAAACCGGCTATACATTATGAATAAAAAACTCTCTCAGGTCCTTGAAGAATCGGGAATACCACTGGATTTCCAAGCCGGCGGTGTGGCGCCCGACGGCGTTGCCGACCGCGAGGTAAATCGGCAGCCCGGGCCCCGCGCCCAGAAGTTGCGCGCACTCTACTATCAAACCCTCTCTTCGGCGACCAACGAGTTTCCCTACTGGTACACGCGGAAATTCATGGAACTCGACGGCGAAGTTCCGGTGGTGCGCCGCGCCCAGGCACTCAAATGCGCCTTCTCCCACCTGACCCCGACCATCTTCCCCGGTGAGCTCATCGTCATGTCCAAAGCCCATTACTACCGCGGTTCGTTTCCGATGCCCTGGCTTTCCCAAGGCTATTACATGGCTCAGGAAGACGAACTCTACAAAGCCGCTCTTGCCAAAGGCAGCGCGAGCGCGGATGAAGTTTCGAAGTTCGGTTCGGGCGGCGGCAATGTTATCCACAGCTTCGGCACGGCCGTCTCGATCGCGGGCAAGTTCGGCATCCGCCAGGAAGAGGTTCCGGCGATGCTGCGGACCGCTCATGCCTGGAACGGTAAATCAGTCGATGACCTAAGCCACCGCTACGAGCAGATGGTGCCAGGCTACGAAGTCAAAGAAGCGATTATGAAATCCGTCGTCTGCATGTTCGATTCCGGTTACACCCTGCCCCAGGGTCGCGAGGTCATCAACTACTACTATCCGCTGCAGTTAGGTTTTGACCGGCTGGTTGAGATTATAGAGCAAAAGAAAAAAATGATTGCGGGAAAACCGGATGGTGACGGTTTAACCGGCATGAACCGGCTGTACAACTTTCAGGCCGCAATCCTCGTGCTGGAAGGCATCCAGAAGTGGATTCTCAATTATGCGCACGAGGCACGCCGGCTCGAAGCAGCGGAAAAAGACCCGGTCCAGAAGAAAGAATATGAAGAGATCGCCCAGTGTCTCGAATGGGTCGCCCATCATCCGCCCCGGACATTTCGCGAAGCCCTCCAGCTCTGCTGGACGATTCATATCGCGGTGCTCAACGAAGATGCAATCTCCGGTTTGTCGCCTGGACGTCTCGGCCAGGTCCTCTTGCCCTGGTTCGAGCAGGACCGGGCTTCAGGCATCATTACCGAAGCCGAGGTTCTTGAGTTATTAGAATGTCAGCGCGTCAAGTTCACCTGCATTGACTGTTTCGCTTCGACCGGCGTAGTCGGCGGCGTTCTCTCCGGCAACACCTTCAATAATCTGAGCCTGGGCGGTCTGACCCAGAACGGCTCGTCCGCCGCTAACCGCCTCGAGGAATTGATGCTCGAAGCGGCAATGACCTGCGTCACCACCCAGCCAACCCTGTCCCTGCTCTACGACGATAAGCTGCCCGAAGCCTTTCTCTTGAAATCGGTGGAATGCACCAAGACCGGCACCGGCTACCCGGCATTTATGAATAACCGGGTCGCAATCGAGTTTCTGCTCAAACAATACGGCCCCGAAGGTATGGCCCTCGAAGAAGCCCGCGCCGTTGCCATCGGCGGCTGCCTCGAGACCTCGCCCTGTTCCTGGATGCCGTTGACCCTGAACGACCGGCAGTATCTGATTCCCGGCGGCTCGGGCCAGCCGACCAGCGTCGGGGTTCATTTCATTTCACTTCCCAAGATTCTGGAGCTGGTCCTGTTCGATGGTGTAGACCAGCGCACCGGTCAGCGCGTCTTTCCTGTCCACGGCAAAGAATTAGTGACCTACGAAGAACTGTTTGACCAGGTGAAAGACTACTTCACCCAGGCGGTCGAAATCCTCTCCCTGACCAATAACATCCAGCACGACATCTGGCGAAAAAATAATATGGCGATATTCAACTCGCTGCTCAAACCGGACTGCCTGGACCGCGGCCACCTGATCAACGAACTCGGCTACCGCTACAACGCCACCCACAACATCGAAACCTGCGGAACGATCAACCTCGTCAATAGCCTTGCCGCCCTTAAAAAAATCGTTTACCAGGACCGGGCGGTTACGCTCGACGGACTGCGTTCGGCACTCCGGGCAAACTTCGGTTTTAAAAACGCAGAAGAGGTTGGTTCTTACTCGTTAGCCGACCAGGAGAAAAAAACGGGCGATGATAAATTCGACCGGACCCACTTCCTCTGCCTAACCGCACCCAAGTACGGTAACGACGACCCGTTCGTCGATTCAATTTTGAAAGACTGGGAAGAATGGTTCTGTGCGATGTGCCGGCACTACGAATCTTTGAACGGAGCACCGTATTACCCCTGCCAGATCTCGGTCTCCACCCATGCACCGATGGGCGCAGCTGCCATCGCTTCGCCCGACGGTCGCTTAGCCGGCACCACCTTTGCCGATGCCTCTTTGTCCGCCTATCCCGGCACCGATCGCAACGGTCCCTACGCACTCTTCACTTCCGCCACCTGCTGGGACCACTCCCAGTCTCAGAACTCGCAGTTGAATCTGAAAATTCATCCGGGCGCGGTGCGGGGCACCGAGGGGGCAAAAAAACTTTTGGAGCTGACCCGGGCGTACATGCGCAAAGGCGGTTTCCACATCCAGTACAACATCGTCGATTCGCGAATGCTGCGCGATGCCCAAAACATACCCGAGCGCTACCGCGACCTGGTTGTCCGAGTGGCTGGATTCACCCAGTACTGGGTCGAAATCGGCAAGCCCATCCAGGATGAGGTCATCGCCCGGACCGAATACGAAGGGGTGTGAACCGTGAAGCCGTCCTGTAAAAACTTCGACTGCCGGAACTATGCACCGGTCGACGTCGCCCAAGGCATCTGCCATGCAACAAAACAGTTGGTGCTTGCCGACGACGAGGCATGCGAGCGGTTTGAAAAACTCCCCAAATGCAAACACTGCCAGCACTATACTGCCGGCGAAGAAACCAACCTCGGCGTCTGCAGCGCAGAAAAAACCCGAGCCATGACCTACCCCGACCTCGTAAGCGTCACCTGCGAGTGGTTTAGCTGGAAAACAAACTAAAAGCGCCATTTCAAAACACGACGAAATGTTTGGATGAACAGTACTGAAAATTGTTTTTTTTCACTATCTTCGTGAGTGTATTTTGGTTCCTATCGAATTCGGTATTTCCTTCGTGCTTCTTCGTTTCTCTTCGTGTCAATTCGTGGTTATCTTTGAATTCGGCTGGAACGAACCAATGGACGGACTGATCTTCGACATCCAGGCTTACTCGGTCCATGATGGGCCCGGCTGCCGGACGCTGGTTTTTTTGAGCGGCTGTCCGCTCTCCTGCTCCTGGTGCTCGAACCCTGAAGGCCAAATTGTCCGGCCGCGATTGATGTTCTGTGCTCAAAAGTGCATCCACACCCGTTACCGGTGTGTCACCGCCTGTCCTCGAAAAGCTATTCAGGTCGACTCCCCTAACAACCCGATGCCGAAGTTCGACCGCGCGCTCTGCGACCGCTGTGCGACGTTCGACTGTGTCCCGGCATGTTTCAGCGAAGCCCTTCGGATTGCCGGCCGGACCTACACCGTCCCGGAGCTTATGCGGATTCTTACCCGCGACCAGGGTTTCTGGGGAGACCAGGGCGGCGTCACCTTCGGCGGCGGTGAGCCGTTGTTCCAAAAAGAGTTTATCCTTGAAATTTTAAAAAATTGCCGGTCGAACTGCATTCATACCGCAATCGAGACCTCGGCCCACGTCGAAACCGGTTTTCTGCTTGAAGTTCTCCGCTTCGCCGACTGGCTTTTCATCGACCTCAAGCATATGGATTCCGAAGCGCACCAGGTTGAGACCGGCGCATCGAACGAACTGATCCTTCACAATATCGAAGCGGTGGCTCGTGCTGATTGGGATGGCAGGCTCGTCATCCGGATTCCGGTCGTCCCGGGATTCAACGACACCGAGGAAAATTTCCAGGCGTCGGGCCGGTTCCTTAAAAAACTCCGCCCGCTCGAAGTCAACCTGCTGCCATTCCACCGCCTCGGCGGCTCCAAGTACGAACAGCTCGGTCTCGATTATAAATACTCCCAGGTACCTTCTCCTTCGGAAGAAACCATGCTCGCCGCCAAGCGGATCTTCGAAGCCGCCGGTTTGCAGTGCTACGTCGATTCGGACACCCCTTTCTGAACCGCCAGGTTTGTTAACAGGTCTAAAGACCTGTTGCTACAAAATATTTACGATTTGAACTCCTTGCAGTCGTTCTATCGCGCGTCCATTCTTTAAATTGGACGCGAGGAATTTGATATCGTCCGCCAAGATACGTGGCGGACTCCATCTATTCTTCGAATTTCGTGTTTTCCAAATTTGAGTTCCCTACGGTCACTCGATATTTCGTATTTCGTGGCTTTCGTGGTATAATCTTGTATTTTTTCAGCGGGGTCACTATCAGCCCTTGACATTCCTGAAATCCTAACATTAATATTTAAGACCTATGGAACAAGAATTTATCACGGTTAAAGGCGCGCGCGAGCACAACCTGAAAAACATCGATATTAAGATTCCGAGAAACAAGCTCGTGGTCGTCACCGGCATATCCGGTTCGGGCAAGTCGTCCCTGGCGTTCGACACGATCTACGCCGAAGGCCAGCGCCGCTACGTCGAATCCCTCTCCGCCTATGCCCGCCAGTTTTTGGGAATGCTGGAAAAACCCAACGTCGACTACATCGAGGGGCTGTCACCCGCAATCGCCATCGAACAGCGCACCGCATCGAAAAACCCCCGCTCAACGGTCGCGACCGCAACCGAAATATACGATTATCTGCGTCTGTTGTTTGCCCGGGTCGGCATCCCTTACTGCCCCAACTGCGGCAAACCGATTGCTGCCCAGACTACCGACCAGATCGTCGATTCGATTGTCGCTTTGAACCGACCGGCAAAATTAGAAGTCCTGGCACCGTTAGTCCGGGGCAGAAAAGGTGAATACAAAGATTTATTGATTAAAGCAAAGCGGCGGGGATTCATCCGGGTCCGGGTCGATAAAAAAATCTACGACATCGAAGAAGTGCCAGAGTTGGAAAAATATAAAAAGCATACGATTGAACTGGTGGTGGACCGGCTGGTCTTAAAACCTGAAATTCGAAAACGGCTTGCCGACTCGATCGAGCTCGCCTTAAAAGAAGGTTCCGGCATCTGTATCGTTTCGATCGACGGCAAAGAAGACCGATTGTTCTCCGAAGCCTTAGCTTGCATCGACTGCGGTTTCTCCTACGAAGAGATAACACCCCGGCTCTTTTCATTCAACTCGCCCTATGGTGCCTGCCCGACCTGCTCCGGCCTCGGCACCAAAATGGAGATCGATCCGGATCGGGTCATCGCCAACCCGGAATTGAGTATTACCGAAGGCGCGGTCAAACCCTGGGGCGAACCGGCCGGCTGGCTCCTGTCTAATCTCGAAGCGCTCTCCCGCTCCTATGAGTTCAGCCTGGACGAACCCTGGTTCAAGCTCCCGTCCAAGGTAAAAAAGATCCTGCTCTACGGTGCACCGGAAGAAGTTCTCGTCAAGCACAAGCGCTGGGACGGCAGCAAGCTCCAGATTTACGAGCAGTTCGAAGGGGTGGTGCCCAACCTGATGCGGCTGTATAAAGAAACCGATTCCGATGCCCGGCGCGAGTATATCGAGCGGTTCATGTCGGTTCTGCCCTGCCCCACCTGCCAGGGCGCCCGGCTTAAAAAAGAGAGCCGGTCGGTAAAAATCAACGACTTGAATATTTCCGAGGTCGTCAAAAAATCGGTAAAACAGGCGCTTCACTTTTTCACCGAAGAAATCAAGCTCTCGGAAAAAGAGACATTAATCGCCCATGAAATCATTAAAGAATTAAAAGAACGGCTCGGTTTCCTCAAAGCGGTCGGCCTCGAATATCTGACCCTGGATCGGAATTCCGAGAGTTTAGCCGGCGGTGAAGAACAGCGGGTGCGGCTCGCCACCCAGATCGGTTCCGGCCTGGTCGGCGTCGTCTATATCCTCGATGAACCGTCGATCGGACTGCACCAGCGCGACAACCGCCGGCTCCTCGACACCCTTGCCCGGCTGCGCGACCTCGGTAACACCGTCCTTGTGGTCGAACACGACAAAGAAACGATCCTCTCC
>CAYHGV010000006.1:0-45869 GCA_964356135.1 uncultured bacterium
GTCCACAACCTGCTCAAGATAATTGGGAAGGTGCAGAAGGGGGAAGTAAGATTGGGGTGGGCAACGTAGGGAATAAGGTAACTTCTCAAATCTTGAGGAATCGATTACACTTCGATGTCAGGATTACCCGCTTAGCAAAGGTTTTTAGACAAGCTCTCTGTCCCCTTTTATTTTCCCAGAAAGATTTAAGAATTAACTCTTATTTAACTTTCACGACTTTCTTTGTCGGCAATCCCTGTTCTTGAGGTTTTATGAAATAAACTCCTTCAGGATAATTAAAACCATAAATTCCTGTAGTATTAACTTCATATTTTCCAACTTGCGCGCCAGTTACATTGTAAACATCAAATCCAGAAGTTCCAGTAACATGTAACGCATTTCCTCTCAATATAGTTGGATAAACATTAAACACACGAGTTTCTAAGCCAGTTGGTTGCTCGTTGATGGATGCAGCAATCGTTAAACTTTCTTTCAAAGTGTCGTCTTCCCATATTTCATCACTATGTGTGTTGATGAAAAGAATGTCATAAAGACCGTTTGTTAAAGTAGCCTCCTTGAACTTAACTTCTGCTGATTCTAAAGAACCTAGAGAATCTTGTTCAAGCCCTCCATACTGATTATATACAATATTGCCATCTTTGAAAATTTTCGCAGAAATCATAATGTTGCGCTGAGTGTCCATTCCTTTGTTCGATACAATTACTTTGGGGATGTAATTGCTAGTTGAACATGCTCTTGAACTTGTCATTGAATCAACACTTATATCTTTGTAGAGAGGGGCAAGCAACTCAAAATCGTCGAAACTTACTGCTTCTGTTTTGTTGTTGTTTGTAATAGCATCAACTTCCATAGATGATATTTTATCATCTGCTGAGAAGCCTTTACTTAACCAATCTCGTCCTAAATTTCTTATATATTTTGTGTAATTGTTAGGCATACCTAATCCAAGATTTATAACTTTATGATAAGAATCTTCGGGAGGTTGAGCTCCAAAAGCATAAGCTAAAATATTTTTTCCAGTACTAAAAGCCACATAAACTTCAAAAAAATCAGAAGAATTTTTCTTGCAATACCAACTCAAACCACTGTCTATATTAAAGTCGCTTGCTGATTTTTTTATTTTAAAAGATTGATCAATGCCAAGTCCTCCTAATTCAGAAGATGCATATGGTTCTAAGTAACAAGAATATTTACCATTATGTGCGTCAGTACTATCAAATAGATCAATTATTCCATCAGTATATTTATATATACCCCAAACAGGATTTTCCTTGTTTTCGAGGCCAGGATTTCTTATCATATTGTAAACTATTTGACCGTCTTTAAAATAGATCTGAGGAATATTTCTGCCATAGTCTGGTGTATGAATTATCTGCATATCTTCATTAAAAGATAAGGGTGCGGTTGTAACTTTTGCACTTTCACTTGCATAAATATTATTATTGAGAGCTTTGCCAATACAATAAGATGCTCCTGCAACTGCTCCGACCACTAAGTCCGCCTCAAAAGAGGGAAAGGGGACAGGCTACTTTTCTCCCTTTCCCTCGATGTTTACTCCAATTGTTCAGCTTACAGGACTTTACACTTCTTGCTGCCATAAAGTGCCCCCTTTAAAACCTTCGCCTTAAAAAGCCTTAGTCTCTGAATCCATACATCCATCACTCACTCCGGTTATTCTTCTATGTTCAGTTCATTAAATTAAAGCTAATACCGGAATTGTCAAGAGTAAAGATAAAATAAAAAGGGGACAGGCTACTTTTCGGCGGGCCGGGGTCTTCCTCTTGCTCTAATAGTAGATTCTAAACCAAGTTCTTTGCAGATTTGCACTTGCCAGGGTTGAGCACCATATGGGGCTTGACGAGAAATACTATTCCTGAGTTCGACCAGATCTTTTTCGGTAAACGGTTCATCGACAAATTTATCCCACCGCTCCGGTAAAGCTATAGGAGGTTCGCTAACCAAGAGGGCTGATTTTTGACCAATCCTTTCTCGGTGTGACGACCACAACCAATCCTTAGCCGAACTAACCAGCTGTGCTCTAACCGGATTACCCTCAACATACCGAAGGACGGTCAACAAATAATTGTCAGCCTGAACAATAAAACTTTTGAACCGTCCCTGCCATATATGTCCAGTTGTTTCATAATGCCGATGATAACGCCGAACATGACTTGTCATTAACCACTGCATCCATTTACTGAGATAGTCAGCCTGAGGGGGCATCACGACCATATGGAAGTGGGTAGGCATCAAACAATAGGCAAATATTTTCATGGGAAAACGCTCTTTTGCTTCTGTTATTAAAGAAACGAAAGCCTCATAATCCTTGTCCTTATGGAATACTCGCTGCCCACCATTTCCTCGATTAAGTATATGATAGACAAAACCACCGACCAAACCTCTTGGAATCCTTGGCATAATTCACCTCCTCACAGATTAATAAAGCAATAAAAAGTAGCCTGTCCCCTTTAAAATAAAAGCGAAGTTTTAAATTTCGAGCGAACTCTGGGATTTGGGCTTGCGGTTGAAATGGTCGAAGGCTAACTGGGTTGCCTCCCGACCACGCGGGGTGCGGCGGATAAATCCCTCATAGATTAAGAACGGCTCGTAGACCTCTTCGAGCGTCTCCGCATCTTCGCCCACTGCCATCGCCAGGGAATTTATTCCCACCGGACCGCCGGAAAATTTTTCAATAACCGTTAGGAGTATCCGTTTGTCCATCTCGTCCAGCCCGCGCTTGTCAACCTCGAGCTGTCCCAGGCCGTATTCGGCAATTTCTTTATCGATCTTCGGCTTGCCTTGCACCTGAGCGAAATCCCGGACACGGCGTAAGAGCCGATTGGCGATGCGCGGCGTGCCCCGGGCGCGGGTGGCAATCTCGGTTGCCCCGTCGGTATCAATTTCGACACCCAAAAGCCGTGCCGAGCGCTGGACGATAGCGAACAGCTCCTCGGGCGGATAGTAATCGAGGTGAAGGGTGATGCCGAAGCGGGAGCGCAGCGGCGCGGTTAATAAACCGGAGCGGGTGGTGGCACCGACCAGGGTGAAGCAGTTCAATTTAATCTTTTCCGAGCGGGCACCGGGTCCGCGGTCGATGAGGATATCAACGCAGAAATCTTCCAAAGCAGGATAGAGGAACTCTTCGACGATCTTGTTGGTCCGGTGAATCTCGTCGACAAAAAAGAGGTCTTTGAGTTCGAGGTTGGTGAGGATGCCGGCAAGATCGGCAGGTCGTTCGAGAACCGGACCAGCGGTCGTTTTTATCCCGACTCCCATCTCACGGGCGATGATGTGGGCTAAGGTTGTTTTTCCTAAACCTGAAGGCCCGAACAGGAGGACATGCTCGAGCGCTTCATCCCGCTGCTTGGCGGCTTCGATGAAGACCTTGAGGTTCTCTTTAAGTTTGGTCTGACCGATAAATTCGGAAAGATATTGAGGTCGGAGGGTAGAATCGTAGACCTCTTCACCTTGCAGTCTCTGGGGAGAGGTGATACTATCGTTCATCTTTTAATGCACGCTTGAGTATCTCGGACAAACTCAGTTGCGCGAACGAACCGACCTTCCGTAACCGCTCGACCGCTTCCCGTTTTGAGAGTCCTAAAGCAACGAGTGCTTTGAGGGCGTCTGCCGGGACATCGGCGGCGACCGGTTCTTTCGCCATCTGCTCGTTGAGTTCAAAGATAATTTTCGCCGCTTTCTTTTTACCGATTCCCGGCACCGAGGTGAGGATATCGGTCCTGCTTTCGGCGATAATGGTTTTAATCTCGTTAATTTCCATCCGGGAGAGGAGATTCAATGCCGCTTTCGGTCCAATCCCGCTCACACTGGTGAGGGTGTTAAATACCTCCCGTTCTTCTTCTTTGAAAAAACCGTAGAGTTCCCAATTGTGTTCACGTATGACGAGCTGGGTATAGAGCAGCGCTTCATCGCCGACCGTGCCAATTTCCTGTGAAGTTGACAAAGGAATACCGACCGCGATTCCCATTCCTCCCCAATCGATTACCACGCTGGTCGGAGTTTTTTCGAGAATTTTACCGCGGATCTGGGCGATCATTGGGGAGGTTAATTAATCACGGGATGGATACGGATGAACACAGATAAAGAATTTGGTTTCACCACCGAAGGCACGGGTAAGGTAACCATTGTAACCACAGATGGACACGGATGAACACGGATAGAGAATTTGGTTCAACCACGGGAACCACGGAAGACACGGAGGAAATGCAGTAACGCAGGAATCGCAGGAGACGCAGATTCGTGATTCTTCGTGTTCATTCGTGGCTACTGTTGGATTTTCGTTGCGCTGTAGGCGACGGCCAGGGCATCGGCGGCATCAGCACCGATTTTTCCCGTAACCCCCAGGATTTTGCCGACCATGTACTGGATCTGCTTTTTTGATGCCCGGCCATTGCCGGTGAGGTTGAGTTTCACCTTTGCCGGCGTTATCTCATGAATCGGGATATGTTCTTGTTCTAAGACGAGGAAGATCGCTCCCCGTAAATGGGCGGAGAGGATGACACTGCGCGCCGCATCTTTTTTAAAAAACAGGGTCTCGACCGCACAGCGGTCGGGGCGTTCCCGGATAATGAGCGCGCGCAACTGATTGGCGATATCTAAAATTCGGTAACTTAACGATTCACTGATCTTCGATTTTATCACTCCGTAGGAGAGATTTTGAGCGTCGATGATACCGTAGCCGGTAGCATGGAGTCCGGGGTCGATCCCCAGAATCTTCAAGACAGGCTCCCGGAGACCTTTTCCAGAATCTCATCGGGAATGTCGAAATTGGCATAGACGTTCTGCACATCTTCGTGTTCTTCCAAAGCCTCGTAGAGCCGTAACATCTTTTCCGCATCACGCTCGGAGAGCTGGATCCAGGTCTGGGGCAGGCGGGTGAGTTCAGCCAGGCTGTATTCGATTTTCTTTTCATCGAGCTGCTTTTTTACCGCCAGAAAGTCATCGGGTCGGGTAATGATCTGGTAGCTCTGGGCATCGCTCTTGACATCTTCCGCGCCCGCTTCCAGGGCAATGGTTAAAACCGTGTCTTCGTCGTACCGCTCTTTCTGAACGATGATGATACCCTTGGGCTGGAACTGCCACATGACCGAACCGGCGGCACCGAGGTTTCCATTGTAACGTTCAAAGATGTGCCGAATCTCAGAGGTGGTTCGATTTTTGTTGTCGGTTAGGGCTTTAACAATCAGGGCGACTCCACCCGCGCCATATCCTTCGTAATCTATTTCTTCATAGGTAACCCCAGGCAGTTCGCCGGTTCCTTTCTTGATTGCCCGTTCAATATTATCCATCGGCATATTGACCGACCGGGCCGATTCGATTGCGGAACGGAGTCTGGGGTTGGCATCTGGGTTACCACCGCCAATACGAGCGGCGGTGGTAATTTCCCGAATCAACTTGGAAAATAACTTTCCCCGTTCCTGATCAGTTTTTCCCTTTACGTGTTTTATTTTCGACCACTTAGAATGTCCTGACATTATTGCCTCCTTACGTTCCGGTTGTTACGTATAGGCTTATTATAATCGCTTTACGGGATTGTCAAGGAGATTCTAACCGCGGCGGGCATGAGCTCCAACCGCAAACCGGTCTTTTTGGGGTTTTTACACCGCCAGCGATTGTGCAGTCCGTAAAAAAGGAGGCTGGTGGCGGAGCCGGCTAACGCGCCAACAATGACATCGCTCGGATGGTGTTTATGCTCAATCAGTCTGGTGGCGGCGATATAACCGGCGAGGGCGTGAAGTCCAAGACCAACCAGGGTCTTCGCACCAAGGACTACAGGCTGACTATTGTCGCCGATATGGTCGAACGTATACAGGCTGGCATAGGTGGCAATACAAAAACTACTTGAGGCATGGCCGGACCAGAATGCCTTCCGGCCATCGACCGTATCTTTACCCAGCCGAACCCGGTCATCGTAATCCGGTCGCTTCCTGCCCACGATAATCTTTGCCGAGTTGGTCAGGAGGTAATTCACGGCCATCGCTTCATACAGCCCTTTGGCATTGCGATAGCTGGTTTCGTTAAAAAAACCCTGGTTGTTGGGAATGAGGAGTATCCCACCTAAAAATCCGGCCGAGGCACCAACGAGCCAGCTTTCTTTGACCGTTTCTTTATCGTGGTAGGAGAGGTTGGTCTTACCGCCGAGCAGAGGTTTTTTAAACAGAGGGGACTGATTATCGATGATAAAACTGGCACCGAGCACAACCGAGGTGGCGGTCCATTCACCGATTTCGCACCAGAGGTTCGGTTTAGTTCCTGCGGGCTGGCTTATCACGGCAATCAGTAAAAAACTTTGGACTATCATGGGAATTTAACCACAAAGACCACAAAGCGCGCCTCGTTTCGAGGCGACACAAAGAATAATTCTTTTATAGTGATTATCATGCTATTAATAAGTTGATTCCTTTGTGTTCTTTGTGTCCGCCACACTTCTTGGCGGATTGGTGGTTTAATCTTATTATGTAATTAATTTTTTTATTCAAATTTCCCTCGCAGTGCGGTTTTTTCGAACCAGGGTCGGGCGGTGTCGATCAGGTCTTTGACGACCAGCCGGGAATAAGGCTGTTGGTGCCGGAACTCCTGGGCGTAGGCATTCTCGGGCACGAACTGCTGCAGGACATAGCTGCGCGCGCCTCGAATCGATTTGACAATTTCTTGAACCTCTCGTTTGCCGACGATTCCCGGCACCAGGGTGGTTCGAAATTCGTAATCGATACCGCTGTCCGAGATCAACCGGATGCTCGCCAACAAGTCGCGCAGGTTCACCTCGGTTCCGACTGCCGCCGAGTAGTGTTCGTCTAACGATGTCTTGATGTCCATTGCTACATAATCGAGCAGTTTTTGTTCGAAGAGCGTTTTGAGTACTTCCGGATGAGAGCCGTTGGTGTCGAGTTTGGATAAAAGCCCAAGCTGTTTTATCTCGCGTAAAAGCACCGGGAGTTCGGGATGGATGGTCGGCTCACCGCCGGAGATGACCACCCCGTCGAGCCATTTTTTCTTGGTTGCGATTTTTCTTTTCACTTCGTCCCAGGTCAGCTCGCCGGGCGGCAGTGGTTCATAGACGAGAGGATAGTTCTGACAGAACCGGCAGCGGAAGTTGCAGCCGCCGAGGAAGACAACCGCCGAGATTTTTCCATCCCAATCCACTAATGAGGTTTCAATAAAACCGTTAATAGTCATAGTATATGGTTTAAACCACAGATAAGAGATTTAACCACGGAAGACACGGAGAGAAGGGAGGAAACGCAGAAAACGCAGGAATCGCAGAATTGAGACCACGAATTGGCGCGAATGGGACCACAGATGTCGCCTCGAAGCGAGGCGAACACGGATAATCAGAGATTGACACAGGTAAAGGATTTGGTTCAATCACGGAAGACACGGATGGACATTGATAGCCGTAGATGAATACCTCAAAATATATTGTAGAAGGTTTCGAGAGCAAAAAATTTTAAAAAAAGTATTACCTTTGTGTTCTTTGTGCGCTTTGTGGTTCAATTTATTTTTTTTCCCAGAAGCAACGCTTGCAGTTCTTCCGAGCGGGGAGGAAACTTCACCCAGCGTCTGAGCTCGGTGCCGTTTTCTTCCATCAGCACAGTTGGAACGTCCGCAATATCGTGGTAGGCGCCGAGCGCCAGTCCGTCCGGCGTCTCCAGATCGTAATACTCGAGGGGGATGTCGACCTGCCACCGGGCTAAATAGTATTCGACTTTTTCTTTTGCCTGCCGGCACGCCGGGCAGTCTTTTTTTCCAAAAATGGTTAGTTTCATCAGCGCTCCTTCTCTTGTATTTGGGAAACGGCAGTAAACACCCGCAGAAAATTTTCACCGCTCAGTTTTCTAATCGTTGACTCGGAATAGCCCGCAGTCCGCAGAGCTTGGATCAATGCCGGTAGCTGGCTGACATCTTTCAAATCGGTTGGCGGTTTAATCATACCGTCGAAGTCGGAACCGAAGGCGACATAATCGTTACCGACGAGTGCAATGATATGGTCGATGTGCTTGATGATGTCGGCGATTGTCGCCCGTTTGCCGTCGGAGCGTAAAAACGAAGAGTGGAAATTGACCCCGATCACCCCGCCGTTTTTGGCAATCGCCTTGATCTGGTCGTCGGTCAGATTACGGGGGTGACTACAAATCGCTCGGGCGTTGGAATGGGAGGCAATAACCGGTGCACGACTCGCTTGGATAATATCGAAAAAAGTTTTGTCCGAGGCGTGCGATACGTCAATGATCATTCCTGAGCGATTGGCATTCTCGATTAATGCTTGTCCCGATCCGGAAAGACCGCTGTTCGGTTGATTGAGCGAATCGAGAGCAGCATCGGCAAACTCGTTTGATTTGTTATGGGTAATCGTCAGGATTCTCACGCCGGCATCGAAATAGGCGGTGAGCGTGGCGACATAATCGTCGCCTTTCAGATCACCTTCGAGAGCATGGCCGCCTTCGATTGCAAGCAGCGCGGCAATCTTACCCTCGGTAACGATTCGATCAATATCTGCCGGGTCTAACGCCACGGCAATATCAGCCGAATCTTCCCGGCAGATCTCTTTCATTTTCTCGATCGCCCGCATAACGTAGTGATAATAACCCTTTGTCCGGGGTTCGACAAAAATTGCAAAGACCTGGACGTTGACTCCACCTTGTTTCAGCCGCGGGATGTCGATCTCAAAGCTGTTCGATTGGGTTATCAGGTCTTTTTTGCCGCGCAAGACCATATAGAGGGCATCGCAGTGCAGGTCGGCGACCACCGCTGGTGAAGGGAGTTCGTCCATTTGAATATTCAGTATAGATAAAGCAAAAAAAATTTCAAGCATCGAGTCGGCTTTTTTTGATGAAAGGTTTTACTTACCGTTTAGCGCTCGGTAAATGCTTTTTTATATCGATCCCGAAGCTCTGCCCGCTTGCCGGCATTCCAGCCCGAGACCCTTGAGAAGTAGCCGGTGACGCGGGTGATGAAGTCGACATCGGCTGAACCGCAGGCGGGACAGGCATCACGCAAACCCCGGGCGGTTCGAAAGCACTGGTTGCAGGTGGTGAATTCGGGCGAAAAAGCGATTTGGGCATTGTGGGTATTTTTAAAGGTCTTGACCACAAAATTGGCAATCGATTCTTTCGGCGGTCTCGAATCGGCGAGCCAGACATGGGTGAGTGCGCCGGCTTCGATCATATCGTGAAACTTGCCTTCTTTGTAGACCCGTTCAATCGGGTCAATGGGAAGGCCGATGTTCAAATAGCTTGAATTACTATAGTAGATTGAGCCGTCGTCGATATTGCCTTTGACGGTTTTTTTCGTCTGGTTGGGGTAGTGTTCCCAATCGAGTTTGGCTAACCGATAGGCAGCGGATTCAGCCGGGGTCTGTTCCATCACAAATCGCGTTTTGTATTCCTGGGACAGTCGTTTGGTCTCGACATTCAGGAACGCGATGACTTTCAGGCCGAATTTCAGCGCGTCTTCGGTTTCGTGTAGTTCCTGACCGAAGTGGTATTGGACGAGTTCATTTAAGCCCAAAAGTCCCATCAGAAAGGTCGCGCGCTGCATCCGTAAATAGGATTCACCGTCGAGAGACATCGTTAAGAGTGCCAACGGGCCATTGGTTTTCAGGCTCAAGAGTTTTTCTAAAAATACTTTTTTCTGGAGATGGGCGCGGGCGGCGAGGACAAGAAATTTTCTGAGGTTACGGAAGAGTTCGTCATCGTTGTGGTGGGAGAGATAGGCGATACGCGGCAGATTGAGGGTGACATTCTGGAGAGCGGAGTAGCGCATCTTCCACGGGGTCTGGGCGTCGCGTATGTCGGATTGCTCGAGTTTGAACGACAGCCGGCAGCACTCCGAAACCCGTGCGGTATCGCCCCGGTCAAAGACGTAGTAGGTATTTCCTTTTTCGGCGGCGACATCCGAGATGTGGTTTAAACAATCTTCCCAGCCCGGGGTCTGAAAGAACCGTTCGGTGATGTGGACGAGCGGTTTGGGGAAGAAGAACGGCCGGCCGGTTCCATCGCCGTCTTTATAGACGTCGAAAATCGCCCATAAGAACCGCTGGGCATCGGGTAGATAATCTTTATACTGTTTACCGGTATAGTCGCCACCCGGACCGATGGCAGGGGTAGTCTCTAAATGTTTGGGAATCTCCCAGTAGAGGTTCAAATCGGAAAAAATCGCCTGGCCGCCCCGGGCGACATTCTGCTGGGAAAATTCGAAGATGAGCATCTGGGCGAGCTGGTGCAGGTCGGTATCGGACAGTCCGGTTAAAAACGGTGCGAAGTAGAGGTTGACCGCATCCCAGCCGATTGCGCCCGCAAAATGGCCCTGGAGCGCGGCCGAGAACTTCACCATGTGGGCTAAGAGGGTTTCAGGGTGTTTTGCCGGTTTGGCGATAGAAAGTGCTTGGGGCAGGCTCAAGCCGAATTTTTTCACATACTCGAGACTCTGCCCCGAGCAGTAGGGCCGGTTAATGAACCCGAGGTCATGGAGGTGGATGTCACCACGGATGTGGGCATCGCTGACTTCAGGGTCAAAAACGGCCGCGAGGGCGTACTGTTTATTAATCGATTCGGCTAAGGTCATGTTGGTCGCTTCCGGATTATGGGGTGTGTTGGCGTTCTCTTTGTTGCGGAACAACAGAACCTTTTCAACGTCATACAGCGGTACACCGAGCCGGGCATGGCGTTTGCGCTGGTCTTCTAAGTTGTGCTCGATGAGCTTGGTGTTGACCAGCTCCCGAATCAAACTTGATGTCAGATACTTTGCTTTTGAAGTGAGAATCAGATCTTCGACTTCTCGACCGATTTTTTCCGCTAATGCGCTGTCGAGATTCGTCTCCCGAATCAATGCCTGGACAATCCGTTCCCGGTTCCACTGGATTAAATCATCATCCGAGGTTCGGACAAAGAGCGCAAGCTCGGTTGTTTCAAAGTCTTTGCGCTCGAGCGCCCGTTTTTTTCGCACCAGCGCGCGCTGGTCACGGTAGAGGATGAATGCCTTGGCGGTTTTGGCATGGCCTTCTTCGATCAGGATCTTTTCCACCGCATCCTGAACCTCTTCGATCTTCGGGATGTGCTTCCCCTTGTGTTCGTAAAGATATGAGCAGACTTTTTCCGCAAGCCCGGATGCATGGTACCGGTCACAACCGCCGACCGCTTGAGCCGCGAGGAAGATTACCCGAGTTATTTTATCGATGTTGAATTCCTGGATCTTCCCGTTCCGTTTTTCGATATACTGGAACGGTTGGGTCCTGATGGTTTGAACGTCCTCAGTTTTTATGCTCGGCATTGCGCTCCTTTCGCAGTCGGCGGAGTTCTTTGCTGAACTGTTCGACATCGTTGAATTGACGATAGACCGAGGCGAATCGAACGTAGCTGACCTGGTCGAGATCGGCTAACTTCTCCAATACCCGCTCACCCAACTCGGTGGAAGAAATCTCGGTTTTGTATTCGTCGGCCAATGCCGTTTCGATCGAGGTTACAATAGTTTCGATTACCTCTCGGCTGACCGGACGCTTCCGGCAGGCAAGGGCGATACCGCCTAAGAGTTTATCTCGGTCATACGGTTCGCGCCTGCCGTCCCGCTTGACTACGGAAATTGCTGCCCGCTCGACATATTCATAGGTTGTAAAACGTCGTTCACATTTTGAACACTCCCGACGGCGGCGAATCGCTTTACCTTCTTCAACCGGCCTGGAGTCAATGACCTTGTCTTCCTCAATACCACAGTATGGACATTTCATATTCAATATATAGTATGCATTTCAATAAAATTACACTACATATAGATTTTGTCAAGAGGTAAATTCAAAGAAAACTTTCACCACAAAGTGCGCAAAGGGCATAAAGAAAGAGAATGAGACCTCTGAATAAGTCATTTTAAACCACAAAGCGCACAAAGAAATTTAAAATTCAATGAATTATAAAATTTTCACTTTGTGCTCTCTGTGTCGCCTCGAAACGACGCGCGCTTTGTGGTAAAGTATAATTTCGCAGAGCTCTCGATAATTTTCACTTGACACGGCCGCCTTATTGCTTATTTTGTCGTAAGGAGCGAAATGGGTTACAGAAAAATTATCGGGAGTATTGGTTTGTCGAAAGAGAGAGATTTACCCTGTGGAATATTTACCTTGCCACCATGAATGAGGGACGAAGTTTGACTCACATCTATTCCACAAGGTCAAGGGAATACCTCAATGGAACTCCACGCTTAATGGTCAAGACCCAAAATGTGCAGGAAAGGGAGGAAAGATGACGAGAATAAAAATATTAGGTTTAGTGGTAATGGCAGTAATGCTATTACAAAGCAATACACCTGCTCAACCACCAGACACACTCTGGACAAAAACCTATGGCGGGAGTGAGAATGATTGGGGCAATTCAGTGGTTCAGACGACTGATGGCGGCTATATCATTGCAGGCCATACTTATTCTTACGGAGCAGGGACGCCTGATTCTTCTAATGTTTATATTATTAAAACCGATGCCAATGGCGATACGCTCTGGACAGGGACCTATGGCGACCGTGAATGGAATTATGGCCAGTCAGTGGTGCAGACCGCAGATGGCGGTTATATTATCGCAGGCGAGACTTATGCTAACGGAGCAGGTTTTAGTGATGTTTATCTCATCAGGTTAGGTCCGGAGACAGGTATGGAGGAAAATTCAGATCTCACGGTGGAGAGTCCAAATTTCCGCCTCGGTCAAAATCCATTCTCCACGTCGACGACCATCAGTTATCAAATCCCTGCAAGGAGCAAGGTTTCATTAAGTGTCTACGATATAACCGGACGAGAAATCAAGAGGTTGGTGGATAGCGTGAAGGAGCGTGGAGACTATCAACTGCACCTGGATATGACCGGTTATGCTCAGGGTGTCTATTTTATCAACCTTACTGCAGGAAAGGTAAAGGACATAAAGAAAGTTATAGTTTTACAGTAATCCCCGATTGTGCGGGACAGATCGGATTTTTATTCATTTTGGAATATACGGGAAATAGAAATCTAAAGGGTACAAAAAGGGGCAGGCGTAAAACCTGCCCCAATAAAAAATTTATTTACTTGATTCTACTTTTTCGGATGTTTGCTGACCCAGACGTTGGTCGCATTCGGGTCGACCGGCAGGAGTTCAGCGCTAATCTCAATTTCTTTTCTGGGGGCACCTTTTCCGCCGATATAACCGACTGCGCGGATCATCAAGTCATACTTGTAATCGGCGCCGAGACTCGAAAAGAGTTTCCAACCCTGGCCTAAGTTTATCCACGCCCGGTCGTCAAACGGCGCACTGCTGTCGGCACCAATCATGACAGTGGGGTCATCCTGAAGTTCCATATAGGCATAGCAGAATCCGACATAGAAATCGCCCGAATTAATTACGACACTCTCGGCTGCGATATCCTGAATCCACCAATCGTAGACAATCACCGTACTGGAATCGACCAGGAACGGTGTATGCAGGAGCTGGGTCCCCGGTTTGGCTCCGCCCGAATTGTCATCCCAGACATGGAGATAAAAGCTGTGGCCAGCGTCAAAGAAGTAGAACTTTACCTTTGTCAGGGTGAACGGATAGGAGGGAGGAGTCATTTTCATGCACCAGCCGTCCCGGTTATCGGCAACTGGTCCCGGAGTCTGCTGGGTAAAAATCGACCAGCCACTTTCCGGTATATCATCGTCGTAAATTATTTCTACCTCTTGGGGTTGAGTGAAGGTCGTGAATCGCCAGACCGGGCCGGCAGTCGTGTCGCCTTTGTTGTCGCGGGCGACGACCTTCCAGTAGTAGGTTTTATTATAATCGAGACCGGAAGCCGGATAGGAAGTTTGTTCCTGATTGCTCGCAATCTTGGAGGGTGATGTTTCGGTCCCTAAATAGACATCGTATTTGACGGTATCGCCGGCATCAGGGTCGCCGCCGGTCCAGCTCAAGGTAAGCCAAACCGGCTGGTCAGTGGCGTTGTCGGTCGGTGAAGGGTTGGACGGCGTGTTGGGCGATTGGTTGGCTTTGGTGGTAAAGTTCCAGACCGGACCCTGGGTCGTGGACCCGTGCATATCGTGTGCGATAATTTGCCAGTAGTATTGGGTATTGGGATGCAGCGTATCAACCTGATAGGTCGTATCAGTGATACTATCTTTATAGAGCGACGGCATCGAATCTGTGCTCAGGTAAAATGCATAGGTTGCGACATCGCCTGAATCCGGGTCACCGCCGTGCCAGGCGAAGGTGAGGGCGGTCGACTGGTTGGTGGCGCCCGTTGCCGGAGACGGATTGGTCGGCGTATTCGGTGGGTTGTTGGTCCAGTAGAGCACCTGGATGCTGTCAGACGCCATGTTCTCTGCCGGGTCATATCCCCGGACGAGGATACTATGAAGGGTGCTGTCGGTTAACCCGGCAGTATTCCAGCTGTATTCCCAGGGTGTGGCGGTGTCGGTTACAACCTTGCTGCCATCAATATAGAATTCAACACTGTCAATCTGTTTGTTATCGGTAGCATTGACGTTTATAAGGACGGTGCCGGAGACGACGGCTCCATTGGTGGGAGAAGTTATCTCGACCGTTGGCGGTATACTATCTTTCTTTTCGCACTGCGAAAGAAACAAAGCGACCGCGCAGAGCATTAACCCGGACACTACTTTTTTCATACAACCTCCTTGGTTGAATATCAATTTACCGCAGAATTCAGTTTTGTCAATCGTGGGTTAACTGCTCCTGGAGTAACGGGAGATACGTTTCGGCAGGGAGCACTGTAAGCCTAAGAGTATCTAAGAATTCGAGGAGTCCGGGGATATCAAGGGTGAGGTAATGGTCTTCGATCTGCAACTCCCGGGGCAGGTTATGAAAGAATGCACCCGAGCCTAAATTGTCAACCAGGCGTGCGATGTTTTCGCCGATCACCTCTTTGATGCTTTTTATTGACGGCAGGGGAAGTTTTTCCGGAACGGTTTTTCGTTCCCACAAAAAGACTTTACCTTCGACATCCGATATTTGGATTCCCTCTTTTTCGTAAGCACGGGAGAGGATGAAGCCATAGAGACTGCCTAAAAAGTGGACGATGTGGAGAAAACCGGAATCATCAAAGCAGGGGAGTTCATCCGGTTTAAGCTCGGGGAAAACCTTTTTTTTGATTGCGAGCGCTAATTGAGTGGAATAGCCGGGCGTGCCGGTGCCTTCGAAGATTTTGGTGGTACCGGAGAGTTCTTTGACCAGGCGCACGAAGGCGCGGCGTTCTTTTTCCTTAACTTCGACGAGCTCCCAGCTCCTGCCGCCGAGGATGAATCGTTGTTTTAAATAGAAAATCCTGCCGATACGGGTGTGGGTTGCCGCATCAAAGATTTCATACTCGCCAAAACTTTTCTCCTGAATGTTGGAATGGATTTTTCCCCAATCAATCTTTTTCTCTAATCTGGAACTTAAAAAATAGATGCCGCGCTGGGTTTCTTTTATAATTTCTTTTTCTAAAAGGGTTCGAACGAGCAGCCGGAGGTGGTCTTCGTTACGGTAGACCGGCAGAAGGATTTTTAATAAGGAATCTAAGGTGGCGCCGATCCGGCGCCGCTGGTATAAATAGGAAACGAGCTGCTGGGGCAGGGTCGAGAGCGAAGGTTGATAGCGGTGTTCGCAGAGCAGTCCCTTTTTGGCACCGTCGAAGAGAATCTCGAACAGCAGCCGCTCCCAGCGGTTTTCATAGACGCCCAGTGCGAATAAATAATTACGCTTTCTTCGATTGCCTCTGCCGATTCGCTGCAAAAGCGAGCTGGTATTGAACGGCGGTCGAAACAGGACGACACCGTCGATATCGCCGATGTCAATCCCCAGTTCGAGGGTCGAGGTTGCGCAGAGGATGCCGGATTTTTCGGAGTTCATCAGCCGTTCGACATTTTCCCGTTCTTTTTTGGGCAGGCTGGCATGATGTACCCAGACTTTACCCAGAAAGGGCGGTTGGTCTAAAAGCTTTGAATATGATTCGGCATAACTGCGGGCATTAAAGAAAAAGAGGATCTTGCGTAAACTGCGTTTTTGAAATTCGGCGAACAGAACATCGATGAAATTTTTGGTATGGGGAACGAGGCTAAAATCTATTTCCCGCTCAACGTTCACGTAAATAACTTTGGGATCCGGGAAATAACGTTCGCCAATGGTCAGATCGTCAATCGTCGCCGAAAGAAGACAGAATTGCACCTGGTTGTTTATCCGCCGCAGCCGTTCCAAAAGGATTCGCATTTGGTCGCCGCGCGGGGTGCGGTCGAGGAGATGGGCTTCGTCCAGGATCAGTGCTTTCAAACCAGGAAATACTCGGGGGTGGCGGCAGAGGAGGGAATCGAACGATTCCGGGGTGGTCAGGAGCATAAATGGTGGTTTATTTTCATCGAAGGTCGGACGGTCACCGGTCTTGCGGGCAAGGGTCAGGTGCAGGTATTCTAAAGGTGGTGAGAGCCGGCGAAAGAGGTCGTTGACTAACGCGCGGGTAGGCGAGACATAGAGAACCGAGAATGCTCGTCGGAAAGCGAACAGGCGTTCAACGACCGGTGCGACGACCGCTTCAGTCTTGCCGGTCGCCGCGGGTGATATGACAACCAGATTTTCGCCTTCCAGGATTAAAGGGATCGTTGAGCGCTGGACCGGCGTCAGCGAGCCGAACCGGCTAAAAAACGGAATCCAGGTTTTTTTCAATGTACGTTTGATTTCTGTTTCTTCCATCGGGTATATTCTACCGATGGGGAAAAGGGGAATCAATAGCACAAAGCAGGGTTGACGATTCCTGAATTGCCGGTATGGTAATGTAAATGTAAAGGGGGCGAAAAATGAAGATTAAGATAGTAGCTGGACTTATTCTGTTCGCCGGTCTCTGGGCAGAGCCGATTAATACCTATTCGGCAATTGCCGTAGATGCCCGGAGCGGATATGCTGCGCTCTATAGCTACTATCCACTGGTGACCGGCTGTTTTAATGAACGGGGTGTTTTGGTCCGGGGGAATTCACAGTGGGCGCCGTTTAACCCTTCGCTCTGGTTGGGCTACGCCCCGCTGCGCCATCTCGAGCTCTCGTTCGCGCTCCCCTACTATTCCGATTTCGATACCACGAACGGTTTCGGTGACCCGCTGGTGCAGGCAAAGTACCAATATATGGAAGAACCAGTTGCGGCTGCAGTTCATCTCTGGTTCTCTCTGCCGTTGGGCACCGAGAATTTCAGCACCGGCAGTTTTGACCTGACCGTGGGCGGGCTGGCAACCAAAGAATTGGGCAAGTTTGTTTTCTTTGGGAATATTTTTTATACGATTACCCTGCCGACCATTGAAGATATTGTTAATTTCAGCTATAGTTACGCGGCTGAATATGATTTCAACGATATCTTCGGCGGCTTTATTGAATTGAACGGTTATCTCAGTAGCAGCGAGATCCAATTCGGCCTCCTGCCCGGGATCACTTTTTCTCCGGCTCAACGGTTTTCGATTGACCTCGGTCTGTTCGTGCCGGTTATGGGCAAGAACTGTGACGCCAGCTGGACACCGTGTGGTTTTGTTTGTTATAGCTTTTGAGTAGAAGGCGAATAAATCGAATGATAGCGAATGAGGCGAATATTTTTAGAAACGAATGTCAACAAATAGTTAATTGAAAGCGATAAGAAACGAATGACAGTGAATGGCACGAATATTATTTATCCTGAACTGTCTTACCAAATTATGGGGGCAATATTTGAAGTACACAAAGAGTTAGGGCCTGGATTCCTTGAGTCGGTATATAAAAAAGCACTGATTGAAGAACTTTCACAGCGGGGGTTACGAGTTACAACCGAGAAAGTTATCGACTTGATGTATAAAAACAAAAAGATAGGAATCCATCGCCTCGACCTGGTTGTTGACGATAAAGTTGTCATAGAAATAAAAGCGGTGGAATGGTTTTCTGTTCATCATAAGTCACAAATAATATCCTATTTAAAAGCGAGCGGCTATAAACTTGGTATTTTAGTTAACTTTTCAAAAAGCAAAGTTGAGTTTCGCCGTGTCGTTATTCGTTAAATTCGTCGGCTCGTTTCGAGCCGCTGTCATTGGTCTCGCTATGCTCAACCTATGGCGCGTCCGTTCTCTAAATTGGACGCGACGCATTTCGAGTAATTCGTTCCTAAAATGAAAAAGACCATTGTCGTCGGCTTGGGGAATCCGATTATGGGCGATGACGGTATTGGTCCCTGGTTGGTCGATAACCTTAAAAATGATTTTCCCGATTTTACCTTTGAAAAAACAGTTACCACCGGTTGGGAACTTCTGGATCTGTGTGCGGAGTACGAGCGGGTGGTTATTCTCGATGCAATGAAGACGGGCGAGGCGGTCGGAACGGTGAGGAGATTCTCCGATATCAAGCATGCCGCCACGCTCCATCTCGCCGCCAGTCATGGCATTGACCTTTTCACCAATATCCAATTGGGGAGAACGCTCTACTCGCAGTTTCCGACCGAAGTACTCATTTACGGAATCGAAGTCGATAATCCAGAGGATTTTTCCGATAAATTCTCCGATGCAGTTAGTAAAAAGTTAGATATGATTACGGGAGCCGTCAGGGAGGCATTGGATTCTTTATAAGGGTGAGTTAGAATCGTTGAATTAATTAAGGGTAGAAAACTGGAACACCTCGGGTTAACAGGTCTAAAGACCTGTTTCTACGATGAGTCGTAGATAGTTTTAGTAGAAACAGACCTTTAGGTCTGTTAAGTTGTTTTAGTTTCATTTAACCTCGTCTTGAAGTGTTTTTTTCTGCGACACTTCATACCGGATTTGTGGTTGAATGTGCGCGAGTTACGGCGAGGTCCGGTCTAAGAGTCTCGGAAAGGGAATCGCTTCCCGGAGATGAGTGAGCTTACAGAGCCAGGCAACCGTCCGCTCAATCCCCATGCCGAATCCCGAGTGGGGGAATGTGCCGTAGCGGCGGAGGTCCAGATACCACTCGAATGCTTCACGGGGGAGGTTGTGTTCTGTAAGCCGTTTTTCCAAGGTTTTAAGATCGTTTTCGCGCTCGCCTCCGCCGACGATTTCACCGTATCCTTCCGGTGCCAGCATATCCACGCCCAGGGCAAAGCGGTCATCTTCCGGGTCGCGTTTCATATAGAACGGCTTACACTGGGCTGCGAAGTGGTGGACAAAAACCGGTTTATCAAATGCCTGCGAGAGAACCGTCTCTTCATCGCCGCCGAAATCATCACCCCAGGTTATGGGTTTGTTATGTTTCTTTAAAATCTCCAATGCTTCGTTGTAATGGATTCGCGGGAACGGCGCTTGTATTTGTTCCAGAGGTTTTTTATCCCGTTCAAGAATTTTTAGTTCTTCGCCGCGTTTTTCCAAAACGCGTTCCACCATATACACCACTAAATTCTCGATCAGCTTCATCACACCGTCTAAGTCCATAAACGCCGCTTCCGGTTCCAGTTGCCAGAATTCAGTTAGGTGCCTTCGGGTTTTCGATTTCTCCGCCCGGAAGGTCGGGCCGAAGCAGTAGACCTTGCCAAAGGCGGCGGCACCCGGTTCATTGTAGAGCTGGCCGGATTGGGAGAGAAAAACCTTGGTATCGAAATAATCTACTTCAAATAGGGTGGTCGTTCCCTCGCAGGCGGCGGGGGTGAAAATTGGCGTGTCAACTAAAAGAAAACCTTCGTTATCGAGAAAATCCCGACAGGCTTTGATGACCTCTGCCCGGATTCTCATGGTTGCATACGGCCGCCGGGAGCGGAGCCAGAGGTGGCGGTGATTCAAGAGAAAATCGATACCGTGCTCTTTGAGCGAGATCGGATAATCCTGGGCGAGCTGGATCAGTTTTAAACTTTTGCCAATGAGTTCATAGCCGCCCGGTGCGCGCGCATCTTTGCGGACGGTTCCCGAAACCTCTAAAGAAGATTCCTGGGTGATGGTATCGCAGAGCTCAAAGGTCTGGGGGTCGGTATCCTTTTCCGAGAAAACCACCTGCATGATGCCGGTGCCGTCCCGGACGACGAGGAACCGGACGCTGCCCGACGAGCGTTTATTGTAGAGCCAGCCTTTAATCGAAGCTTCTTTACCTTCGAATTGCATTGCTTTGTCAATTTCCATAAATGGATTCTACCAAGAAAGTCGGTTCAGTCAAGAGAACGAAGGTCGGGAATAAAAAAAAGCCCCAGGTTTTACCTGGGGCTTGAGTTTTATGCTCTGACCGAAAGTTTAGAAAAGGCGGAATCCTGCGAGTGTCTGGTAGGCGTATTTGAAGGTCATTTCGCGTGAGGGGTAAGAACCGTTAACGGCTTCGCAGCGGATTTTGATCAGGTGGTTGTCAACATTCCACAGGAAATAGACATGCCCGACCGTAATGGCTTCGCCGGTAAAATACCCGGACCCAGGAGCAAAGGTTACCGCATCGAAACTATTGGAACCCATATCAACGACATCGGTATGACGCGAGCCGGCCCAGGGGTTCTCATCGGCCGAGTAAATATAGAGAGCTTCCTCAAATGAAACACCACCATAGAGGAAAACATCGGCCTGGTCTTTCTGAGATAAGGGGTAGGTATTACCAACTCCGGTTGTGCTCCAGGCATAGCCGCTGGGATCCGCACCTTTGTATTCCATTACCGTTGCGGTGTTGGTGCCTTCCACCGGCACATCGTCTACGACGCTGCTCTTATCACTATCGGTAGAACCGGTGTAGCTTGTTACATAGTAATAACCGGCACTGGTAGGGGTCGCATCAGTATAGGTGAGTTCGGTAGTGGTCGAGCCTATTTTAGTCCCGGCACCACCTGAAGTTGTGCTGAAGTAGATGTTGTAACCATCGACCGTTTCAGTCGGAGCTTGCCAGGTTAACACGACTGATGCGCCGTCTGTGCCGGCAGTGAGTGTAAGATTCGTTGGTACGCCCGGGCCACCTTCGATCGGGATACAACTCAGCGCTACTAAGGCCAGGACCCCAATTCCTGCAACCAACCAGTTTCTATAATTTTTCATTATTCCTCCTTAGTTAAATTATTCCTTAAGACTTATCTACTCGGTCTCCTAACCGGCTCACCCCCGGACGGCTTCTTCACCGGACGAGGAATCTTAGTAGTAGTCGTGTGGAATTTCTTCATGTGGTCTTCATAGGCGGTGGTGAGAGAATCGAGACTGGCAGAGATACCGTCAATCGCTGCCCACATATCGGACATTTGGGTATTGAGATTTTCAACATCGGTCTTGAGAGTAGCTACGTCTGTCGCTAAATCGAGACCGGCAGTGACCTCTCTGGCGGCTGGTTTGCAACCGACAATAAAGAGCAGCGTCACGAGTGCTATGCCGATGCCTATAGCTTTCTTCATTTTGCCTCCTTGGTTGAGCTTTTTAGGCTTTGTTTTGTTACTGTTATTTCGCCCTCCATAATAATTCTATTATTCTTTCTCATGAAAATTATAAAAGGCAGGGGAATTTTGTCAATACTTTTGTTAGGGGTGCGGCTCTTTTCGGGTTGCCCAGGAATCGGTCAGAGGAAATCAATGGAGGAGGAACAGCGGGAGATAATAACTGACATAACACCTTCGGTATTCAGACAGATTCTTAGAGAAGCGAAGCTGAAAGCTTCGCACTACAGCAGGGGATTCTTTCGCTGTTGACAACACGGTCTAACCCGATTTATGATTCTTAGGTGAAAATTAAGTCCTGTCCGGAAGATTTTGTGGTGGAGGAGGTTATAAAATTGTCCTTGAAACCCCGGGGGAGCTATGGAATATACCGGCTCAGAAAGTCGGGCTGGAATACGGTCGAGCTTGTAGCAGAAATCGGGCGGATGCTCAACAAATCTTCTTCTAACCTGGATTATGCGGGAATGAAGGACCGGTATGCCTTAACCACCCAGTATATCTCAATTAAAGGAGGAGCGCCAGAGAAAATTACCGGTAAAGGCTTTGAGGCAGACCGGATCGGCTATCAGGACCGGCCGATCGGTGCAGATTATCTTATTAAGAACCGCTTTCAAATTGTTGTGCGCGACCTCAACCGGCACGACAGCGCGATGATCGTAAAAAACTTAGTGAAAGTTGAAAAATTCGGGTTCCCCAATTATTTTGACGAGCAGCGGTTCGGTTCCGCCCGACACCTGGAAGGATTTGTGGCGAAACGGTTGGTTTTATGCCATTATGCCGGTGGGTTGAAGCTCTATTTTACGCCATCGAAATGGGACCGTTCCGAAATAAAAAAATCAAAAACGGCGGTACTCAAACACTGGGGGGATTGGCACGTCTGTTCACAGCATGCCCTTCCTCCGGACAAGCCAATCTTCAAATACCTTGCGAGCCACCCCAAAGATTTCGAGCGGGCAACCAACTATATTGAACGGCGGATGATGGGAATACTGGTAGCAGCCTACCAATCGTTTATCTGGAACGAATCCTTAAAGGAGTTTTTGGTCGGGGAAGGGGTCAGGACCTATTCCTGCCACTATCTTTTAGGTGAGCTGCTATTCTATGAAGAGCTCGCCGGTCAAAAACTCAACCGGTTTAGAAAGCTGCGGTTGCCGGTTTTAGACCACAGGGTAAGCGTCGAAGACCCAGAACTGTGGTTGGCAACCGAGAAAGTTTTGGACCGGGAAGGAATTCAGCAGATAGACCTGAATTTCCGCCGCTATCCGCGGGTTCGGTTCAGGAGCTTTGGACGGAATATTATTGTATTTCCCGAAGACCTGAAGTACGGGCAGGCAGAGCCGGATGAAAAGGCGGCGGGAAAATGGAAATTCACCATTTCGTTCGCTCTGCCCAAAGGCAGCTATGCCACCATGCTGCTTAAACGATTGAGCCTTGACCAGGGTGAGGTTCCTGGTTATAGTCGGAAAAAGGAGGGATTATAATGTTGATAAATTTTTTAAGAACTGCGTTAGAAATTGAACATAAAGGCGCCGGAGTCTATATCGATGCGGGCAGCAAGACCAAACACCCGTTGGCAAAACGGCTCTTCTACCGGTTGGCTCAGGAAGAGATCGACCACATTCTCAAGATCGAAGAGATTTTCCATACGGTTGAAAATAATAAAACCTGGCCGGATTGGGAATCAGGTCCGGCTGGTGAAATCGAGAAGTCGATTAAAGCGTTTTTCCAGAAGATCGGTCGGGAAATTGCCAGTAAACCCTTAGACAATGTCGAGGTTCTGACGATGGCTATGGATCTGGAGAAGAAAAGCTACAAACTCTATGGTGATATGGAAAACTCGACGGGTGATGATAAGGAAAAACGATTTTGCGGGGGACTGAAGCAGGAGGAAAACGAACACTATCTGGCATTGGAAAATATCTATAACTTTTTAACCGGCACCAAGGACTGGTTTCAGTATACGGAAAGCAAGGTCTGGAACTGGATGGTGACCTGACGAACACAGATAAATAATTTACCACGGAAGACACGGAGAGAAGGGAGGAAACGCAGTAATGCAGGAATCGCAGAACCGAAACCACGAATTGACACGAATAGCCACAAATTAGCATTGGTTAGAAACATGGTCTGGGTACGAAAAAGACCCCACACTAATTTCTTCAAGGATACAACTGGTTACTGATTGAAGGTTTTTGTAATGACTTTTTAAACGGTTTACGCTAACTCTTTTGAAATCATATACTTAGGTTTAAGATAACTCGGGCTGAAGGCTGATGCATTCCTTCTTAAGTTATAACTGAATCCGGTCTTGACACGCTTTAGTTTTCTCAATAATCTAACCTATGTTCTTTAAGCGAGAGAAAAAAGTCGGAATTGAAAAGGGTGAAAAAATTCCGATGCCGGATGGGCTCTGGTTAAAGTGCGAAGCCTGCGGCGAGATTCTCTACCGGCGCCAACTGGACCAGAACCTCTGGATTTGCCCGAAGTGTAATTTTCATTTCCGCATTAGTTGCCATAAGTACATTGAACTGCTCCTTGATGACGGTGTTATTGAGACGCTCGATGACAACCTTGTCCCAACCAATCCGTTAAACTTCCCAAAATATAAAGAAAAGACGAAAGAGTCTCAGACCAAAACCGCTTTGAAAGAAGGGATTATTTCGGGCCGCGCGAAGATCGGTGGATTCCCGGTTGCGTTTGCCATCACTGAATTCGATTTTATCGGTGGGAGCATGGGTTCGGTAGTCGGAGAGAAGGTGGCACGAACGATTCGATTGGCACGCAAAGAACGGATTCCATTCATTATACTCACCGCCTCCGGTGGTGGGGCACGGATGCAGGAGGGGATTCTGTCCTTGATGCAGATGGTCAAGACCTCGGCCGAGCTGGCGTTGTTAGCCAAAGACGGGGTTCCGTATATAACAATTCTCACTCATCCGACAATGGCAGGAGTCATGGCATCATTTGCCTCTCTCGGTGATGTGATCATTGCCGAACCGGGTGCGCTCTTGGGCTTTACCGGGCCGCGGGTGATCGAACAGACGATCGGTGAGAAGCTACCGGCAGGATTTCAGCGTTCGGAGTTTCTCTTAAAACACGGAATGGTTGATATGGTCGTTCCAAGAAAAGCATTAAAGGAGACGGTAATCAAAATACTGGATCTATTACAGAACAGGAACCGGAACCATCAGAAACCCGGGTTTCGGGGATTACAATAAGCTATGTCGGTCTTTGAGTTTAGTGCTAACCTAAACAGGAGGTGTCTGGTTATTAAAAATCGATTTTGGTTAAAAAATCAAATTAAAGGAGGTAGATAATGCTCAGTCTATTGCTTATGGTGATGCTACCCGCAAATGTAGGGTTGGTGCCGTTGAGTCCTTCGTACACGAACGGGGCAACGCCGACCGTAAAAAATTATGCCCCGCAAACTGAGATTTACCACGAAGATTTTGAAGCCGGTGCCCCGGGTTGGGTTTCCAAAGACTTGACCGCGTTTACGACCTGGCACCCGGATACTTTCCAGGCGTACGATGAAACAGGAAAATCCTGGTGGGTCGGTGACCCGCTGATTAAGGGTTATCTTGATTCCTGGTATCAGGTTTTGGATTCGCCGACAATTTCAATTCCCGCGAGCGGGTCCCCGAAACTCACCTTTATGCAGAATCGAAATGTCGAGGCTCTTTCCGGAGGCTATCCGGCCGGATATGATGGTTGGGATGGCTGCAATGTCCGGGTATCGACCAACGGCGGTACGACCTGGACGGTTATCGAGCCGACCAGCCCGGTCTACAATTCCACCAGTATGTTCAGCTTTGGTTTTGAGCACAATGAAGGGACTGGAATCGCGGGGTGGGGTGGTTCGAGCAGTGGTTGGGTGCTTACCACCTTTGACCTTTCCGCCTATAAAGGAATGAGCATAAAAATTCGATGGGCGTTTGCCTCCGACCCCGCCTATTGCACGACCGACGATACCGATCTCTTTGGCTGGCAGGTCGACAGCATTGATGTCGCGGGGGTATTCACCAACGACGGTGAGGATACAACCGGTTTTACCAAGAAGTCGATGGTGCCGCTGGGTGGAGACCTCTGGCATATTACCCAGGCACCGGATGCACCTTCGCCCACCCATATCGCGAGCTGCAGTAACGAGTCGGATACTTATAATAAAAACATGGAAGATTTCTATCTCTCACCTCTGATTCATCTTCCCCAGGGTGACTTAATCAGTGCCGATTTTATGATCCGGGCTGGATTCGCCGATCCGGATACCTTCCCGTTTTGTGACTTTATCTATGTCCAGCTTTCACCTGATACCGGCAGGCACTGGTATTATGCGAGTAATCCTACGGGTGATCCGACCGGGGTAAACTATGTTTACACGCTTGATACAACCGACATCGATTCATTCTATCTCTTCAGTCAACTTTTCGCCGCAGGTTATATTGATGTCTCCTATTATGTGGAAAAAGACCTGCTTTTCCGCATCGGTGTCCACTCGGACGACGATACTCCAGACGGCATCGGACTCCGCATCGATGATTTTATGGTTTTAGGCGAAGGGGTGATTGGCGTCAAAGAGAACCCCGGCAAGCTTCCCCAAGCAAGCATTCTGTCGGTCAGTCCCAGTCCGTTTACCAACTCTACCACCATTCGCTACCAACTGCCGAAGGCGGGGAGGACAGCCCTCAAAATCTATAATAGCATGGGCGAGCTGACAATAACCCTGGTTAACGACAACCTGTCCGCCGGAACCCATTCAATGACCTGGAACGGGACCGATGGTTCTGGAATGCGGGTATCGACCGGCGCCTATTTTGTCAGGCTCGATTTTGAAAAACAACCGCAGGTTCAAAAGCTCTTGATTCTGAGATAATAAACCTACAATGGGGGCGTGGCGATTGAGCCACGCCCCTCGTCTATACACTATTTTATAAAGGAGTACATAATGAAAACAGCGGTACTGATTTGCTTTTTGAGTCTCAGGATTGTTTGGGGCAGTGAGGTTACTGCCCGGTATGTTCCCGGTCAAATGATTGTTAAGTTTGATGAAACCGTTCGGAATGTAATGCCGGCAAAAGATGGCAACCCGGTTACCAGCATCGCAGAAATCGACAGATTGAATAAAGAGTGGGGGGTTTATAAAATACGAAGAGTTCTCAGTCATACCAATCCCGACGCTCTGGATCGGGAGTTGGGATTAGACCTCTATTATATTTTTTATTTTCCTTCAAAGACCGACATCGATGCGGTCATCGGACCCTATAAAAGTATTCCCGGTATCGAAGAGGTTTTTCCTAACTGGTTGCGTTCGTTTTCGTTGACTAACCCGAGCGATCCCAAATTTCAGGACCAGTGGCACTTGCCGAAGATTGAAGCTCCGGCTGCCTGGGATGTGACCAAAGGGGACAAATCGGTTATTGTAGCTCAGATTGATAATGGGGTAGAATACACCCATGAGGACCTTGCTGGCAATCTCTGGATTAATACCAAAGAAGACATTAACCACGATGGCAAATTTAGTGCCGCCGACAACAATGGTGTTGATGACGACGGAAACGGTTTCATCGACGATGTCATTGGTTGGGATTTTTACCATGACAATAATGATCCGAAACCCGGTAGCAGTAATCCCTGGTATGATCCGCATGGCACGGTCAACTTCGGCATTGAAACCGCGGTAACCGATAATTCACTGGGGGTCTCGGGTGTCGGCTGGAAATGTCGGGGCATGGCGATCAAAGTGGGAGAAGGAGGAAGTATCGATGTCGTAGCAGCGGCGAATGGTATTCACTATGCCGGGCTGATGGGTGCTTGTGCTCTCGGGTTGAGTTATGGCGGGCCCTACTTCACTTCCTTGGAGAGCAGTTTTATCCAGTATGCGCACCGAAAAGGAGCGGTCATCTGTGCTGCCGCGGGAAACGATAACGTAACGAGCAAACAGTATCCGGCATGTTACGAGAATGTTCTTGCGGTGGCAGCCAGTAATAAGAGCGACCGTAAATCCCAGTGGGGCGGTGGTCAGGGCTCGAATTACGGAAGCTGGATTGATCTCTGTGCGCCAGGCGATGACATCATGAGTACAGCGCTCGATAATTCCTATGAAGGGCCGGATAATGACGGTACTTCGATGGCGGCTCCGATCGTGGCTGGAGTTGCCGCGCTCGTTAAATCCGCCCACCCCAGCTGGACTAATACCCAGATTGAACAGGCTCTTCTTAATACCTGCGACCCGATGCCCGATGATTTGTACGATCAGGGACTGTTAGGCAAGGGGCGGGTCAATGCCGCTAAAGCGGTCAATTATGTTATCGGGCTCAGTGAGGCGGAGCAGAAATCTCCAGGTTTCATATCGCTTCAGAGCTATCCCAATCCGTTCCGGGGCAGCAGTCTTATTCAGTTTGAACAGCCGTTCTCCGCCCATACCGTTCTCAGTGTCTATAACAGCGCCGGACAACTGATCCGGGTGCTGGTTGACGAAAAGAGACCGGCAGGGCGATATACAACCAGCTGGGATGGCAAGGATAGTGCAGGAAAGCGATTACCGGCCGGAGTCTATTTCTTCGAACTCAACATGAACAACCAAAGTAAAACTCACCGGGCGGTGATTTTGAAGTAACTCGCGGGCTCAAGAACCCGCGGACTAAAGTCCGAGCTCAAGAGCCGGTCACCATAGGAGGTGAATATGGTAAAAAAAATCATATTATTTTTGTTTATGTACACTACGATCTGGACACTGCAATTAAGCCAGGGCACCGGATTTATTAAAAAGACAATTGGCAGGTCTAATCCACTACCCTATGGCAATGCGAGCATAATCACTTTGTCGAATGGCATAACTATCGATACCCGGTACGGAGAACCGGATCTGCCTGTGCTTTTCAAAATTGGTGATAATGACCGGCCCGGTTATTATATCGTTCAATTCAAAGGGCCGGTCTACCCCCATGACCGTTTGATGCTGAAGGATCTGGGTGGACAGATTATGGGTTATCTTTCCAATTATGCTTATATTGTCAGGCTGGATGAGAGTAAAAAGAGTCGGTTAACGGTTAGCGGACGAGTTCAGTGGGTCGGGTTCTACCAACCGGCTTATAAAACCAGCCCAGAATTGTCGACTGTCACCGGTGTCGATACTCTGTTGATACTTCTCTTTTTCCCGGAGGATTTGGCGAGGACAATCGAAAAAATCGAAGCAATGAGCGGTACAATCCTGGATCCGGTCGTGAGTTCTGAAAATAAGATGGTGAAAGTGGTCATTGATACGAAGCTCATTTCCGAGATTGCCCACCTGAACGAGGTCGCCTGGATTCAGCTCTGGCGTCCAGCCGAGCCGGTCAATGCCCAAGCCCAGTGGGTAGGGCAGGATTGGACAAAAGATGTGCGGCGAATCTGGGATATGGGTTTACGCGGTGAAGGGCAGGTCATCAATACCTGTGATACCGGAATCGATCTGAACCACGACATGTTCCGGGATGACGATGAAATTTTGACCGGCTGGGGTGACTACCCCGATCACCGGAAAGTTATCGGCTATAAACCAGGAGATACCGATGCCGGTTTTGGCGATAACGCTTACTTCGGTTTCCACGGTACTCATACTGCCGGTACTGCCGGCGGCGATGATGAGCCGGTAGGGGGCGTAAGTCCCAATGATGGGATGGCTCCAAAATGTAAAATCTATTTTATGGACTGCGCATCCGCAACTCGATTCACGCTTGACCCGGACTTGAATCTATTGTTCGAACCGCCGTATACCGGCAACCGGGGCGGTGCAGCCCGGATTTCATCCAATAGCTGGTCGTATAAAACCAATGGCAATTATGATGTCATGGCGATGACCTTAGACCAGTTTGTCTGGAATCACAAAGACTTTCTGGTCTGTGTTGCCAACGGTAACATTCCCAATGGCGATATTCATTCCGGCTCACCCGCATGTTCGAAGAATTGCTTAGCCGTCGGTTCGGTCGGCGATGGGCTGGATGCGGACATGGCTGCCGATTACTCGACACCCGGGCCGGCGGCTGATGGCCGACTTAAACCCGCGGTTGTTGCACCGGGTATTCTCTATTCAGCCAAAGGCGGCACGAGAAGTAATTATACCAAGTATGAGGGAACGAGTATGGCTTCTCCTTGTGCGGCTTCCTTTGCGGTGATGGTCCGTCAGTATCTCACCGATGGTTTCTATCCCGGCGGGCAGAAGGACTCGCTCTCGGGTTTTAACCCTTCAGCTGCGCTGCTCAAGGCTCTGATAATAAATTCAACCGATAACGATATTTTCAATCATACCATACCCGATGTTAAAGTGGGATGGGGAAGAATCGACCTCGATAGCGTGCTCTATTTCCCCGGAGATCAGCGTAAGCTGCTCCTCACCGATGAGACTGTTGGGTGTAATACCGGTGATGAGCAGACCTACGATGTTACGGTCGACGACCCTGCTCTACCGTTACGGATTACACTTGTCTGGTCCGACTATCCCGGCGTGCCGTGGTCCGGTCTTGTCCTGGTTAATGATTTGGACCTGACGGTCATTGGTCCAACCGGCGCTACTTTCAAAGGGAATAATTATAAAAGTGGAGAATCCCAAACCGGCGGCGCATACGATTCCTTGAATGTGGAAGAGTGCGTGCGGGTCAATAAACCGGAAGCCGGGGATTGGCAAATTAAAGTGAGCGGCAGGAATATCCCCCAGGGTCCCCAACCGTATGCACTGGTTATTACCGGCGGGGTGGGCGGACGACCTGAAATCGCCTGTGCCGGCTACGAACTCGACGGCGTTGCCAACGCTCAACTTCCATCCGGCGATACGGTCGATTTCAAAGTTTATTTGTCGAATACGAGCACCTGGCCTTCGGTCGAGACGAAAGCCGTGCTTTGGACCTCCGTTCCCTGGATTACTATTCTTGACAGCATTTCGCTTTATTCTACAATTTTTGGCTATGACACAGCCGCAGGTGATGGTTTCAGACTCTGGGCGGATTCGACAACGAACAGCGGATCTGAGATTCCCTTTACCCTGGTGGTGGAAGGGAACGGCGGTGCGTATACCGATACCCTTGAGCTTTCGGTCAGAACCGGAGTGAGTGAAATCCCGGTTACGGCTTTTGGTTTTGAGATGATCAACCCGACTCCGTTCAGCAAAAAACTGACTATCGGTTATGGACTCAAAAGAAACGGGGAGGTCCGAGTGGAGGTTTATGATATCACCGGTCGGAGCGTAGCGCGGCTCTTCGCTGGTCAGCAAAAGCCGGGGCGGTATCAACTTCAATGGGATGGTTGCGATAACCACGGACAGCATCTGGGAAGCGGAATTTATTTTTTGCGGCTCCAGGTTGGGGATTACAGTACGATTAAAAAAATAGTTTTGGTTGATACGAAAATGTAATCGTAATGGGCACAACTCTCATTAATTACCCAGGAGGAGAAAGAAATGGTTAAAAAACTATTCTTTATTTTTGTCCTGAGCGGCGGGCTTGTGGTGATGGCTCAAGAACCGCTGGGCAAATCAACGGCATTCCTGCAAGGAACCATTGAGCGATTTCTTCCCGAAACCGACGATAACCCAACCACCATCTCGCTGTCGAATGGAATCGTATTCGATACCCGTGCCGGCGAGCCCGTTCTGCCCGCAGACCTGGCAATCAGTAATTATCAGCCGAATGAGGTGGGGTATTACATTATTCAGTTTTCGGGGCCGATACACGAAGAGGATACGAGACTGTTAGATGCCACGGGTGCAGAGGTTTGCGGGTATCTGCCGAATTATGCTTATATCGTTAAGATGAGCGAAGAGACTAAAACCCGGCTCTCGGCGGTAAACAGAATTGGCTGGATCGGACTCTACCAGCCTGCGTATAAGGTATCCCGGGAACTCGACCTGAGCCGAAGCCAGCTTGATACTGCGATCGTGGTCATTTTTGCCGAAGAAGCGCAGAAGCCGGTGCAGGACCAGTTGATCGCTCTGGGCGGCAGAGTACTCGAAACCGGGGAAAACAAGTGGCACAAGCTGATCAAGGTCGCTATTTCTCCTCTCCAACTTACGAAGGTCGCCCGAGAAAAAGCGGTTCGCTGGATTGAGCCGTTTTATGAGAAATACGGTTACAATGCACAAGCCCAGTGGGTTCTTCAGACGTTTGACCCCGGCACCCGGAGGGTCTGGGATAAAGGGCTCAAAGGTCAAGGTCAAATAGTTTCGACGCTCGATTCGGGAATCCGAACGACCCATGAGATGTTTCGAGACCCGAGTGTTTCGATCGACAATTTTGGCGACTATCCCAACCACCGCAAAATCATCGCCTATCAGAAATCTGCGTATGACCCGGATGGGATCCTCACCTTTGGCGATGAAGGTGGATCTTACTACCATGGCACCCATACCGGTTGTACGGTCGGCGGCAACGACGAGCCGGTAGGTGGAACGAATACGAATGACGGCATGGCGCCGGAGTCGAAAATTTTTTTCATCGACTGCGGTTCAGCACAGTATCCCGGGCAGATTATCCATGCGGCGAGTTTAGAGTATAGCCTCTCCATTCCCTATAATGGTAATTCAGCCGGCGGTGCCCGGATTGTCTCCAACTCCTGGGGCGGTACGAGCCGGGCGTATACCTTAGATTGCGCTGAAGCCGACCAGACGATGTGGGATTATCCTGACTATCTGGTATTATTTTCCGGCGGGAACAATCCGCCCAGCGTTTATACCGGCAATCCCGGGAATGCCAAGAATGTCGTGACCGTCGGCGCCACGGCTAACGGTTTCGCCGCGAATACGGCACAGGGCTATTCTTCCAGCGGCCCAAGCCAGGACGGCAGAATCAAACCGACGGTCATGGCTCCCGGTGACCTGGCTTCAGCCTATGGTGCGAGTGACGCCAGCTATGCGACCTACAGCGGAACGTCTATGTCGTGTCCGGCGGTTGCCGGCACCGCAGTATTACTCCGGCAGTATTTTACCGACGGCTGGTATCCAACCGGTGCAAAGGTTTCGGCCAACGGATTCACTCCGAGTGCAGCTCTGATTAAAGCAATGTTGATTAATTCGGTCGAGACCGATTTTGCCGATTACCCGGTTCCTCATCGGAGAGTCGGGTGGGGTCGTCCCGCAATCGACAATGCCCTCTATTTCAGCAATGAAGAACGAAAGCTCAAGGTCATCGATTACACGGTCGGGCTCCAGACCGGAATGGTGCTCTTAGCCAAGGTCGATGTGGCGAGCACAACCAACCCATTCCGGGTAACGCTGGTCTGGACCGACTATCCGGGAGCCGAGAATGCAAATCCGGCTCTGGTGAATGATTTGAATTTGGAAGTTACCGCTCCGACCGGCGATGTCTATCTGGGCAATATCTTTGAGAACAATCAATCAAAGACCGGCGGGGCATCCGATACCAAGAACGTTGAAGAGAATGTCTTTGTCAACGATCCGGCAAGCGGAACCTGGAAGATACGGGTGAAAGCCAATAATGTGCCGTTCGGTCCCCAGCATTTTGCTCTGGTCATGACCGGCAGCCTGACCAGCGGCCCGATGACGGCACTCAGTATCGCCCAGACCGATGTTGACGATGCCGGGCAGGTGAATCCCGACCGCAATCCTGACCCGGGTGAAACCGTCACTATTAAACTCGGTCTTCTGAATTCCGGCGACACTGACCTGAATGGCATTTCCGGCACGCTCTCAACCAGTTCATCGGCAATAACCCTGCTCGATAACAACTCCTCGTACGGAACGATTGCCAAAGGCGGTCAAGCGGCAGGTGATGGCTTTAGAATCGCGATCGACACGACGGTCGCGGATGGTGCAAAGATTCCGTTTACCCTATCGTTGAATCAGACGCTACTGTCGCATGCTCCTTTAGGTGAGCTCAACTTCGATTTGAAGATCGGCACTCCCCGCTATCCGTTCGCCGACCACAATATCGGTAACGTTGTGCTCACCGTCACCGAACATGGTTCGATCGGCTTTTTGAATGTGAATCTGCAGGGGAAGGGTTTCAAGTATCCCAAGAGCGGTTCGAACTGGCTTTACCATTCTTCGTTCTTAGCCGGAACCGGTTTCGATTATGTCTCGGACTGGATGTATCCGGATAATGCCAGCAATGACTCGAACTGTACCGATTGGAAAACAACCACCAATCCAAAAGGTCAGGTTGCGATCGGTCAAGATCTCATTTCCGATCAGGACAGTCGGGCTCGATTCGATGATTCCGGCCACCGAAGAAAGAAAGGGCTCCAGGTGTATCAACGGGGGTTTGCCTGGGAAGATAGTCCTTACAATGACTTCGTCATTCTGCGCTACAAGCTGATCAATACCGGCGTTTCTGCGATCAATGGTCTCTATGCCGGAATTATGGCCGATTTCGATATGGGCGTAAACCCTCAGCTGAATAACGGCGGCGTCGATGCAAGTCGCCGGCTCGGCTATATGAAGCAGGGAAGTACCGATAATCCTCATGTCGGGGTGAAGGTCCTCGACCCGCATCAGGCTTCCAATGTCAGTCTCTTAGAAAATCCGGTCTATGTCTATCAAGGGGCAAACACCGTCTGGCATGATTCGACCGCATTCAAATTTCTCTCTGGGACAATCAAAGAAACCGACGGCAGCAGCAGTACCGATTGGTCGGTGTTCGTTGCCGCCGGGCCGTTCAACCTTGCGGCCGGCGCCGAGGATACGGTTGCATTTGTTTTCATCGCCGGCGATAATCTCACCGACCTCCAGGCAAATGCTGACAAAGCCCAGGCACTCTACGATACGATTGACTTTATCGAAAAGCCGGTTACGACCGTCGAAGAGCCGGTGCGAATCGGTAGCCCTGGATTTGCGCTTGCGCTCGGCGCACCGACACCGTTTCGCAGCCATACCTCCATTGCCTACGAGGTTGCAGATCAAGGCTGGCTGACAATCTCGGTTTATAATGCGCTCGGGGCAAAGGTTAAGACTCTGGTCGAGGGAGTTTTGGAACCGGGTTCCTATACCGCGGTCTGGAACGGTCGAGACGAGCATCAAAGAAAACTGCCCGCCGGCATCTATTTCTACCGGATGAAGGCTTCTGGTTTCGATAAAATACTGAAGACGGTACGGGTGGAATAATAGATAACCAAGGGCAACCATGTCGAAAATCAAAGTAGTTTTTATCAGTATCGGAGTCACGGCTGCGCTCACCGCGCTCCTTATCGGAATCATCGTCGGTGCGTTCTACGGTCTTAAGAAAGACCTGCCCTCGCCGGCGGCACTCTTCTCCTACCAGCCGCCGATTGCTACCAAGGTCATGGACTATGAGGGTAACCTGGTGTATGAGTTTTTCTCCGAGCGGCGAGATCCGGTCCCGCTCGACAAGATTCCTAAATATTTGTCCGAGAGTTTTGTCGCGGTTGAGGATAAGCGCTTCTATAACCACTGGGGACTGGACCTGGTGCGAATCGGCGGCGCAGCCATCGCCAACCTTACTCACGGTCGGGTTGTTCAAGGCGGCTCAACCATCACCCAGCAGTTGGCGCAAAATATGTTTTTGACGAAGGAGCTGAGTTTAATACGAAAGTTGAAAGAAGCGATCTTAGCCGTTCAGCTCGAACGCTACTATTCGAAACGGGAGATCCTTGAGATGTACTTAAACCAGGTCTACTTCGGCTATGGCGCCTACGGTGTCGCGGCTGCTGCCCAGACCTATTTTCGTAAGCCGGTCTGGGACCTGACGCTGCCGGAATGCACGCTGATTGCTGCTCTCGTAAAAGCACCCGGGATCTATTCTCCGTATCGGGCACCCGAACGCTGTCTTCGGCGGCGCAATCTCTTCTTGAAAAAACTCTACGAAGAAAAAATTATTACCCGTGCCCAGTGGGAAGAAGCTTCCGCTGCCCCGTTAGGACTTGCACCGAAACCCGAACGGCGGAACGATGCACCGTATTTCATTGAAGAGGTCAGGCGCTATTTAGAAACCAAATACGGTTCGGATTTTCTCTACAAGAGCGGTTCGGTGGTTTATACTACCCTTGATATCAAACTCCAGCGCAAAGCCAATGAAGTTATTGTCCAGGGGATTTTAAAAATCGAGGACGAGGAGAATCTTCCCTTCAAGAAAAAGGATTTTGATATCCGGGTCAAAAACGACACGACGCTCGTGCCGGACTATCTCCAGGCGGCACTGGTGCTCTTGGATACCAAAACCGGTTCGGTGCGGGCATTGGTGGGAGGCAGGGAATTCCGCCAGTCGTACTTCGACCGGGCGACCCAGGCGCTGCGCCAGCCGGGTTCGGCATTTAAAGTTTTTGTCTATACCGCGGCGATCGATAACGGTCTGACCCCGGCCGATATCGAACTTGACGCGCCGATTATTATTCCGATCCCCGGTTCAGGCAATTATGTACCTTCGAATTACGACCGGGTATTTTTGGGGCCGATGAGTTTACGGACCGGACTCGCTCTGTCCCGAAATTTAGTGGCGGTGCGGGTCACCCGGAATTTAGGCCCGGAACTGGTCGCCCAGTATGCGGCGCGGATGGGGATCAAAGAACGGCTCTTGCCGGTCATGTCGATTGGCCTCGGCGCCTGTGAGGTCAACCTGTTGGATATGACCTCCGCGTTTGCGGTGTTAGCCAATGAAGGCAAACGGGTTGATCCGATATTCATCACCCGGATTGTGGGTCGCGACGGCAAGCTCGTCGAAGAACGGACACCCAGGGATGAACAGGTTATCTCGCCCCAGACTGCCTATGTGACCGTTGATATGATGCGCAGTGTCATCGATGCCGGCACCGCTCGGGTAATCCGCAGTATGGGGTTTGACCGGCCGGCAGCGGGCAAAACCGGTACGACCGATGATTATACCGATGCCTGGTTTGTCGGATTTACTCCATCGTTGAGCTGCGGGGTATGGGTCGGCTACGATCAGAAAAAAACCATCTTCCGCGGCGCCCAGGGCGGACGGTTAGCCGCGCCGCTGTGGGCGGAGATGATGAAGTATGCGTACGAAGGCAAACCGGCTGAGAACTTCTCGATACCGGTGGGTGTGGTCTATAAAAAGGTCTGCAACGAGACCGGGCTGTTAGCAACATCCTACTGCCCGGAGTCGCACGTCGAGGTTTTTATCCAGGGCACTGAGCCGAAAACCGAATGCGAACTCCATAAATACCTTTCAATTAAAAAGGGGATGCGGCCGGCGTTTGAGGCATTAGACCGCAAATCGTTAGAAGGCGGGCTCTGAGAAGCATCGATGAAAACTGAGGAAAACAGATTAAAACTGAAATGAATAGGCTTTGGGGAAATCAATTTACCCCAATGCTTACTTTTCTCTCTCAGTCTCCATCAATGTCCTTTCAGTCTAAATCAATGCTGACTTTTATATCAGTTTTCATCAATGTCCGCTCAGTTTAAATCAATGCTAAAATTTGTCTCCACCGATGTCTTAGAAATTTATCATAGGCTTTTCGACCACTTCGGTCCTCAGCACTGGTGGCCGGCTGAAAGCCGATTCGAGGTCATGGTTGGTGCGATTCTCACCCAGAATACCAACTGGCGGAATGCCGAACGAGCGATCGCCAATCTTAAAGCCGAGAGTCTCTTAACTCCGAAAGCGCTCTATCAACTGGCGGTAAACCGGCTGGCACGTTTGATTCGGCCGAGCGGTTTCTTCAGGCTTAAAGCGAAACGGCTGAAGCCGATGATAACATGGTTCTGGGAGCGATACCGCGGTATGAGCCGGGTGGTACGAGCACGACCAACCGAGGCACTCCGCCAGGAGCTGCTCGACCTGCCCGGTATCGGGCATGAGACCGCCGACTCGATTCTGCTCTACGCATTCGACAAACCGGTTTTTGTTGTTGATGCCTACACCCGGCGGGTGTGCCTGCGGCATCAGCTGGTCAGGCCTGGGGCCGGCTATGCGGAAATCCAGGATTTTTTTATGAATAATCTACCGGCCGACCATCATCTGTTCAACGAATATCATGCCCTGCTGGTCAAACTGGCTAAAACCTATTGTCAATCTGAGCCTCGCTGTTCTCGTTGTCCTGTCGCTGATCGGTTGTAGCGTCCGGGCAGTCAGGACCGGGAAGCCCAGTGCCATCGATGCACTGCCAGCGGAATTAGACAGCATCGCTTTCGTCACCAGCGGTTTGCCGTCGACCTCGAAGTGTAGTCCCGGTTTCTTCTATAAAGGGCTTTACCTCAGCCCTTATGTTGCCCATAATCGGAGCTACGTCGCCCGCCTCCTGGAAAAATCCCACCTATTCAATACGCTGGTTGTCGATGTTAAATTCGACGACGGGTTTTTGGTCTATCCTTCGAAGCTCCCGTTAGCCCGGTCAATCGGTGCCAGCCAAAACTGGATCGACCTGGTCGAATTCGTCAAACAGGCAAAAGCGCATGACCTCCGGCTCATCGCCCGGATTGTGGTTTTTAAGGATTCGTATTTAGCAAAACATGGCAGTCTGGGCGGCAGGGATGCGAAGACCGGCGGGCTCTGGCAGGATCAAGCCGGTAACAATTGGGTCAGCCCGTGGAGTGAAGAGGTCTGGGATTATAATATTGCAATCGCCAACGAGGTCTTGGGGTTCGGATTCGACGAGATCCAGTTCGACTATGTTCGGTTCCCAACCGACGGTGATGTCTGGAACTGTGGTTTTTCCGGTCGTAAGGCTGCTTGGACCAAAGAGGATGCGATTGCCGGGTTCTTGCAAAAGGCGAGCGCTGAAATCCACGCTCCGGTCTCAGCCGATGTGTACGGCTATGCAACCTGGCGGGTGTTGGCGTTAGAAGGTCAGAATTTATCGAAGATGGGGAAGTATGCCGACTATGTCTGCCCGATGCTCTATCCCTCCCACTTTGCCGGTAGCTTCAAACGGGAGCGGGGCGAATTCTGGCGCAGTTACTGGATTTATTACGACAGCGTCAAGAACGCCAAGGATTTCTTGAAAGACACCCCGGCGCGGGTTGTCGCCTATGTCCAGGGGTTTAATTACAAATCACCCTGGTTCGGTCCGGACTATGTTCTCGCCCAGATATTGGGAGCCAAGGATGCGGGTGCTTCGGGGTTTTTTATCTGGCATGCAGGCGGCGAATACGGCACCGCACTTCAGGCGCTCGAATGGTTCCGGTGAGGAAGCGGGGCGTTGACAAATTCTCTTCTTTGGACATTATGTCTGAAATGCCGAGTAGTATAAAAAGCAAGGAGGAGACGCATGAGTAAGTCCGATGGAGATAAAAAACAGCTTTTGAAGGAGTTGATACGGGAATTGCACACAGGGGCTAATCCTGATGTAATAAAGGAAAAATTTAAGGCCGTGCTGGGTGAAACCTCGCCCACCGAGATCGCCGAGATTGAAGAAGAGCTTATTAAAGAAGGTATGGGTAGAGAAGAAATCCAGCGGCTGTGCGAGGTTCACATTGCGGTTTTTAAGGAAACACTTGAAAAAGCAGAGGTGTTGGCTCCGTCCGGACACCCGGTCCATATTTTACAGGCAGAACATACGCTCCTGCTCAAATTTAGCGATGAGCTTCTCCAGTTGGCGAAGACTCTCAGAACCCTCAAAGATCTACGCTCGGCAGAGGAGCAGCTGCACTCGATTGACAAGCTGATTGAGTGTTTTAAAGATTCGGAAAAACATTATCTGCGGGAAGAGAACGTGCTCTTTCCCTATCTTGAGAAACACGGCATTACTCAACCGCCGGCAATTATGTGGACCGAGCACGATACGATACGGGAGATAAAGAAAAAACTCTACCGGCTCTACGATACCCAGAAAACCATCGGGTTTCATGATTTTGCACGACAACTGGAAGAAGTGGCGGCATCACTGACGGATATGCTCTCAAGCCACTTTTACAAAGAAAAAAACATCCTCTTGCCGGCGGGCTTAAAGGTCATCGAGCCAGCCGAGTGGAACGATATCAAGCGCGAGTTCGCTGAGATCGGCTACTGCCGCTTTACGCCCGCGGCAGCAATCGGCAGCGAAGCAGCGACCACCACCGGTGCTCCCCAGGCCGGGATGGTTAATTTTGAAACCGGCACGCTATCACCAGTTGAACTGGAGGCACTGCTCAATACCCTGCCGGTTGATGTCACCTTTATCGATAACGAGGATACCGTCCGTTACTTCAGTCAGTCCAGGGATCGGATTTTTGTCCGGACCAAAGCGGTCATCGGGCGCAAAGTCCAGCAGTGCCATCCTCAGAAGAGTCTCCACGTCGTCAACCGTATTCTCGACGATTTCAAAAACAATCGCCGGGAGAGCGCCGAGTTCTGGATTAATCTCGAAGATAAGCTGGTTTATATCCGCTATTTTGCGGTGCGCAGTCCGCAGGGGAGATACCTTGGCTGCTTAGAGGTAAGCCAGGATATTGCGCCCCTCAAGAAGATTGAAGGTGAAAAGAAATTGCTGTAAAATTCAGCATGAGCAAAAGCGAGCAATAGAAACCGGAGGTAGATAATGAAACCATACAATATTCCCGAGATTGGGCCGGAGGTCTACTGGGTGGGGATTAAAGATTTTAACCGGCGGCTGTTCGATGCGCTGATTCCCCTTCCCCAGGGGACGACCTATAATTCCTATTTGGTGAAAGGGAAAAAGAAGACCGCGCTGATCGACACCGTCAATCCCGGTTTTGAAAAAGAATTCATGGAAAAGGTTTCCGAGAAAACCGACCTGGCGTTGCTCGACTATCTGGTGATGAATCATGCCGAACCTGACCATGCGGGCGCGATTCCCTTCATCCTCGAGGCGAGTAACAAAGCGGTGCTGGTAACAAGCGAAAAGGGTGCGAAGATGGCTCAGGTCTACTATCGGGTGGCGCCGGCACGGATACGGACGGTAAAGGATGGAGAGACGATTGAGCTCGGCGACAAAACCCTGCGGTTCATTGAAGCGCCCTGGCTGCACTGGCCGGAGACGATGTTCAGCTATCTGGTTGAGGATAAGATTCTCTTCCCCTGCGATTTCCTTGGAGCCCATACCGCGTTTGGGACCTATGACGACGAGATTCTGGACTTGATCCCGATGGCAAAGAAATACTTCGGTGAGATTATGATGCCGTTCAGGGTTATGGGGAAGAAGGCGCTCGAAAAAATAAAAGGGCTTCCGATAAAAATCATCGGACCGAGTCACGGTCCGATCTATAAAAACCCGGCCCGGATTCTCGATGCGTACCAGCAATGGACCGCGGGCGAGACCCGCAAGAAGGCGATTGTCGTCTACACAACGATGTGGGGTGCTACCCAGGCGATGGTCAAGACGATGGCGGAGACACTTTTGGCGGAGGGGATTGAAGTGAGTGTCTACAACCTCTCCTATGCCGACCTCGGTGATATTGCCAAAGACCTGGTTGATTCCCGGGCTCTGGTCCTCGGTATGCCGACGGTTTTGGCCGGGATGCATCCGGTTGCAATCTATGCCGCCCATCTGGTCAAAGCACTGCATCCACCGCTGCAGTATGTGGTGGTTTTGAGTTCCTATGGTTGGGGCGGGGGAGCGCTCAAACAGGCGGCGGAGATTCTTGCTCCAACTAAAATCGAAGTAGTCGGAACGCTTGAGATAAACGGTCCGCCGTCGGCCGATGACCATACAAAGGTTATCGAAATCGGGAAACAGCTTGCCACGAAGATTAAGGGGTAAATAAAAGAATAGGGTTTAAATCCGAAGAACCGGGATGAGCCTCGAAGCCGAAGCACAGAAGAATAAAGCCAAATCGAATGTGGCGATGAGTTCGGTGATCGCCGCCGTTTTTCTCACCGGTGGGAAGCTGGTGGTGGGGATCCTAACCGGCAGTTTGGGAATTATCTCCGAAGCGGCTCATTCCGGGCTCGATCTGGTTGCGGCACTGATGACCTTTTTCGCGGTGAAAATATCTGGCAGGCCAGCGGACGATACCCACCACTACGGTCACGGCAAAGTCGAAGGGCTGTCTGCTCTGTTTGAAGTGCTTTTGCTGCTCCTTACCTGCGGCTATATTATTTTCGAAGCAATAGCGCGGCTGACGGGTAAAGTGGTTCATGTCCAGGTCAACTTCTGGTCGTTTGCCGTTATCATTTTTTCTATTATTGTTGACATATCACGGTCGACTGCGCTGTCGCGCGCAGCCAAACGCTACAAAAGCCAGGCTCTGGAAGCCGATGCTCTGCATTTTTCTTCCGATATCTGGAGTTCGTCGGTCGTACTTGTCGGATTGATCTGCTATAAATTCTTAAAGTTCCCCTGGGCAGATACGATCGCCGCGTTAGTCGTAACGGTTATCGTGATCGTCGTCTCGATCCGCCTGGCTGTGCGGGCGATCGATGTTTTGTTAGACAGAGCGCCGTCCGGGGCGCGTCAAAAGATCGAAGAAGCCATCAATCAGATTGCCGGCGTCAACCGGCTCGAAGCTCTGCGCATCCGCACCGCCGGTCCCGAGAGTTTTGTCGATATGAGACTTTTATTGGCGAGCGAGCTGTCGTTTATCCAGGCGCATCGAATTGCCAGCGAAGCGGAAGAGAAAGTTTCGGAAATACTACCCGGAGCCGATGTGGTGGTGCATGCCGACCCGGCAAAAAAAGTTTCTCACCTGCCGGAAGCGAAAGACCATCTCTCCGATATCCTCAAAGAGCATCGCGAACTCTTCTTACGCTATCACAATCTGGAAATCGTTCATCACGATGATAGCTTCATAGTGAATATGCACCTGGTAATGGCACCGGATACCCATCTCGACGAAGCGCACAAGGTCTGCGACCACCTGGAACGGGATATTAAACAACACCTGCCCGGAGCAAAGGTAACAATTCATACCGAACCTTCCAAAGGGAAACGATAAATACTAACAATCAAGGTGAAAAATTTGTTTAATTATTCACGCGAGTAAAGGGGCACAATGGGATGCTTTCAAAAAATAGAAAATTATGATAGCTGTTAGAGCGTTGGGGGTCTGATTTTAAGTTAAGATAGTTAGTCTGACATAACCCAGAATATATATTTGAACCGTCCTTAATTGAAGGCCTTTAAAAAATTTGGCGTCCTCGTGGGGGCAGTAATAATTCTCACCGAGAAGGTCAGAAACTCCCGTCCCATTTATTACTTAAAGGGCTTCGGTCTCTCAAAAATAGTTGGAGAGGAATTCATTAAACAACTCGGGTTATTTTAATACGAGCAGTTTCTCAGTAGTCCTTTTTTCACCTTGTTTTAGTTCAATAAAATAAACGCCCTGGGGGAGATTCTCGGTTGATAATTTAAGGGTATGCTCACCTTCTTTTAGTCTCTCTCGAATGAGCGTCTGGACTAATCTGCCGCAGGCATCGTAGATTTTTAATGAGACCGGACCGAATTCAGACAGGGTGAAGCTAATGCTGGCGATATGCCGGGCGGGATTGGGAAAGACTGTTAATGTTCTGCTATACACTCTACGTTCTACGCTTTCATCTATGCCGGCTATGTCCCAGTCCGTAACCTTGGCGTAAATATCCCAGCCTTTGTGCCGCCGGTTATCCCTCCAGGTAAACACGACCCGGTCTTTAGCAACAGCAACCCCGCGGGCGGTGACAAATTGATAGTTATATGGAAAGGAGTCTTGGTTGTTTATCTGCACGGCATCAGTATAGGGTATGCTGTCAGCGCCAAAGCCCTGTGCCCATACATCCGGGTTCCCAAACGAATTCATCTGCTGTGTCCAGAATATGACAAACCTGCCGGAAGTGTCCATTGCTACTGCTGCTACTACGGTCGCAGGGTCAGGATTTATTTTAGCGCCCGGCACCCACTGGTTAGGACCGATGGTGTTACCCTGTAAATCATAGAGTTGGTAAAAGATTCCACTGCCAACAATAGTAGAAGCACCATAAAATACCACAACAAATCTTTCGATGCCGTCCGAGGCGATGGCAGGATAGTGGGAAGAAATCATAGGTGGTTTACCTACCCTCGAACTTGGTCCCAACGGTGAACCTTCTGTATCGTAGCATCTCACGAGAACCTCGCTTAGCCAATTTGCTGCAGGTCTTTGATAGACAAAGGCGAAACCGCCGTCGTCAAAGACCGCAACATCAGGCGGGTCTGAGGTGAGTATCGTATCCTCAGAAACTGGAAAAACCGTTCCCATCGGATTGCCGTTTCCGTCATACCGCTGACCAAAGATGTGATTCTCATTTACCCATGCTACCACAAACTGTCCTTTACGATTCATACCTACTACCGAGTTACTATTATAACCATACTCAGTATTCACCTTGAGTTTCGTTCCCAGGGGTAAACCTTCCCGGTCAAACTTCTGACCGACGATATCGTGGTAATAACTATCGGGCACATCTTCTTCTCCTACAATTACATAATTACCCGCGCTGTCCGTAGCCACCGAGGTACCGGCGGGAATAATATCCGAGAATCGGTTGTTTCCTTCAGGGTTGCCTTCTGCATCAAACATTTGAAGATAGGTTCGGGAGTCGTTAGCGTCCCACCACATTATGAGAAATTCGCCTGAGCTGCTTATTGCTATCCGGGGATTTATTTGATGGGCTGATGCTTCATCATCGTTTATTCTTATGTTCTGGTCTGTCGGTTTTCCGTTGGAAGCGTATCGCTGACCGTAGACACAAGAGCCTTCTCTCGAATCCATCCAGGCTATGAAAAAGCCTCCGGAATTGGAGACCCCAATTTTGGGATAGTCTTGAGAATGTTCACCCGTATCATCGTTTACTTTGAAATTCAATCCAAGAGATTTGCCGTTCCTATCAAAACACTGGGCATAAATATCCGGGTTGGATTCGCTGACCCTTTCATCACGCCACACAACAGTGAAATTTCCATTTCCATCTATCCCTACCGAAGGGTTATCTTTCGAGACTCCTAAGGTGCCCACCTCGAAATTGTTGCCGATGGGTGAACCCTGAACATTAAATACCTGGCAATAAACTCCTAAATAACCATTTCTCTCAGCAAACCAGGCAACCACGAGGTTTCCCCGGTCGTTCATCGCGGCTGAAGGATAATCTTTTCGGCTGGTTGTATCTTCGCTCACCCTGAACGCTGCGCCCTGGGGAACGCCCGAGGGGTCAAAATATCGGGTATAGATGATATTCTTATACCGCCAGACAGCCACAAAATTACCGGCGCTGTCCATCGCTACCGATGGACCGGCACCCATAGAAATCTGGAGGGTGTCGCAGACCTTGATACTGCCGGTCTTCGGGGTTCCCGAGCTGTCGAATAACCTGATGTATGGATAGAGTTCTTGTCCAGAGTTTACCCATGCCACGACAAAATTTCCTTTTCCATCCCCGGCAACCGAGGATTTCTCTCCTCCGCGCGTCAGGCCACTATCAACCGAGATCCTGCTCCCAACCGGATTGCCATTCTCATCATAGCGCTGGGCAAAAATATGAAGGTCGCCTAACTGTTCTCCCCAGGTGACAATAAAACTGCCGGTCTCGGTTACCGTTACCGAAGGTGCAGCTTGCCGATCCATTCCCGAATCTGCATTGACCCTGAAATTTTCGCCCCGAGGATTGCCGGCTGCGTCGTATCGCTGGCAGTAAATGTCCGGGTCACCGTTTCTTTCATCCACCCATACGACCACACATTCGCCCGTGCGATTCATGCCTGCTGATGAAGGGGGAGGAGGTAAAGACACTTTTGGACATCTACCGGAGGTATCGGCATTCACCAAACAATCATCTTTAATCACCCCGGCTTCAACCGGGACTACAACCGCCCCACAAGCAAGAGCTATGGAAAAGGTCAAAAAACTTACTCCTCTTTTCATATTTCCTCCTTGAACCCTTTATAACGCCTCCTATTCAATAAGTCAAGGGGGCAGAGCAGAAATCTGCCCCCTTGCGGTTTATTTCATCACCGAGTTCTTACTCCCCACCATTCTCCGTTACCAGAATCTGCGCCCCAGGTTACTTTCCAAAAGCCTCTTGCCGAATCAGAAGTTGGGGAGTGAAAGTATCCCCACCATATACCGCCGAACGATGTGGGAGATGTGCAACTCCAGACGCCCTCGCCGTAACAGCTGGAGGAACCATGGTCTTTATGACCATAGATTGGTCCGTATGCTCCAAGTCCTGATTGGAGCCACGCACCCTCTATGGAATCTACAGAGGCTCCCCAATCAACATTCATCGTCCAGGTTGCCCAAGGGTGAACGAGTGCTGGCTGACCATTCTTCCATACTACACCATTTCCATTCCCACCCCAGGTTTCATCGTTATCGAATGCATCAGTGGGCTGGACAAGTATCGGAGCGAGCAGTAGAACCGTAACGGCAAAAACCGGTGATAGCTTAAACAAAGTTTTCATGTTTAATCACCTCCTTTCGGCTTTAGTTTTTAATTTTCGTAGCCAGTTAAATAAAAAAGCAATTCCCGTGCCAAACCGGGGGGAAAATAAAAGTGTTTGTTAAGTTTTTGAAATTCAGGAACTTAGAAATTAGAACGGAAAACGCCCATCACATTACTTTCTAAAAATACGGACATCTTTGTCCTCTAAATGGACATTTATGTCCTATCTGTCTTTTCTTGCGGGTAATGTCCTATACTTCCTGTAAAATTATGGCCTTGAAAGAAAAGGATGAAGGC